>JAZQRM010000055.1:0-2436 GCA_045629585.1 Taishania sp. | reverse complement strand
CTTGGTTGCTACGTTTGCGTTAAGTAGAGGTTATCGTTACGGATTCAACGGCATGGAGAAGGATGACGAGGTAAAGGGAAGAGGAAACTCTTATGATTTTGGTGCGAGGATGTACGATAGTAGATTGGGACGTTGGTTGACGATAGATCCGTTGGCTTCTTCTTATCCTGATGTTAATCCTTATTGTTTTGTCTTAAATTCACCAATTTTTTTTATCGATCCTAATGGAGAATATGTTGAAATAGGATCAGGAGTTGGTAATGGAGGGCGAAAAGGGCATAGAACTTTAAAGAAGGAAATTAAGTATAGATTTAGAAACGACCCTGTTTTTAGAGAAGATTATGAAAGACAGAAAAGAGATAAAACTCATTTGTATGTTTATCGGTCTACAAGATATAGTGGTTCAAGATCGGATGCTACATTTCAATCTCCAAGTCTCCGACCATTAAGTGACGGTCAATTGAAAAGAAACCACACTAATTACTACAAGAGAATATGTAAGAATACTGACATGAAATCAAATTCTGGTCAACATGGTACAGAGTTATGGGTACCTGTTGATTATTTGAACGGAGGTATTGTTATGGAATCTAGTGGAGGAGGAGCAGATGCTCTAGAGGAAAATTTGGCTCCTCCAAAAGGTTCAAATATTACAGGTGTGTACATGAAAGGTGATAATTATGGAGCGCCTGATGAAGTTCTTATGACGGATCAGGATGGTTCAATATTAGATGAAACTTATGGTCCTGTAGCAGATGCATATGAATTATCGTCAACAGCTGTAGATGGGGTCACATCTGTTAATGTGATTGTAAATCCAGAGGGTAAAACAGGAAGGGATACAAGGTTTGTGTTTAGCATTGGTGTAACTTATGATTTAAAAGAAAGGGTCAGTACTATTTCCAGAGAAGGAAAGCGTATCGAATTTAAGTCCAGAAGTGTAGGTGCTCCAATTAAATTTGAAAAATAAAAAATGAAAAAAAAACATGTTATTTTGATTGTTTTAATGTTGAACTTTATTTTTCAAATTAGAGCGCAAACTGTTGATTTTAACCAAGTCAATGTAAACTTTGTTGCATTGTCGGACTTTGACTCTTTGACATATCACTTTTATAATGAAATGTATGATTCAATCAAAAGTCAAAATAACGAAGAGTTTATCATTCGTTTCAAGTATAGTGAAATGGAATTGTTTAAATTCAAATATGGCTACGAAAACCCCAATCACCAGCATATTCTTTCATTTAAATCAAATGATGCGTCTACCTTCGCGATAGAGGTTGTCAGCAAAATGGGAATCGATAATTTTTGGGTTGTGGGTAATGACAAAATTGTCAATGAATCTGATTTTCGCTTCATCAATAGTGTCTATTCTGATTTATTTTCTAAAGATTTCCTTTTACAAGTAAAGGAGTGGAGTTTTAATAAGTCTGACATCTTCAAATTATCAAATTGTGATTCGATTAAAATTTATAGTTATCTAAATAATAATGTAATTGATGATTGGGATTGTTTTGTCATTAAAAGTGCAATTAATAGAGTAACTAAACCTAATTTGGAAGCTGATGCTATTCGAATAGAAACCTTAAGGCAAAAAAAACTCAAACCTGTCTATACGTTCATTACTGGATTCGATTTCTTAAATAGTCGAATAAGTGATACTTCCTTAACAGTCATTCTAAACGTGCATTTTTCTCCAAGTTATTTTGATGGGTATCGTTATCAAAAGGTGGTAAAGAATAAATTTTATAATCGATGTAGCACTTTAGATTGTGAATTTGTAGGTGTCTATGATTTGAAAAAATTTAGAAAGGTACATTTACAGGAAAGCAAAAATAATCTAGTTGTATGGCAGCTTGGTATTGCAGAATAGTATTGCAGAATAGTATTTAGTAATTCATCTATTAAAATACCTAGCTGGTGCACGAAACTTTACTTCACCGAAGTCAATCTTTATTGTAATAAACAAAAATCCAAACCATAAACCGAGTATCATTTTTTTGATGCTCGGTTTTGTTTTTTTACAGATTTCCCACCTCCAAAATCCCACAAATCATCCTCTGGTGACCCAAGCCATTTTGTTCCGATAACCATCGGAACAAAATGGCTTGGGTCACTAGATTCCGCATAAACACAAGGCGCTTCGAGAGCCTCAGCGACCGGGTGTTTGATTGGGTGTTTGATTGGGTGACCACCTCTCAAATCCGAATAGAGATTTCTAGAGGCATGGCGATGATTCAAGGACAAGCTAAATACGTAGATAACCTAAAATTGCGTAAGTTTACAGGTAACACGTCGGTATATAGTACAAACTACAGTAATATGTCTATCACAGCAAACGCATTGGATGGTTGGTCACCAGACAACTGGGCGACCACTTCGGCAACGGTTGATCAAGCAGCTGGGCAGTATCGTTTGGTGGCTATTGGTTCGGGA
>JAZQRM010000054.1:0-52785 GCA_045629585.1 Taishania sp. | reverse complement strand
ATTTGATTCAATTGACTCTGCTCCTGAAGAGAAAGAGAGAGGTATCACTATCAATACATCACACGTTGAGTATTCAACAGCAAACCGTCACTACGCACACGTTGACTGTCCAGGTCACGCGGATTACGTGAAGAACATGGTAACAGGAGCTGCTCAAATGGATGGAGCTATCTTAGTAGTTGCATCTACAGACGGACCAATGCCACAAACTCGTGAGCACATTCTTTTAGGAAAACAAGTAGGTGTTCCAAGAATGGTTGTTTTCATGAACAAAGTTGATATGGTTGACGACGAAGAGTTGTTAGAGTTAGTTGAAATGGAGATCAGAGAATTGTTATCGTTCTATGATTTTGATGGAGACAACACGCCAGTGATCAAAGGTTCTGCTTTAGGAGCATTAAATGGAGAAGATAAGTGGGTAGCTACAGTTAACGAATTAATGGAAGCTGTTGATACTTGGATCGAATTGCCTCCACGTGATACTGACAAGCCGTTCTTAATGCCAGTTGAAGATGTATTTACAATTACTGGACGTGGAACTGTTGCTACAGGACGTATCGAAACAGGTATCATCAACTCTGGTGAAGCTGTTGAAATCTTAGGAATGGGTGAAGAAAAAATTACTTCTACTGTTACTGGGGTTGAGATGTTCCGTAAGATCTTAGATCGTGGTGAAGCAGGAGACAACGTAGGATTATTATTACGTGGTGTAGACAAATCTCAAATCAAAAGAGGTATGGTTATCTGTAAACCAGGTTCTACAAAACCAGCTAAAAACTTCAAAGCTGAGATCTACGTATTGAAGAAAGAAGAAGGTGGACGTCACACTCCATTCCACAATAAATACCGTCCGCAATTCTATTTCCGTACAACAGATGTTACAGGTGAAATCATCTTAACTGACGGTCGTGAAATGGTTATGCCAGGTGATAACGTATCTATCGACGTTCACTTGATCGTACCAATTGCAATGCACAAAGGTTTACGTTTCGCTATTCGTGAGGGTGGTAGAACAGTAGGTGCAGGACAGGTTACTGAAATCATCGAGTAATTATACCTTGATATAATATACAAGAGGGAGTTAATCCTCCCTCTTATACACGGGCTTAGCTCAGCTGGTAGAGTAGTGGTTTCCAAAACCATTGGTCGTGGGTTCGAATCCTACAGCCCGTGCAATTTTTTAAAAAAGAAATATAGTGTCAAAGGTTAAAAACTATATCAACGAAACGATTAATGAAATGGTTCACAACGTAACGTGGCCAACATGGAAAGAGTTGCAGAGCAACTCTATTGTCGTTGTAATTGCCTCTATTATTATTGCATTAATCATCTTTGTTATCGACTTTTTTGTAGGTATCTCAGCAAGCTCTACTGGTTTCTGGAAAGGTTTGTTAGGTTTTATTTACAGTTTATAATCAAATAAGCAATGGGAGATATCAAAAAAAGATGGTACGTTGTACGTGCAGTTAGCGGTAAAGAAAGAAAGGTGAAGGAATATCTTGACTTGGAGATCTCTCGTTTGAAACTGGAAGATTTTATCAGCCAAGTTTTGATTCCTACAGAAAAAGTATTTCAACTACGAAATGGTAAAAAAATCAGTAAAGAAAAAGCATATCTTCCAGGATATGTACTTATCGAAGCTGCATTAATAGGTGAGGTTCCTCACGTAATCAAAAGCATTCCAAATGTTATTGGTTTCCTAGGTACTGAAAAAGGAGGGGAAGCTGTTCCAATGCGTTTATCTGAGGTTAATCGTATTTTAGGAAAAGTGGATGAACTTTCTGAATCCGAAGAGGAAATGAAGATTCCTTATGTAATCGGTGAATCTGTTAAAGTTATCGATGGACCTTTCAACAATTTCTCGGGAACAATTGAGGAAATCAACGAAGAGAAAAAGAAGTTGAAAGTTATGGTTAAGATCTTTGGACGTAAAAATCTATTAGAACTTAGCTATATGCAAGTAGAAAAAGATATTTAAGAATATATTAACCGTAGGAGTAGAAATCACGAATAAAGCTTCCCGTGAGATTTATGTTTGACTACACAATTCAAGTAAAATGGCAAAAGAAGTATCAGGCTTGATTAAATTGCAAATCAAAGGTGGTGCTGCCAATCCTGCTCCTCCAGTAGGACCTGCTTTAGGTTCGAAAGGAGTAAATATCATGGAGTTCTGTAAGCAGTTTAATGCTAGAACTCAAGATAAAGCAGGAAAAGTAGTTCCAGTTGTTATTACTGTTTACAGTGATAAATCTTTTGATTTTGTATTAAAGACAGCACCGGCAGCTTCTCAAATCATGACTCTTGGTAACCTAAAGAAAGGATCTGGCGAACCGAATCGCGTTAAAGTTGGATCAATTACTTGGGATCAAGTACGCACGATTGCAGAAGATAAATTACCGGATTTAAACTGTTTCACTGTTGATTCCGCAATGTCAATGGTTGCAGGAACAGCAAGAAGTATGGGTGTAACTGTTAAAGGTGGTGAAGCACCGGTATCAAAAAAATAGTTATTTGTTATGGGAAGAGTATCTAAGAAAAGAAAAGAAATCTTTGCTAAATATGATTTAGCAAAGCCCTACTCATTAGCAGAAGCTAGTTCTTTGGTAAAGGAGATTTCTACAGCGAAGTTTGATGCATCAATTGATGTTTCTGTTCGTTTAGGAGTAGATCCACGTAAAGCAAACCAAATGGTACGTGGTACTGTAGCATTACCTCACGGTACTGGTAAAGATGTACGTGTTTTGGTTTTGTGTACACCAGACAAAGAAGCTGAAGCTAAAGCAGCAGGAGCTGACCATGTTGGATTAGACGATTATATCGAAAAAATCAAAGGTGGTTGGACAGATGTTGATGTTATTATTACTATGCCTGCAGTTATGGGTAAAGTTGGTGCTTTGGGACGTATTTTAGGTCCAAGAGGATTAATGCCAAACCCTAAAACAGGTACTGTAACAATGGACGTTGCAAAAGCTGTTGAAGAAGTTAAAGCTGGTAAGATTGACTTTAAAGTTGACAAGTATGGTAATATCCACGCAGGAATTGGACGTTCTAGTTTCGAAGCAGGTAAAATCCAAGAAAATGTTAATGAGTTAATCCAAACTCTTATTAAAATGAAACCGTCTGCTGCAAAAGGGACTTACATCAAGAGTATTTATTTGAGCGCAACTATGAGCCCAAGTATTCAAATTGATAGTAAATCTGTTGTTGCTTAAATTGTATTTCTATGAATAGAGAAGAAAAAGCAAAGTATATAGACGATTTAGCTGCGCAATTGCAAGAAGCTAATATTTTCTATTTAGCAGATACAGCGGACTTATCAGTTGATATAATCAACCAATTGAGAAGAAGATGTTTCCAACAAGATATCCAAATGCGTGTTGTTAAAAACACACTTTTGGCTAAGGCGATGGAGCGTGTTGAAGGTAAAAACTACGAGAATTTATCGGATGTTTTAGCTGGATCTACATCAATCTTGTTTTCAGAAGTTGGTAATGCACCTGCGAAGTTAATTCAAGAGTTCCGTAAAAAGAACGCTAAACCAACATTAAAAGGGGCTTATATTGAAGAAGCTATTTATGTTGGAGATGATCAATTGGCAAACCTTGTGGCTATCAAGTCTAAAGAAGAGCTTATTGGAGATATCATCGGATTACTTCAAAGTCCTGCTAAGAACGTTGTTTCTGGACTTACCGGAGCTGGTCATAAAATTGCTGGTCTCCTTAAGACTCTTGAAGAAAGAGCATAATTATTTAATTTATTTTTGAACCCTTTTTAATACATAATAAAATGGCTGATTTAAAACAAATCGCAGAAACATTAGTTAACTTAACAGTTAAAGAAGTTAACGAATTAGCAACAATTTTAAAAGATGAGTACGGAATCGAGCCTGCTGCTGCTGCACCTGTAATGGTTGCTGGTGGTGCTGGTGCTGGTGAAGCTGCTGCTGAAAAAACTGAGTTCGACGTTATTTTGAAGAACGGTGGTGCTAACAAATTAGCTGTAGTTAAATTGGTGAAAGAATTAACTGGTCAAGGTTTGAAAGAATCTAAAGAGATCGTTGACGCTGCTCCATCTACTTTGAAAGAAGGTGTTTCTAAAGACGAAGCTGAAGGTCTTAAGAAAGCTCTTGAAGAGGCTGGAGCTGAGGTTGAAGTTAAGTAATTCAACTCACATAAGCTTGGAAGGCATCCCACGGATTGTGGGATGCCTATTCCCGTTTAATTGTGTGTAAAACACATTTATGCCCATTTTCATAAACCAAAAAGTTTGACATTGGCAACATCAAGCAACATCTCAACGAGAATTAACTTTGCGTCTAGCAAAGCTCCTTTTGAATATCCAGATTTTCTTGATATTCAATTAAAGTCTTTCCAAGAGTTCTTCCAGTTGGAAACAACTCCAGAGAACAGAGAAAGCGAAGGTTTGTATAAAGTATTTGCTGAAAACTTCCCGATTACGGATACTCGTAATCAATTTGTATTGGAGTTTTTAGATTACTTTATCGATCCACCCCGATACACTATCGAAGAGTGTATCGAACGAGGATTGACATATAGTGTTCCTTTGAAAGCAAAGTTGAAACTATATTGTACAGATCCTGAGCACGAAGATTTCGAAACGATCGTACAAGATGTGTACTTAGGTACTATTCCGTACATGACTCCTAAAGGTTCCTTTGTGATAAATGGTGCCGAAAGAGTTATCGTATCACAGTTGCACAGATCTCCAGGTGTGTTCTTTGGGCAATCCAGACACGCAAATGGAACGAAGTTGTATTCTGCTCGTGTAATCCCTTTCAAGGGTTCATGGATTGAATTTGCAACAGATATTAATAATGTAATGTACGCTTATATCGATCGTAAGAAGAAGTTGCCTGTGACAACTTTATTCCGTGCGATTGGATATGAAAGCGATAAAGATATTTTAGAGATCTTTGGTTTAGCTGACGAAGTTAAAGCGACGAAACCGAACTTGAAAAAGTTAGTTGGTCGTAAATTAGCTGCACGTGTGCTAAAATCATGGGTTGAAGATTTCGTAGATGAAGATACTGGTGAAGTAGTATCCATCGAACGTAATGAAGTTCTTTTAGATCGTGAAACGATTTTAGAAGATTTTCACGTTGATTTAATTATCGACGCAGGTGTTAAAACGGTTATTTTGCATAAAGAGGACGTTAATAGTGCTGATTTTACTATTATCTATAATACTTTACAGAAAGATACGTCTAACTCCGAAAAAGAAGCGGTTGAGCATATCTATCGCCAATTGAGAAATGCTGAACCACCGGATTATGAAACGGCAAAAAATGTATTTGAGAAATTATTTTTCTCTGACACACGTTATGATTTAGGTGAAGTTGGTCGATTCCGTTTGAATAAAAAATTAGGAATTGATGACTCTGAAGAATCACGCGTATTAACAAAACAAGATATCATTTTAATTGTTCAATATCTTATTGAATTAATTAACTCCAAAGCGGATGTTGATGATATCGATCACTTGTCAAATCGTCGTGTTAGAACTGTTGGAGAGCAATTATATGCGCAATTTGGTGTTGGTTTAGCTCGTATGGCTAGAACAATTCGTGAGCGTATGAATGTTCGTGATAATGAGGTTTTTACTCCAATCGACTTAATTAACGCGAAGACTTTGTCTTCAGTTATTAATTCTTTCTTTGGGACGAACCAGTTATCTCAATTCATGGATCAAACGAACCCTTTATCGGAAGTAACGCATAAGCGTCGTCTTTCGGCACTAGGGCCAGGTGGGTTATCACGTGATAGAGCAGGATTTGAGGTGCGTGACGTTCACTATACTCACTATGGACGTTTATGTACTATTGAAACACCTGAAGGACCAAACATTGGTTTGATTTCTTCATTGTGTGTATTTGCTAAAGTAAATAAATTAGGATTCATCGAAACTCCTTACCGTTCGGTAACTAACGGAATTGTTGATTTGAAAACGGAGCCTGTTTATTTAACAGCAGAGGAAGAAGATTCAAAAACAATAGCGCAGGCTAATGCAAAAATTGACGCTAGTGGATCTTTCTTAACGGATATTGTAAAAGCTCGTTATGAAGGAGATTTCCCAGTTGTAGAGCCTACACAATTAGATTTGATGGACGTTGGAGCCAATCAGATTGCTTCGATTGCAGCATCTTCAATTCCATTCTTGGAGCATGATGATGCCAACCGTGCATTGATGGGATCTAACATGCAACGTCAAGCTGTTCCATTGTTGAAGCCTAATTCACCAATTGTGGGAACAGGAATCGAAAGATTGGTTGCTCGTGATTCTCGAGTGTTAATTAATGCAGAAGGACCAGGTATTGTAACTTATGTTGATGCAAACGAGATTGTTATTCGTTACGATTGGACACAAGATGATAAATTAGTTAGTTTTGAAACGGAAGAAAAACGTTATAATTTAACTAAGTACCAAAAGACCAATCAAAGTACTTGTATGAACTTGAAGCCTATCGTTCAGAAAGGGGATAGAGTGGAAAGAGCACAGGTTCTTTGTGAAGGTTATGCTACACAACAAGGTGAATTGGCGTTAGGACAAAACTTAAAAGTTGCGTTCATGCCATGGAAAGGATATAACTTTGAGGATGCGATTGTAATCTCTGAGCGTGTTGTTCGTGAAGATATCTTTACTTCAATTCATATTGATGAGTATACTTTAGAAGTTCGTGATACGAAGAGAGGAATGGAAGAATTAACTTCTGATATCCCTAACGTTTCTGAAGAAGCAACTAAAGACCTTGATGAGAATGGATTGATTCGCATCGGTGCTGAAATTAAAGAAGGAGATATTTTAATTGGAAAAATTACTCCTAAAGGAGAAACTGATCCATCTCCAGAAGAAAAATTGTTACGTGCAATTTTTGGTGATAAAGCAGGTGATGTTAAAGATGCTTCATTAAAAGCAGGACCTTCTTTACGTGGTGTAGTTATCGAGAAAAAATTGTTCTCAAGAGCAGTTAAAGATCGTAAAGCTAAAGCGCAAGATAAACCAATTTTAGAAGCGCTAGATAATGACTATGATAAAGATTATGCTTCCTTAAAAGAAGTATTAGTTGAGAAATTATTGCAGATTGTAGGTGAAGAGAAATCTATAGGTGTTTTCAATAATTTTAGAGAAGAGGTTATCAAAAAAGGGCAAAAGTTTACGAATAAGAACTTATTTGCAATTGATTATACAATTGTTAATCCTACGAACTGGACCGCAGACGCTCATTTAAATCAATTAATTGGACGAGTTATTCATAACTTCACAATTAAGGCTAATGATTTATTAGGAACTTTCAAACGTAAGAAATTCCATATTTCTGTAGGAGATGAGTTACCATCCGGAATTATTAAGATGGCTAAAGTTTATGTTGCTAAAAAACGTAAATTAAAAGTCGGAGATAAAATGGCTGGTCGTCACGGTAACAAAGGTATTGTAGCAAATATCGTTCGTGCTGAAGATATGCCTTTCTTAGAAGATGGAACTCCTGTAGATATCGTTCTTAATCCATTAGGGGTACCTTCTCGTATGAACTTAGGACAGATTTATGAAACTGTTTTAGGTTGGGCAGGTGAAAAAATGGGTGTTAAGTTTGCCACTCCTATTTTTGATGGTGCTGAACCAGCAGAAATTGACGAATACTGTGTTAAAGCAGGAATTCCTAAGTCTGGTAAAACTTATTTATATGACGGAGGAACCGGTGAGCGTTTCCATCAACCAGCTACAGTTGGGGTAATTTATATGTTGAAATTATCACACATGGTTGACGACAAAATGCACGCACGTTCTATCGGACCATACTCATTGATTACACAACAACCATTAGGTGGTAAGGCACAATTCGGAGGTCAGCGTTTTGGAGAGATGGAGGTTTGGGCATTAGAAGCATTTGGTGCTGCTAATATCCTACAAGAAATCTTGACGGTTAAATCTGATGACGTAATGGGTCGTGCTAAAGCGTACGAAGCGATCGTTAAAGGAGATAATATTCCTGAACCAGGAATCCCAGAATCTTTCAACGTATTGTTACACGAATTACGTGGATTGTGTTTGAACGTATCATTGGATTAATTTTGCTGAATAGCATAGTTGTTGAATTAAAGAAACAAGCATAAGATGGCTTATAGAAAAGACACACCAAAAAAACAAAGTAGTTTCAACAAGATTACTATCTCGTTGGCTTCTCCTGAGACTATCCTTGAGCAATCAAGTGGTGAGGTGTTAAAGCCGGAAACGATCAATTATCGTACATATAAGCCTGAACGTGATGGTTTATTTTGTGAGCGTATTTTCGGACCGGTTAAGGACTACGAATGTCACTGTGGTAAATATAAAAGAATTCGTTACAAGGGGATCGTTTGTGACCGTTGTGGTGTTGAAGTAACAGAAAAGAAAGTACGTCGTGAACGTATGGGACACATCTCTTTAGTTGTTCCTGTAGCTCATATATGGTATTTCCGTTCTTTACCAAATAAAATCGGTTACTTATTAGGTTTACCTACTAAGAAATTAGACCAAATCATATATTATGAGCGATACGTTGTTATTCAAGCGGGTATTGCTAAAAATTTAGATGGATCGTCTATTGACCGTATGGATTTCTTGACAGAAGAAGAATACTTAGATATCTTAGATTCTTTACCTAAAGAAAACCAATATTTAGAGGATGCAGATCCAAATAAATTCATCGCGAAGATGGGGGCTGAAGCATTATATGATTTGTTAAGAGGTATGAACCTGGAGCAAACATCATATGATTTACGTCACCAAGCAAGCAATGAAACTTCTGTTCAACGTAAGAACGAAGCTTTAAAACGTTTGCAAGTAGTTGAAGCGATGCGCGAATCACAAGAGCGTATTGACAACCGTCCGGAATGGATGATTGTTAAAGTTGTTCCTGTAATTCCACCTGAATTAAGACCTTTAGTTCCTTTAGATGGTGGACGTTTCGCAACTTCTGATTTAAATGACTTGTATCGTCGTGTTATTATACGTAACAACCGTTTGAAGAGATTGATTGAAATCAAAGCTCCAGAGGTGATCTTGCGTAATGAAAAGCGTATGTTACAAGAGTCGGTAGATTCTTTATTTGACAACTCAAGAAAATCTTCTGCTGTTAAGACTGAATCAAACCGCCCATTAAAATCTTTATCAGATTCATTAAAAGGTAAACAAGGTCGTTTCCGTCAAAACTTACTTGGTAAACGTGTAGATTATTCAGCACGTTCGGTAATTGTTGTTGGACCTTTCTTGAAACTACATGAGTGTGGTTTACCTAAAGATATGGCTGCTGAATTGTACAAACCGTTCATTATTCGTAAGATGATTGAGCGTGGTATCGTTAAGACAGTTAAATCGGCTAAGAAAATTGTAGATCGTAAAGAGCCTGTGGTTTGGGATATATTGGAAAGTGTATTGAAAGGACATCCAGTATTACTTAACCGTGCTCCTACTTTGCACCGTTTGGGTATTCAAGCATTCCAACCTGTGTTAATTGAAGGTAAAGCGATTCGTCTTCACCCATTGGTAACAACGGCATTCAACGCCGATTTCGATGGTGACCAGATGGCAGTTCACTTACCTTTAGGGAATGCTGCAATTTTGGAAGCACAGTTGTTGATGTTAGCATCACACAATATTTTGAACCCTGCTAACGGGGCTCCAATTGCCGTTCCTTCACAGGATATGGTCTTGGGTCTATACTATATTACTAAAGGAAAGAGAACAACAGAAACGGAGATTGTAAAAGGTCAAGATTCTATTTTCTACTCTCCAGAAGAGGTAATTATAGCTTATAACGAAAGAGCTTTAGATCTACATGCACATATTAAAGTTAAAACTTATGATTTAGATGAGAACGGTGTTCCAACTATTCAGATGTTAGAAACTACTTGTGGTCGTGTTTTATTTAATGAAGTAGTTCCACGTGAGGCTGGTTTCATTAATGATGTAATGACTAAAAAGGCTTTACGTGATATTATTGGACATGTGTTAAAAGTGTGTGGTACTGCTCGTACAGCTCAATTCTTGGACGAAATCAAAGAATTAGGTTATACAATGGCCTTTAAAGGAGGTTTATCTTTCAACTTGGATGATATTATCATTCCTAAGGAAAAAGTAGAATTGGTAAATAAAGCGGAAGGTGAAGTTCAAGAGGTAATGATGAACTATAACATGGGTCTTATTACCAATAATGAACGTTACAATCAGATTATTGATATCTGGACGCATACAAACTCACGTTTGACGCAAACTTTGATGGATCAGTTACAAACTGACCGCCAAGGGTTCAACTCTATCTACATGATGTACGATTCTGGTGCACGTGGATCGAAAGAGC
Source organism: Taishania sp. (assembly GCA_045629585.1). Lineage (GTDB taxonomy): Bacteria > Bacteroidota > Bacteroidia > Flavobacteriales_D > Crocinitomicaceae > Taishania. The sequence continues at coordinate 42,431 of JAZQRM010000054.1, read as the reverse complement.
AAATTCGTCAGTTATCAGGTATGCGTGGTTTGATGGCAAAACCTCAGAAATCAGGGGCGTCATCGCAAGAGATTATTGAAAACCCGATTTTGTCTAACTTTAAAGAAGGACTTTCGGTATTAGAATACTTTATTTCCACTCACGGTGCTCGTAAAGGTTTGGCCGATACAGCACTTAAAACTGCGGATGCAGGATACTTGACTCGTCGTTTGGTTGATGTTGCTCAAGATGTTGTTATCAATGTTGATGATTGTGGGACATTACGTGGATTAAATGCTACAGCATTACGTAAAAATGACGAAATCGTTGAATCGTTATATGATCGTATTTTAGGGCGTACTTCAGTTCATGATGTATTTGTTCCAGAGTCTGATCAGTTGATAGTTAGCGCAGGACAATTAATTGAAGAAGAGCAAGCAAAAGCAATTGAAGTTGCTGGTATCGAAGAAGTGGAGATTCGTTCTGTATTGACATGTGAAATGCGCCGCGGAGTTTGTTCTAAGTGTTACGGACGTAACCTTTCAACTCACCGTATCGCTGTTCAAGGTGATTCAGTTGGTGTTATTGCAGCACAGTCTATTGGTGAGCCAGGTACACAGTTGACGCTTCGTACGTTCCACGTAGGGGGTACGGCATCGAACATTGCTGATCAATCTGATTTAAAAGCGAAAGCTTCTGGTCGATTAGAAATTGATGAATTACGTACTATTACAGGGCAAGATGCTAATGGAGCTCCAGTTGAGATTGTAGTTGGTCGTTCAGCGGAGTTGAAAATAACTGACACTAAAACAGGTGTTGTTATGATGACAGCTAACATTCCTTATGGTTCTGAATTAGTTGTTGAAAATAACATAGACATTAAGAAAGGTGATCAGATTGTTAAATGGGATCCATATAACGCGGTAATTATTGCCGAAGTGGCTGGTAAGATTGTTTTTGATGGTATTGAGGAAGGAATTACTTTCCGTGAAGAAGTCGATGAGCAAACTGGTTTCTCCGAAAAAGTTATTACTGAATCTCGTGATAAAAAGATTAACCCTGCAATACATATTGTAGATGTTAAAACAAAAGAGATTTTACGCGAATACTCTTTACCTGTTGATGCTCACATTTCTATTAAAGAAGGTGAAGTTATTACTGCTGGTAAGATATTAGTTAAAATCCCACGTAAAGCTGGTAAAACTGGGGATATTACAGGAGGTTTACCACGTGTAACTGAATTATTTGAAGCACGTAATCCTTCTAACCCTGCCATCGTATCAGAAATTGATGGTATTGCTGAATATGGTAAAATCAAACGTGGTAATCGTGAAATTATCATAACTTCTAAAACAGGTGAAGTTCGTAAATATTTAGTTCCGCTTTCTAAGCATATCTTGGTTCAAGAGAATGACTTTGTACGCGCTGGGCAACCTTTATCAGATGGTGCAATTACACCGAATGATATTTTAAATATTTCTGGACCTACTTCTGTTCAAGAATACTTAGTGAATGAGATCCAGGAGGTTTACCGTTTACAAGGTGTGAAAATCAATGACAAACATTTTGAGGTTATCGTACGTCAAATGATGTTAAAAGCGGAGATTATCGATCAAGGGGATACGCGTTTATTGGAAGGACAATCTGTTCATAAAGCAGATATCATGGAAGAGAACGATTCGTTATTTGGTAAAAAAGTTGTTGTTGATGCTGGTGAATCTTCTACTTTGAAACCAGGTCAAATTGTTACAGCTCGTAAGCTTCGTGATGAGAACTCACAATTGAAACGTACGGATAAAGCTTTAGTAATTGCTCGTGACGCTGTTCCTGCAACATCTAAACCGTTGTTACAAGGTATCACACGTGCATCTCTTCAAACGCAATCGTTTATTTCTGCGGCTTCGTTCCAGGAAACAACGAAAGTGTTAAATGAGGCTGCTTTAGCTGGTAAAGAAGATCACCTTTTAGGATTAAAAGAAAATGTAATTGTAGGTCACTTAATTCCTGCTGGAACAGGGGTTAGACGTTTCCAAAAGATTGTCGTTTCTGATATTAATAAAGGAGAAACTATAGAGAAATAGAAATATTTTGAAATATTTAAAAAAGGGGAGCAGTAATGTTCCCCTTTTTGTGTTTTTAAATGTATATTAGGACTGTTTTTAATAAAAAGAAGATGGAGCAAAATAATCAAGAAAAACAAATAAATATCGAATTATCCGAAGATATGGCGCAAGGAGTTTATTCAAACTTGGCTATATTAACTCACTCACCAGGGGAATTTATCGCGGATTTTGTACAGATGATGCCGGGAGTTCAAAAAGCAAAAGTACGCTCGCGTGTAATTATGACTCCACAAAATGCTAAACGTTTATTACGTGCTTTAGCTGATAATATACACCACTATGAACAAGTTTTTGGTATGATTGAAGAAGTAGATACAAATCCAGTTCCTAGAATGAATTTTGGACCTACTTCCGAAGCATAGGTTTTAATTTTGGCGGTTTATTATTTTCTCATAAACCGCTATGTTATTACAATTATCTATTACTTCTAATCTCATTTTAGTGTTTGGAGGCAATGTTTTATTTTCATAGGAAAAGAGTCTTTTGTTCTTGTACTCATATTCAAAAATCGTCCATTCATCATTAATATATAAGTAATAGGTTTTGATGCCAGAACCCCAATCTGCTATTTCAAATATAAGTTGATTTAGGTTGTTTATGTTGGTTTTAGGAATCCACGTTATGTTTGGTGATAAGGTGTCTATTTTTAAGGTTATATCTCCAATGACGTTTGCTTTGGCTGTATAGTACCCATTAAAGTAATTTGTTTTTAAACTTTTTGTTCCAACTGCTAGGTATCTTTTAGATGTTAAATCGTCATATGTTCCTAAATATTCTATGTCATAGTAATTTTGAATGAGGTGATTTGTTTGGCAGATTGAATTCTTTTTGTTTGTCTTTTTTGTGGGTTCATAAAAGGTATTTGCTTTTACTTTAAATGTGATGTTTTCATTCTTTAGAATAAAAGAATCTTTTGGATGGTTGTAGATCTGCTGTAGAAATGGATCAATACAATTTTCTTCGCCTATTAGTTGTATTACAAATTGTAAGCAGACATTATTGTGTCTTTCATCGTATCCTAATATCTCAATATTCAGATATTGTTCATTGTCTTCAAAAGATAGATATCCCAAGTTTGAGGTTTTATATATAGTTAGCGGGTTTGTTTGAGTTCTGAATAATTTGTGTATATTTTTTGAGGTCTCTGAGATATCTCGATGCGTATTTATTAGACGTGATTGGTCAAATGAGATCTCATTCATTTCATGACCAAATTTTAGTTCTCCATTTACGAATAAAGAAACACCATATAGTCCACAAATGTTTTCAGCATCATTTAATTTATCAAAGGCATCGACTGCAATTCCAATTCCACCATTTTTAGGGAAATAGTTTTTTTGAATTATCAATGTATCGTTTTTTATGGATAAGTCTCCGTCTTTATTTTTGATGATTGGGACTGTTAAAGATTTTCCAGGAATGATATACCCCTCGTTTTGTACTCCAAATAATTTCAACGATTTTATTTCAGGTTTTCGGGTGTCGTTTAGTTTCAAACCTTGTAATAGAGGATTGAGGGCGTGTTCTGTTTTAGTGTCTCGAAATTCAAAATGTAGATGTGGGGCAGTGCTTCCTCCTGTATTACCGGAGTATGCAATCAATTCTCCTTTTGAAATTATTAATTGATCTTTTTCAAAGAATAGTTCGATTTCCCAGCTTTGTTGTTCTTTTTGATATGATCTTAGTAGACTGTCTAGTTTGGGTGCAAGTCTTTGTAGATGAGCGTAAACTGATGTTGTGCCATTTGGATGATCGATATAGATTACTTTTCCATATCCAAAACTAGATATTTTTAATCTTGATACATAACCATCTAAAACGGAGAATATAGGTACACCTTCTTTCCCTTGCGTTTTGATGTCAACTCCCATATGAAAGTGATTTGCTCTTAATTCCGCGAAATTCCCTGCTAGTTTAAGAGGGATATTCACTGGATTTGCAATTAATTCATTTGAATTTTGCGAATATAAGTTTAAGGAAAGATAGGTAAATACAATAATGACGAGTTTCTTAACCATTCTCAAATTTAACAGAAAATGAGTATACTAATTATTTTTGTAAATGAATTGTGCAAAATAGAAGAAAAGTATTGTAGATAATCTGAAGTGTATTACTTTTGTATAACGTAATTATTCCATGAACGAGAAAATTCAACATATTATTCAAGATATTGCTTCTAAAAAGCAATTATTGGTAGATAAAATCCAAGAGTTGGGTAGCCAATTAGCTATTTCAATAAAAAAACAAGAGGATTTTGAAGCTTTGATAACTGATTTGTCAAAAAAAAATACGTTATTAGAGCAACAAATTGTTGAACTTCAAGAAGAATTGGAGTTTACGAAGATGAAAAATGTGCAAATCGTGGAAGAATCTGTTCAAGTTAAATCTTTGACAGGTGAAGAAATCGATGCTCTAGTTGGAGAAATAGATTACTGTTTAAATCAGTTAAAAAAATAATTAATGAGCAAGGAGTCAATCAAGGTTGTAGTTGCAGGTAGAACATATCCATTAACGGTTACGGAAATGGAAAAAAAACGTGTTTTGCAAGCTGCCGAGGAGATAAATCGCTCAATAAAGATGTTGCAAGAAAATTATGCGGTTAAAGATACGCAGGATTTGATTGCTATGACGGCATTGCAGCTAGCCACAAAAACGGTTTCTAGTAATGTGCAACCATCTGAACCAGATTATTCTACTATCGAAAAAGCTTTGGAAGACTTAGCTTTGTCGTTTGATTTAAGTAACGAAATCTAAATCTAATTAGACTCTTTTCTTGCCACAAATTAACTAATGGTAAGCTAAATGAATTTAATAATCGGATTATTAATTGGAATTATTGGTGGTGCAGTAGTTGTGTTTATATTGCAAAACACAGCGCTAAAATCCAAGTCTCAGAAGTTATTGAAAGATGCTGAGATGGAAGGAGAAGCCATCAAAAAAGAAAAAATTCTTCAAGCAAAGGAAAAGTTTTTAAAACTAAAAGAAGAGCATGAAGAAGTGATTAAGCAGCGTGAACGAAAAGTTCAATCTGTTGAAGATCGCACTAAAAGTAAAGAAAAGGCTTTAAATCAACGTTCTGAGGAGCTTGGACGAAAAGAAAAATCTTTAGAAGTAGAGTTTAAAGAAATTGAATCTAAATTATTAGCTATAGAGGCCCGTCAATCTGAAGTTGATAAGATGCATTTAAAGCAAGTTCAAGAGTTATCCAAAATATCTGGAATGAGTCTTGAAGAAGCTAAGAATAGCTTGATGGAAAGTTTGAAGGATGAGGCGCGTACAGCGGCTATGGCTCATATCAAGGAGATTTCTGAAGAAGCGAAGCTGAACGCGAATCGAGAAGCGAAGAAAATTGTTATTCAAACAATTCAACGTGTAGCAACCGAACAAGCTGTAGAAAATGCGGTTTCTGTTTTCAATATTGACTCTGATGAAGTAAAAGGACGTATTATTGGCCGTGAAGGTCGTAACATACGTGCGCTTGAAGCTGCTACCGGAGTTGAGATTATTGTAGATGATACTCCAGAAGCTATTATTTTATCTTGTTTTGATCCTGTTCGTCGTGAAATTGCACGATTGGCTCTACATCAATTGGTTTCTGATGGTCGTATTCACCCTGCTCGTATTGAAGAGGTGGTTGCTAAAACACGTAAACAGTTAGATGAGGAAATTGCAGAAACAGGTCGAAGAACCTGTATCGATTTAGGTATTCATGGTTTACATCCTGAATTAACGCGCATGGTTGGACGTATGAAATATCGTTCTTCGTATGGGCAAAACCTATTGCAGCACTCCCGTGAAGTTGCCAATTTATGTGCAATTATGGCATCAGAATTAGGATTGAATGTGAAATTAGCTAAAAGAGCAGGTCTCTTACACGATATCGGTAAAGTGCCAGATGAAGAACCTGAATTACCACATGCTATTCTGGGGATGAAGTTGGCTGAGAAATATGGCGAAAAAGGCGATGTATTGAATGCGATTGGTGCACACCACGACGAAATTGAGATGACTACTTTAATTGCTCCTATCGTTCAAGTATGTGATGCTATTTCAGGAGCTCGTCCTGGAGCACGTAGAGAGATTGTAGAATCATATATAAAGCGTATTAAAGAATTAGAGGCTTTAGCTTTATCTTACGATGGTGTTTCTTCGTCTTATGCAATTCAAGCAGGTCGTGAATTAAGAGTATTAGTAGAAGCTGAAAAAGTGACTGATTTACGTGCGGAAGAACTTTCGTTCGCTATTTCACAGCGTATACAGACAGAAATGACTTATCCTGGTCAAGTTAAAGTAACTGTAATTAGAGAAAAAAGAGCCGTTAATTACGCGAAGTAATATGGAATTGTCAGGTAAACGAATATTGGTAACCGGCGGTGCTGGTTTCATCGGATCTAATTTGGTCGAAGAACTGTTAGCTAAAGGAGCTTTTGTTCGAGTATTAGACAATTTATCAACTGGTTTTTTTTATAATCTAGAATATTTTTTGCAAAATCCCCTTTTTGAATTTATCGAAGGGGATATTTGTATTTATGAGGATTGTTTACGAGCTGTTGATGGGATAGATGCCATTTCTCATCAAGCTGCATTAGGTTCTGTTCCTAGGTCTATTGAATTTCCAGAGATGACACATGAAGTTAATGCGACGGGTTTTCTGAATATGATTAGGGCTGCCAAGTATAAAGGAGTTAAGCGTTTTGTTTATGCTTCTTCGAGTTCTGTTTATGGTGATTCTACGGTTTCTCCAAAAACCATCGGTTCAGAAGGGAATTTATTGAGTCCTTATGCTGTTACAAAGCATTTAAACGAGGAGTATGCTAAGGTTTATCATCGTTTGCATGGAATTGAAACAATTGGACTTCGTTATTTTAATGTTTTTGGACCTAAACAAAACCCAGATGGAGTTTATGCCGCAGCGATCCCTCGTTTTGTTGACGCGATGGTTAATGGAAAAGAAATTATTGTGAATGGCGATGGTGAACAAACTCGCGATTTTACTTACGTAAAAAATGCTGTTAAAGCAAATGTTTTGGCTTTGACCACAAGTAATGTTAAAGCTTATGGATCCGTGTTCAATGTTGCATGCGGAGAATCATTTTCGTTAAATCAAATTATTGACGCTATACGTGAACGTTTGAAGATAGATGGTTTATTTAATGCTAATTCTATTGTTAAGTATGGACCAGACCGGATAGGGGATGTACGTAACTCTTTAGCTGATATATCTGCAACAACGCATGAATTAGGTTATGGCAATTGTATTCTCTTTAATGATGGTATTAAGGATATGTTTAAAAGGACATATTAATAAGTGGTATAATTTATTATGTTGTCTAAATTTTCTAAAAGCGATTTCGTTAAGTCTCTATCAATATTGGTTTCCGGAACGATTGTCTCTCAGCTTTTAAATTATATTTTCCTACCTATTTTATCTCGAATCTATTCTGTTGAGGAGATGGCCGATTTGAGTTTATTTCTTCGTGTATCGGGTTTTATTATTGGTATTGGAACAGCTCGTTTTGAATACACTCTACCACTACCTAAGCAAGAATCTCATTCTTTTTTATTGTATCGTATTTCAGTTCGAATAGCGACCGTTGTAAGCATAGTAGCTTCAATTGTTGGTGTGATTTGGTTGTTTATCCAACCGTTTAATTGGTTTAATGTTTGGTTTGTTATATTAGTACTTGTTGGTTCTTTCTTTAGTATTATGATTAATCTTGGAACGAATTGGTCTATTCGTAATAATACATTTCAATTTATTAGTCGCTCTCGGATATTAAATTCACTTTTGTCGAATGTTTTTAAACTAGGATTTGCGTATTTAAAGATGGGGAGTTTAGGGTTGCTACTCGGAACAGTATTAGCTTATATCTTCGCATCTATTCGTTTTGTAAAAGAGTATTTAACTAGAAAGACAGTTTATCTCCCTCATTTTTCTAAGGCTAAACAATTAGTTTTAGTGAAAGAATATAAGCATTTTCCTCTTATAAATCTCCCTCATAGTTTAAGTGATTTGGGGCGTGATTTACTAATTGCGTTTTTTGTAGTAATGTATTTTGGTAAAGAAATATTTGGTCTTTATTCTTATTCTTTAATGGTATTAAACGTCCCAATAACTCTTATTGGTGTTTCTATTTCACAAGTTTTTTTTAATAAAGTATCCAAGATGGTTCATAACGGAGAGCCTATTTATACATTTGTGAAAAGAATGATGTTTATTTTGTTTGGGATTGCTATTGTACCATTTACTATTTTGTATTTCTTTGCACCTACGATTTTTACTGTTTTTTTAGGAGATGCTTGGACCATAGCTGGAACTTATTCCCAAATCATGGTGTTGTATTTTCTTTTTAATTTCTTGGTTTCGCCACTTTCTCAATTGTCTTTTGTGATTAATAGGCAAAAAGAGATGTTTATTATAGGATTGTGTCATTCTGTTGGGCAAGTTATTTTATTTGGTACTTTACCAATGTTTTTTGGCTGTTCAGAAGAAGGTTTCCGTTTGACATTGCGAGTATTGGTGTGTTTTCAGTCTTTGATGATGATCGTAAATATTGCTTTTTATTTAAGGTTTTCTAAGAATTATTCTGTCGAATTAGCTAGTAGCTAATTTTCACTTGATGAGGGCATTGAAAACCATGTAGTAAAATATAGGAGGGGTGAAATATTTTTATTGATGATTAAAAAAATGTTAAGAGGGATTCGAGGTAGAAAACTTTCTAGTTTTTGGGTGAGTATTTTCCAATTAATTTTTGGTACAGTACTTTCTCAGCTGATTCCGATTCTATTGCAACCTCTTTTAAGACGTTGGTTTACGCCGGAAGAGTTTGGAGTTATGGCCGTCTATTTCTCTATCGTTTCCATTGTTTGTGTAATAGTTAATCTGAATTATCAAAATGCAATTGTTCTTCCTGAAGAAGATGAAGATGCAATGGCTTTAACGCTTGGGACTATTGGGGTTTCGGCTATTAACAGTATTGTTATTGCTTTTATATTTATGATTCTTGGTGAAGGACTTCTTACCAAATATGATTTAAACCTTAGCTTTAAGGTTTGGATATGGCTTTTACCATTTAGTATTTTTTTAAACTCTTGTAATCTAGTTTTTACAAATTGGCTGATTCGTAAGAAGCAGTTCAAAATGATTAGTATTAATAAGATTTCTAGAAGGTCTGCTGAAGGAATCGTGCAAGTAGGTAGCGGGCTTGGAAGTCTGGGATGGGGACTTAATGGAGGTGTTGTTTTTGGTGATTTTGTTAATTTCTTAACATTTTTATTTCAATATCTAAAGTCAGGTGGAAAAATTACGAGAAGTATTTTTGGTAAAGTACCTAGTGTATTTAAGAGATATAAAGAGTTTCCATTAATAAGTTTTTTACCGAATATTCTTAGTACCATCACGATGTATTTACCTGTTATTATGGTATCGACGTTATTCAGTTCAGAGATTACAGGTCAATTAGATTTGAGTCGACAAATGTTGGCGCTACCATTGGCATTGATTGCAGCAAGTGTTTCACAAGTTATCTTACAGGAATTTACCGAAAAATTTCATAAAAGGCTTTCCATTGAGACGAGATTTTATCAGTTGTTGTTTCTTCTTGTAGGAGTAAGTGCAATAATGTGCATATTTATTTCTTTTTTTGGCACACAACTTTTTGTCTTCATTTTTGGGGAGCAGTGGCTGATGAGTGGCAAAATAACAGAAGTCCTTGTTTGGAGTTATGCAATTAAACTAATTGTTTCACCATTATCGTCTGTCTTTATAGTTTTTGAAAAATTGAAGGTTAATGCCGGGTGGCAAGTTGCAAATTTTTTAGTGATGTTGATTTTTTTTATGTTTGAGCATAGTAATTTTGACCAATTTATTTATTCGTTAGTTTTCCTAGAAGTCGTGATGTATTCTATATACGGATTACTTATAGCAAAAACGATACGTATTTACCAAAATCAACTTATTAATGAAGATATTTAAAGAGAATATTGGCTTAACCTTTTATTCAATTGTACTATTTATTTTATGTTTTGGTGTTTGTTGGATGTCAGGTGTGAAATATTTAGATAAACTAGTTATTATTATCGTTTCTACTTACGTTTCTTACTTTTTATTTAAAAGATACCTTCCAATAGATAGGTTTAAATTGCAGGGGCTTAAAATGAATGTTGGAGAAAGGGGTTTAACTTATGGCTTATTTGCTTTGGGAATTGGCATTTTTATTCTTGATGTTATTTTTTCTAGAGGTTTGCCTATTCTTCAATTGACTAGTCAAACTACCTTAAGTGAGTTTAATGACTTGAGGGCAAATGTGTATGAGCTTACACCTAAATTTCAGATATACTTATCAGGTTGGAATTTAAAAGCAATATTACCATTTACCTTGCTTGTTCTTTATTTGAAGGGCAAGAAGCAATTGTTTTACATCCTGTTAATCACCTCTTGTTTTTATGCATTAGCTATGCTACAGAAGAGTTATATACTTAACCTTTTGACGCCTTTAATCATATTACTACTGATTAAGAAAGAGTATTTAAAAACAAGTGTTTTTCTATTAATTTCGACAGTGATCATCTTTACGCTTGTTGGCTTCGGAAGTAAATTTAAGCAAAAATCGGACACAAAAAGTCATAATAATACGACAGAAATAAAGGGGGTTGATGCTCAAAATAAATACAACGCACCTGTCAGATATACAATCGGAATAGCTAGACGTATTATGGTTGTTCCTGGGGAGATGGTTAGCGGATGGTTTGACGTCATTCCAAGTAAAGTCCCTTTTTTATATGGGAATGGTTATCGTTTAATTAGCAAATTAAGGGGGACAGAATATCATGATTATAGTTCTGAATTGTATCCTTTATTAAGACCATCATTCATCAGTAGAGGATTGACAGGAACTGTAAACGTTGCTTCTTTCATGCGAGGATATTCTAATTTTGGTGTACCAGGTCTTATCGTTTCTTGTGTATTTATTAGTCTTTTCTTGTTTTTATTGGAGTATATTTTCAGCGGAAATAAAAAAATATTTATTGCGCTTAATGCCTATCCTATACTTTTGTTAAGTTCTGGCAATATACTTACTTTACTTTTGTCTGGTGGTTGGATCATTACTATATTATTGATGATATGTTTTAGTAATTATCTAAATGATGAAAGTTTTAAGGACTAATCGGGATTTTATTGTCGGTGCAGATAAATAGTTATCTTCACCCTTATTATTAAGAGTGTTATGTGTGGAATAACGTGTATTATTTCTAAAGAAAATAGTGATATTTCTGAGGAAATTTTAGTGTCAACAAATGATTTAATTTCCCATCGCGGTCCAGATGGAGAGGGGTTTTATTATGGCGAAAACTTTGCGTTTGGACACCGTAGATTAGCGATTTTGGACTTATCACCTGATGGACATCAGCCGATGCATTGGAAAGATAAATACGTTATTACCTTTAACGGTGAAATCTTCAACTATATTGAAATACGATCAGATTTAATTCAGCAAGGTTACACCTTCCATTCACAATCCGATACCGAAGTGATTCTTGCAGCGTATGATTGTTGGGGAGAAGATTGTGTAAAGCAATTTAATGGAATGTGGAGTTTTGTTTTATACGATAAAGCAAAAAATCTACTTTTCTGCAGCCGAGATCGTTTTGGAATTAAACCATTTTACATATTTGAAGATGACGAAAAACTCGTTTTTGGGTCAGAGATTAAGCAACTTCTACCTTTTTTAAAAAAACGAAAGGTCAATCAGCAGGTTTTGCTAGAATACCTAATTACAGGTGCAGAGGAATTTTCAAATTACACCTTTTTTAAAGGGATAACTAAGCTAGAGCAAGCACATAATCTGGTGTATGATTTATCAAATCACACAAAATCTATATCTCAATATTACGATATTGAAATTGATAGAGATAGGAGATTCATTAGCCAAGAAACAGCTGTTGAACTGTATAGTCGACAACTAAAAGACGCAGTGACTATTCGTATGCGAAGTGATGTCGAAGTCGGGACTTGCCTTAGTGGCGGATTAGATAGTTCAACTATCACGGCCATGGCGGCTAGTTTAGCATCAGAATCGGGTAAGACTATAAAAGCGATACATGCAAAGGCTACAGAAAAGCGTTTAGATGAAAGTTTCTATGCCGAAATGGTAGCTAAGCACACGGACTCGGAGTTGAATACATTAGAGCCTACAGTGGAGGATTTTAAAAATGTAGTCGATACAGTTGTGGCGGTGCAAGAGGAACCTTTTGGTAGTCCATCTATAGTTTTGCAATATTTAGTTCTTCAGAAAGCGCGTGAACTTAATTGTATTGTTATGTTGGATGGGCAAGGAGGCGATGAAACCTTATTAGGCTATTCTAGATACTATCCGGCTTATCTTTTAGAGCAGAAAGGATTTGTGGCAAAGTGGAAAGGCTTCATGAAATCTTCAAGTAATTCTGGATTGTCAAGGAAAGAGATGTTAACTTATTATTTGTACTTTACTAATTATCCTTTACGAATGTGGTATTTGAAGAGGCGTAGTTCTTTCATCAAAAAAGAAGTTTTAAATAATTTCAAATCTGAAATTCTAAAAGAAATAACCTCTACCTATACGGATTTAATATCCTTGCAACGTTTAGAAATAAAAAAAACACAGCTTCCACATCTACTTAAATACGAAGACAAGAATTCAACGGCTAATTCTGTGGAGACACGTTTACCATTTTTAGACTATCGATGTGTAGAATTAGCTGTATCTTTGCCTAACCAATATAAGATTAAAGAAGGGTGGACCAAAAATATTCTTCGTAATGCTGTGAATGAAATTCTTCCTAAAGAGGTCGCATGGCGTAAGGATAAATTAGGGTTTGCTGCTCCTGAAAAAACTTGGTTAGATAATCATTTGGAAGAGATGCAAAGAGTCATTAACCAATCTTCAATTCTTGATTTAGTATTGGATAAAGAAAAATTTAATTTAAGGAAACTTGATCTTAAAACGAAATGGAAGCTTTTCAATATAGCAAAATGGGAAGAACTTTTTGAGGTCGAGTGGTAAGCAAATTAGCATGTCAGATAAAATTAAAGTTTGCCATATATCTAGCGTTCATCCAGATACGGATACACGCATATTTCATAAAGAATGTGTCAGTCTAGCTCAAGCTGGATTTGAAGTGCATTTTGTTGTTCCTAATACTACATCTCGTGTAGAAAAAGGTGTTCGTATTCATAGTTTTAATTTAAAGACAACAAATCGATTTAAACGGATGTTGTCAACGACCAAGGAGGTCTATAAAATGGCTTTGGATATAGATGCCGATATTTATCATTTTCATGATCCCGAGCTATTGCCTTATGGATTGAAATTGATGCGTAGAGGCAAGAAAGTTATCTACGACGCACACGAAGATGTACCTAGACAGATTTCTGGAAAATATTGGATTCCTTCGCTCGTTCGTCCGCTTATTTCGAAAGCTTTTGAATTGTATGAGAATTATGTTACTAAGAGATTGTCTCATGTAGTTGTTGCTACACCAACAATTAAGGAGCGCTTTGTGAAAATCAATCCTGAATGCACGGATATTTGTAATTATCCGATTTTGGAAGAGAATACATCTCCTTCTCCTTGGGGCGAACGAAAAAACGAGGTTTGTTATATTGGTGGGCTGACAGAAATTAGAGGGATTAGAGAATTGGTGCAATCATTAAGCTTTAGTCCAAATATTCGATTAAATCTTGCGGGAAAATTTTCACCAGAATCATTTAGAGAAGAGGTTATGTTACAGGATGGTTGGCAAAATGTCAATGATTACGGTTATGTCGGGAGAAAAGAAATAGTTGACATTTTAAATCAATCAAAAATCGGAATGGTAACCTTATATCCTCAAATCAATTATTTGGACTCTTTACCGATCAAATTATACGAGTATATGTTAGCTGAAATTCCTGTAATTGCATCAGACTTTCCTTTATGGGAAGAGATTATAGCAGATTGTGATTGCGGGATAACTGTTAACCCAAAAGATCCTGAAGCGATTGCTAAAGCCTACGGAACAATTTTGCAAGATGATATAAGAGCTCAAGAGATGGGTAGAAATGGGCGTAAAGCTGTTTTGGAGCGATTTAATTGGAGTATTGAAAAAGAAAAATTGGTTGGCATTTATCATAATTTGAGTACAAAGTAGAAATGAATCTATTAAAAAAAATAAGTATCTCTGATTGTTATACAGCGGCGTTGGCATCTGTGGCTATACTTCAGACTCTTTTTCCTAAACAGATTGCTTTAGGTTTTATATTTCTATTTATTGTAACTTTAATTGGCGTTTTTAAAAAGCAAATTATCTGGAAATCGAATCCAGTAAATTGGTTATTTATCGCTCTTTACCTAGTTTATCTTGGGGGAAGCTATTTTACGTTATTCCCTTCGATTGCGAAGTCATACTTGGAGTATAAGCTCTCTTTTATCCTTCTACCAATCATTTTCAGCTTTCGACCTAGCTTCACTATTTTCTGGAGAATACCTGTTCTTTCCTATTTGGTAAGTCTGGTTGTTGTCTCTTTTTTAGGAATTTTAAAGGTGGTTAAATGTTTGCCACATGCTGATCTTACGGAGTGTATACAGCTTTTTTCATACATTCACCATCCAACTTATTTTGCCATGTATCTGATGTTAGGAATGGCATTAATGGTCTATGGTTTTAGAAGTAAATGGAAAGGGTTTAACAGATTTACGCTCATTGTTTTTTTAGTTTTTGCGTCGTTAATGACTGCATTTACACTATCGTTATCAGCGTTACTGTCTTTTGCTCTTTTGGCAGGTGCAATTTCTTGGTTCATAGTTTATAAAAAGTATGGTTTAAAAATGGCGATTTCAAGTTTAATGTTGCTTTTTTTAATCCTTATAATCTTTGTGTTAAGTACAAATCTTAAGTATGATTTTTATTATACATTTGAATCGATAAGTACTTATTTAAGTAATCCTGAAGCTTTTCTGCAAAATGCAAATAGATATTTGATTGGGAATGAGGTGCGATTAATTATGTGGACTACAACAACCATTTTGATTATGCAAAATCCTTTCGGAGTTGGAACTGGAAATGTTGATTTTTATTTGTCAGAAAAGTTGGAGTCTTATGGTTTGAACTCTTTAGCTGAATTTAATTATAATCCGCATAATCAGTTTTTACAGACATTTCTTGAGATTGGGATAATTGGAATACTTGTATTTGTTTTACTTCTGTTTTTTATTATTAGATCTGCGATCAAAAATAGAAATTGGGTTTTACTAATTTTGGTATTAAGTTTAGCTTTTAATAGTCTCTTTGAATCCATTTTGCAGAGACAAAGCGGAATTGTATTTTTCACTTTCTGGGCATGTGCATTATTGTATCTACCACCAATTATTAAAAAGAATGATTAAAGTATCAGTAGTTGTTCCTTGCCGAAATGAGGCTCCATATATTCAGGAATGTATTGAGGCAATCTATAATTCAGTCCTAGAACCGGATGTTGAGATTACCACGTTTATTGTAGATGGAATGAGTAACGATGGAACTCGTGATATTGTTAAAGAATTGGCAACGATTTATCCCCACTTAGTTTTACTTGATAATGTACATCAAACAACTCCTTTTGCATTTAATTTGGGAGTAAAGGCACAAAATTGTGACTTTGTACAAAGAGTGGATGCACGTCATATTATTTCTTCGAATTACATTCAAAATAGTTTGAATATCCTACGATCTGATTCTTCTATTTGGGGAGTGGGCGGTCGTATTTTTAATGAATATATTAATAATACAGGTAAAATCATTGCTCAGGCGATGGGAACTCAACTAGGAATGGGAATTGGGAATTTCAGGACGCTATCAAAATCTGGGTTTACAGACACAGTAACAAGTCCAATGTACCCAAGTTGGGTTTTTGATAAAGTGGGTTATTTTGATGAAAATTTAATACGTAATCAGGATGATGATTTTAATTATCGAGTTACTAAAGCTGGAGGTAAAATTTATTTTGACGCATCCATATCTTTAAAATATTATGTTCGTGGTGATTATAATAAACTCTGGAATCAATTTAATCAATATGGGTATTGGAAAGTTTATGTAAATAAAAAACATAAGGCCGTAACAACGATCCGTCAAATGGTTCCGCCTTTATTTGTTTTATATCTTATATTGGCATTTTCAAGTTGGCTCTTGGGTGGAGTTTTAGGGGGGATTTCTAATGTACCTCTTTTATTTTATATTATTTTGGTTTTGTTTACTAGTTCTCGTATAAAGAAAGCGCATTCTGATTTAGATTTTTGGGCTATTGCCAAAACCTTTCCTATTTTACATATTTCATACGGCCTAGGTTATTTGAAAGGGATGATACATTTTTTGTTTTTAAATAAACAACCAGCAGAAGGTAGTAAAAGAATGACACGGTAAATAGTGTTGAAATATTTGTAGTTTTAATATCTGAATATTGTAATATTGATTTCACAATACGTCAGTTTTGTTGGTCGCATATTTATAAGTAATAACAAATGGGTTATCTTCAAAGAGATGCTATGGGAACAATGATTATCTCCTATGTGGGTATGATTATTGGTTATTTGAATAAAGGTTTACTATTTCTATTATTATTTACAACAGAAGAAATTGGGCTAATCAATTTACTGTACTCTGTTGGGATTTTAATGGCTCAGTTTTCAAATTTTGGGGCAATATATTCTGTTTGGAAGTTTTTCCCTTTTTTTAGAAATTCAGAAAAGAAGCATTATGGTTTTTTGTTACTGAATGTTATTTTAGTGACTATCGGTATTTCGCTGATGACATTACTACTTGTTTTATTTCGCCGAGAAATTGAATTGTTCTATTGGGATAAGTCTAGTTTATTTGTTGATTACTATTATTTGGTGCTGCCTATTGGTTTTGCAACCGTTTATTTTCTTTTGTTTGAAAATTACATGCGGGGGCTCAAAAAGAATATTTTACCCGTTTTTGTAAATGAATTCGGCTTAAGAATTCTTTTATTGATACTCTTGTTATGCTATTGGGTGAAGATCATTAGTTTTAATAGTTTTTTGTATCTATTTGCTATTTCTCATTTTGGACCTACCCTGATTTTACTTGTTTATTTATTAAGGAAAGGAGAATTATCTGTTGATTTTTCAAGTATTTCAATACCCAAAAAATTTCAAAAAGTTATTCTTAATTTCAGCCTATATAATTATTTGAATTCTTTAGGTGCGTTGGTTGTTGTTTCTGTTGATGTACTTATGTTAGCTGCTTTAAAAGGTCTTGAGGCAACGGGTGTGTATACCATGATTTTGTTCTTGATTAGTGCCATTCAGATTCCATATAGATCATTAATTAGAACTACTGCACCTTTAGTTCCTATCTATTGGAAAGAGAGAGAGATGGTAGCAATGGATAAGCTTTATAAACAAGTTAGCTCTATGTCCTTAATCTTTGCCTTATTTTTATTTTCTTTAATTTGGATTAATAGGGACGATTTCTTTTCTTTTTTACCAGTTGAATATTTAGCCGGTGTATATGTTTTCTTTTTTTTGATGATTGGTAGAATCATTGATTTGTATTTTGGATTGAATGGAATTATTTTAATTACATCAAAAAAATATAAATATGATTTATATTTCACGGTTTTGTTATTCTTTTTAGTGATAGCTTTAAATTATTTATTAATTCCTCCATTGGGTATGGTGGGGGCAGCAATTGCTACCGCTATAACTTATATTATTTATAATACTGCTCGGACAATTTTGGTTTATAGGATTTACAAAATTCATCCATTGGAGAAACAACAACTTTGGGTGATTATCTTAAGTGTTTTATTACTCCTAATTTTCGAATGGTTAATACCCAATATCGGCAATAGATATATCAATATATTTGTACGTTCGATTGTTTATATTTCTACTTTTGTTTGTTTTTTAATTCGCTTCCATTTGAATGAAGATATAATTAATTACATAAGAACAATGATGACTTATCTAAAGGGTAAGATTAAATAAAAAATAATATATATGATTCCATTTTCACCACCTAGAATTGATCAAGCTGTTATTGATGAAGTTGTTGCTACACTGCAAAGTGGTTGGATTACAACTGGGCCCCGTACCAAAGAATTTGAAAGACGAATATCTGAATATTGCGATGCGAAAAAGACAGTAGCAGTAAATTCCTGGACTATGGGAATGCAGGTGTTATTACATTGGTGGGGGATTGGCCCTGGTGATGAAGTGATTATTCCAGCATATACTTATTGTGCAACAGCTAACGTTATTGTCCATTCTGGAGCAATTCCAGTCATGGTAGATATAGCTGAAAAAGATTTCAATATCAGTGTTGAGGCTATTAAAGCGGCTATTACGGCCAAAACAAAAGTAATTATAGCAGTTGATATTGCGGGGTTTCCTTGTGATTATGATAAGATTTATGATGTTATCAATTCAAAAAAAGAACTATTTAAAGCAAATAATGAGTTACAAAGTAAATTAGGACGTATACTTTTGATTTCAGATGCAGCACATAGTTTTGGAGCGACTTTAAATGGGAAAAGATCTGGAGCGCTATCGGATATTTCTTCTTTTTCTTTTCATGCTGTAAAAAATCTTACTACAGCAGAAGGTGGAGCACTTACTTTTACATTACCAGATGATTTTAATCATGAACAGATATATAAGGAATTCTGTACGTTGATTTTACACGGGCAAAATAAGGATGCATTAGCAAAAACTCAAAAAGGTAATTGGCGCTATGATGTTGAAGAACCAGGGTTTAAATGTAATATGACGGATATTCAAGCTGCTATAGGTTTGGTTGAATTAGCACGCTATCAAGAAAATTTGGATAGACGAAAAGTAATCTTCCAACAATATAACACGGCTTTTAGCTCAGAGAAATGGGCAATAACTCCTACTTTCTTTTCAGAGAATAAAGAAACGTGCTATCACTTGTATTTATTACGAATTAATGGAGCAACAGAGGTTCAAAGAGATGAAATAATGCAACGCATTTTTGATCAAGATGTTTCTGTGAATGTTCATTTTCAGCCACTTCCAATCTTGACTGCTTATAAAAAGCGTGGTTATAAAATAGAGGACTATCCTGAAACATGGGATAAGTACTGCAATGAAATTTCATTACCTGTGTATTATGACTTATCTGATGAACAGGTAGAAATTGTCATTAAAGCTGTAAAAAAGGCCGTAATTGAAGTTTTAGGTTAATGGATAGCTGCGGATTTTAGGTTTTATTAAAAATGTTTTAAATAAATGTAAAAGGGGAGCTGGTAATGCGTCTCCTCTTTTTCGTTCTATCTGCTCTATATACTCACCCATGCGTTGAATTTGTAGTGTGTTTAATTTGTAGAAAGTGTTACTAGCTACGTTATTTTGTCCAATTATACCAGCTAGGTATAGCTCTTTACAATGTCTTGACAGATTGCTTTGACTTATGGGAATGAATGAGTTTATATCCTTTATATTTAGATGGTCAAATTGACATAGAAGTTCAAGTATTGCAATTCTAGCTGGATGTCCCAATGCTTTGAATGCTTGAGCAATTTGTATTTGATTGTCAGTGTAATATTTGTAATTTGTTGCTCCCATTAGTTAGTTTTTTTCTGTTCCTTATATAAGTTAAGTAAAAGGTTCGGTACCTAAAAGAGAAATAGAGTTAAAATTATTTTTTTTATATCTGAATATTCAGATTTTGGTCAGTCTTATTTAGAATCTTATTTTTGTATATATGAAACGACTATTTGATATTTTTTTTTCCTCTTTTATTCTGCTATTATTCTTCCCTTTGGGTATACTAATTGGAATTGTAATTCTTTTTTCAAGTAAAGGAGGGGTTTTTTATAGACAAGAGCGCATTGGGAAAGATGGAGTGCCGTTCAATTTGTACAAATTTAGGTCAATGGCTGTTGACGCCGATAAGTTGGGAACTTTAACAGTTGGTATGCGAGATAGCAGAATTACTCCTATTGGCTATTTTATAAGGAAGTATAAATTGGATGAATTCCCTCAGTTTATCAATGTTCTGAAAGGGGAAATGAGTATTGTTGGTCCTAGACCCGAAGTTCGAGAGTTTGTTAATATGTATACTGAGACCCAACGACAAATATTAAATGTAAAACCAGGTGTGACAGATTTAGCTTCTTTAGAATATTTTGAAGAGAATGCTTTATTGGCTAAATCCGAAAACCCTAGGCAAACTTATATTGACGAAGTGATGCCTGCTAAAATTGAATTAAATAAGTTGTATTTAAAAAATCCAACTTTAGCAAACGATCTTAAAATTATGTGGCAAACATTTATGCGGATTATTCGCTAATGTATGAATATTGCTGTTGCAAATCCGATTAAGATACTCAATAATTTAATCAGATTAAATTTATGATTTTCATTTGTTTCAAAGATGATAGTGGTCGAAATATGAAGGAACATACCGACTACTAAAGCTAGTATTATGTCAAAGTTTATTGCGAATACAAGGTCTTTAGATAATAGCCCTAATACTAATCCCGCTGGAGTTGTTAAAGCAAATAAGATTAGTATTAACCAAGCTTTTGAGTGTTTTATACCTCCAGAAACTAATAATACCATTAAAGATATCGCGACTGGAATTTGATGGAATATGATTCCCATTAAGAGCGTATTTTCACCGCCATGATGATGTCCTGTTGCGGTTTGCTCCCCAATGAATGGCGCTGCTAAAGGGATTCCTTCAACAAATGAATGAATACCTAAGGCAATTAAAACACCCCAAGGGATTCTTCCATCATTGTGGTGATGGATGTGACCATGTTCAATTCCCCCGGAGAAGAACTCTAAAATCAATTGAATTAGAAAACCAACGAGAATCCAAATGCCAATTTGCTCATCCGCATGATGATATAATTCAGGTAGAAAATGGATGAATGCAATAGATAATAGGAAGCCTCCACTAAATGCGAGTAGAAGCTTGATTAATTTTTCTTTGTTACTTCGTTTTAAAAAAGCAACAACTCCTCCGCCAGCCAAGACGGATAATATTAGGAGTGTGAATGTAAAAAATAATGACATAATTTATTTTTTCTTTCCGATTAAAATTAAACGGTTAGATTCTACCTTGTTGTAAGGCGTTAGATCATAGTTTCCAAAAACTTCAAGAAGCTCCAGATCTACCTTTTCGAACAAAATTTTAAAATCATCAATGGTCAGCGCCTGTACTTTTTCTTGGAAATCAAAGGTTTCATTTTTGTCTTGAAAATGGATGTCTTTTACAATAAAACCATTCTCAATTTTTTTAGAAATTTGAAAGTGAATACCATCAAGTTCTTTTTCTTCATAAGGAATCAACTCTTGAATAACCTTCGGTGCATTTAAAAAATCTATTACAAAAAGGCCTTCATCTTTTAGCATTTGCTTGATGGATAAAAGAACTCTTATATTGTCTTCAATATCATCAAAGTATCCAAAAGACGTGAATAAATTAAGTATATTATCAAATTTTGTATTTGCAATTGGTGTTCGCATATCGTGAACGCGAAATGACAATTGATCATTCTCAAAAGTGGATGCCTTCTCTATACTATTGGGAGATAAATCGACACCTAATACGTTTAGCCCATTTGTAAATAAAGTTAAAGAATGACGTCCTTTACCGCATGCAAGATCTAATACTTTTGCCCCATTCGGTATTTCCAAATGCTGTACTAATCGATTAATAAATTGTTCAGCCTCTTTATAATCACGGTTTTTGTAAAGAATATGATAGTATTCTGTGTCAAACCATGTGTCAAACCATTTCTTTTCTGTCATAGAAACAAATATACCGAATTTCATGTTAATTTTTGAGAATTTGAATTCCAGATTATGAATATTCAAACAGTAATTATATATTTGTTTCGTAGCAATATTAATTGTTTATGAACCACTATATCGTCACTGAAAAAGCAATCCTAAGGGAAGGTACTGTCCTTTCGTATAAGGGGAAAATGTCCGTTGAAGTAATTAACGGTCTATTATCCAGAATTGAAAAAGAATTTGGTAATACTGATTTGAAAGTTAGAAAGCGTGTTTTTACTATCGCAACCGAAAGCCTTCAAAATAGTTATCATCATGCATCTACCAAAAATTGTGGTGGAGCACTTAATTATATGTTAGATCTTAATTTCACTTTTGAAATCAAATTTATGCATGATTATTATCTTATAGAAATTGGGAATTTTGTTTGTAATAAGACTAAAGATGATATCATTGATAGAATTCAAAGTGTTAATAATGCATCATTATCAGAGTTGAGGCAAATGTATATAAATCAATTAATTAAAAGGCGAAGTCTAAATAGAAACACTGCGGGATTAGGGTTTATAGAGATGGCAAAACGTTCAAAGAATAGATTAGATTATCAATTTATACCTCATGACGAATTTTCTAGTTTCTTGCAGTTGAAAATTAAAGTAAATTAATATTGACGTTAAATGAAAGTAATGTGTTTTTAGAAGGTACTTCTAAAACACCCGAGGTATTGTTAAGTCAAGAAAATGGCTATATTAAGTTTCAAGGAAGATCTATTCCTGAAAACACGTATGATTTCTATAATAACATTAATAGTTGGGTTGATAGATATTGTGACTCGCCTCAAAAGGTAACAACTATTGAGATTCGTCTGGAATATTTTAATACGTCATCATCAAAATGTCTGTTAGATATTTTCAAAAAACTCGAAAATTTACAACGTAAAGGTTCAAAAGTGATTGTTAAATGGTGTTTTGAGAAAGAAGATGAAGATATGCAAGAGGCTGGTGAAGATTACAATGCTATTATTGGTATCCCATTTGATATTATTGAGGTAAATGAGCTCTAAATTTTTAAAAGTAGGTATAACAGGAGGGATAGGTTCTGGTAAGTCTTTTATCGCTAATGTATGTGAGAAGTTGAATTATCCCGTTTTTTATTCTGATCAGCAAGCAAAAGAATTAATTAATTCTGATTCCTATGTGAAGGGACAAATTATTGATTTATTAGGTGAAAAGGCATACTTAAATGATGCTTATAATGTTGATTATGTGGCTAAACTTATTTTTGAAGATCCAGCTTTACGTTCTGAATTAAACAAGATCGTGCATCCGGCTGTCAAACAAGCTTTTCAAGAATGGGTTATTTCTAAATCACAATATTCAGATATTCTATTTAATGAAGCTGCTATCATGATTGAATCGGGTAGCTACCTTCAAATGGATAAAGTTATTCTTGTTAGTGCGCCGTTGAATATTAGGATGGAAAGAGTTATAGCCAGGGATAAATTGGATGAACAAGAGGTTTTGAAAAGAATTGATGCACAATCAACGGATGAGTTTAAACGCCAATTTGCGCACTTCGAAGTTGTGAATGACGGGAGGGAAATACTTCCGCAAATACTAAATATTATTGATTTAATTCGTCTTTAATCTCTTCAAAGTCATCAAATTTATCATCTTGATTATTATGGTCATCAAATCCAGAATTTTCTTGTGATGAATGTTGTTTAAATAGTTGCCCTGTTAATAGTAATAGTATCGTTTTGAATAGCTTACTGAAAACATTGATCATAAAGAAAAAGCCGATAACTTTAAAAATAAAGCCAAAAATTGGAGTGTCTTCTATGTTCATAACCGCATTTTTCATGCTTATAGAAAAGGACATTAATGAGTAATCTGGATAAAAATACAATGAGGTATAACAAATTAATGAAACGGCTAGTACTATAATTTCATATTTGATGTTGAACTGATTCGCTAGTTTAGATTGTAGACCATTTGTATATAAACGGATTAGCTTCCTTTTTTTTTGGTTGTTTTGGAGTTTACCAAGGAAATAGATTAACAATATTATGCCTCCTAATACAATTTGATTTTCAATATTGAAACTACTGTAAGATTCGGTGCTACAAATTAAAAACGTTACATTTACTAGAAATAAGTATTGTATCAATTTTAGAAAATACACTTCGCCGATAGGCTTACTTCTAAGAACACCTGTCAAGATCTTTAAACCTAAAGATATAAAGAACCAGATAAAGGAGAAAATTGCAAATACTACTCCTAATCTAAAAACCAAATTGATTAATTCCATACTGAAAATGTATTTTATGACAAAGTTAATCAATGCATTGTTTAACCTTTAATAATTCGTTTAATGATTTGTCCTTTTGATGTTGAAATTTGTATAATGTACATTCCATTGTCAAGAAAAGATAAATCAATCGGTTTTTCGCTCCATTCAATATTAGATTGGATGTCTTTTCCTGATAGGTCAAAAATGGAATAATTCAATATCTGAATATTGTGATATTGGAGTTTGTAGAATCCCGTGTTACTTGGGTTTGGGTGCAGGTTTAATTCATAATTATCATCTATTATTGAGGTAGACACATCACTAAAAGGGTTGTTTTCGAAATGCAGTATACCTCCGAGGTCTAATCCTACAAACAGATTTAAATTTCCATCTTGATTGATATCATTTACAAAAAAAGAACTGTATCCTTCAACAGTCAGACCTAAATAGTTTGCGTCAACCAGTGTAAAAGTACCATCAATATTATTGTCAATATTGTTGTAATACATTAGTTGTCCCTCTGTGTGTCCACAGAACAGGTAGGTTGTGTTATTATGCCTAAAAAAGTGGGGGGCTAAATAACCACGATCACCATCTAAAAGTTGTAGGTTTATCCCTCCAAGTTCATCGGTGATAAGTCTAAAGCGAGGTTGTGTTTGTGATCCAACGTTTTTGTAATAGAATAATTTTCCTTGCGCATTACCAATTATCAGATCAAGCAATCCATCACTATTTAAGTCGTATAATTGCGGGAATGCAAAACCTCCTACTTGTATTACCTGATTATTTTCATCTTGTAGAGGGATGGTTGAAATGTTAAAAGATGAACTTGTGCCTATTGAGTAGGTTAATCTTCCGTCACCTTTTCCGATAATCATGTCACGAATTCCATCGCCATTTAAGTCTCCAAAAGTAGGTATAATGCGCAATCCTAATTGCATAGATCCTAAATTCATCCAATCTCCATCAATATAGGTGAAAGCGGGACTTTGGGTGGAACCTGTGTTTTGATAGTAGGTGATTTTACTCTCATAATCGCCATTATTTTGAACGGTATAGAAGTTAGCGACTAACATGTCCAGTAATCCATCTCTATTTACATCAACAAAAATAGGCACAGACCCTCTCCCATGATCAATCATCGTGTTTTGTAAGAAGTCATTTGTTTGAAATACAAAATTTGGTTGAGCTTCAGTACCATTGTTGTGGTAGAGCCAAATACTTTGATTGTTCTTCGATATGTTTCGAGCACTAGCACCAATGACGAGGTCTTTTTTTTCATCAAAATTCACGTCAACATGAAATGCGGCAGGGAATAGAAGAAGATTTGCCGGAGTACTGTTTGTCGGGAAATTCAGATCATAACTAATCATCGCTGAATTCGTATTAACCTCAGTCCCCCCATTTAAAAGGAAAACTAAGTTGGGAAAAGAGATGTCCCCAATTATTAAATCCATCACTCCATTT
The DNA here is from genome assembly GCA_045629585.1 of Taishania sp. Lineage (GTDB taxonomy): Bacteria > Bacteroidota > Bacteroidia > Flavobacteriales_D > Crocinitomicaceae > Taishania. The sequence continues at coordinate 16,783 of JAZQRM010000054.1, read as the reverse complement.
CCTGTATAATCAAGAGCTAGTACGGTTGATCCAGCATGTTTTGGTTGATCCAGTGAAATTCTTCCTGGGGCATGAGTGGGGTATTCGGGATTCGGGATATTTCCATTTCCACACGGACTATGTGTTACATTTAATTGAATGGAATTGTCATTCACATTTTCTTCAAATCTGCCCCAACATTCATTCATTAATACGTAATGTAATGAGTCCGGCACTCCGTATAGCTCCATTGATAAATTTTTGTGGTATTCTAAATGGCTACCTCCCATGTGGAAGGTCAACACATCGATATCACCATCACCATCAACATCAATAATCGCGGGGATATCAGTAGAAGTTACTGCAAGATTGTATAAAATGCCGTTATAGCTCGAGTAAACAATTTCTTGTTCCAGTTCCCACCTTAGTCCATCCACCACATTTCCAACATTTTTATAAACCATTAAACCTCCTAAACCGTAGCAAAAAATATCCTTTTTACCATCGTTGTTATAATCAACCAGATGGGCTCTAGAGTATATTCCGGCAGGAAATTTTTTCCAAGCATCATGAACATAGCGATAGGAGCGTTGTCCATTTGACTCAATATTTTCAAATACTCGAATATTATTATTACTTCGATCGAAAATAAATAGATCAAGATCTCCATCAAAATCATAATCAAAGTCAGAAATCTGAATAAAATTTAATCCTCCAGCCCATGCATTTGCTAACGGTTGATTATTTTTTAAAACGGGAATTGAGGGGGTGTACTCAAAGCCAAATTGTGCAAAAGAACTAAGGACAAATAGGTTGAAAAATAGGTAAGTAACATGTTTCATGGGGTGGGTGAGTTTTAACGAAGATACCAATTTACTAATCCTCAAATCTAAAAAAAAGACAGTTTAACGAATTTATACGAAATTGCTTTTCTGAAATACTATAAAAATAGTATATTTGAAAAAAAATTAAAAAAGATGGCGGACAATTTCTTTGATAAATCAACTGTAGCATTGGGAACAATCTATACTATCGTAGCTCTAAGTATTTTAGCTTACATTTTTATTTGGGGTTAATCTACTGAAGTCTAAAAATATTATAAAAGTCGGCAATTGTCGACTTTTTTTCGTTCTATATAGTTTGTTCTAGTTATATTAGTTAGATTAACAGTTTTCATAGAGTATGCCATTCAATTCAATATTTTCTTGGTTAATGAAAAAGCGATTAGGGCAAATTGATTTGTTCAAACGCTATCCAATTGAGGTTCAGACCGAACTCTTACATAAACTTGTAAGTAGTGCAGAAAGTACTGAATTTGGTCTAAAGTATCAATTCTTGATGATTGATTCGTATACTGATTTTAAAAATAAAGTTCCCTTGCAAGATTATGAGCATGTAAAACCTTATGTCGACCGTTTGATGGAAGGGGAGCAAAATCTTATTTGGGCAAATGAAACAAAATGGTTTGCAAAATCGAGTGGTACAACTTCTGCACGCAGCAAATTTATTCCTGTAACAAGAGAATCCTTAGAGGATTGTCATTATAAAGGAGGAAAAGATTTGTTGGCGATGTATTATGATAATTATGAAAATAGGAAGTTATATAACGGTAAGCATTTAATCGTTGGAGGAAGCGCTCAAATAAATCACCTATTTAACAATTCTTATTTTGGGGATTTATCCGCGATAATTGTTAAAAATCTACCTTGGTGGGCTGAGATACGTCGAACTCCAGCAAAAGAAATCACCTTGATGAGTGAGTGGGAAGAGAAGATTGAACGAATGGCGCAAACCACAATCCACGATGATGTTTATATAATTGCTGGGGTACCAAGTTGGACTTTAGTTTTAGCAAAAAAAGTGCTAGACATTACCGGGAAAAAAACGTTAAAAGAAGTATGGCCAAATCTAGAGCTTTATATGCATGGAGGAGTTAGTTTTGAGCCATATAGAGAAGAATTCAAAAGAATTGTTGGTTTCGAAGATATGCATTATGTCGAATCTTACAATGCCTCAGAGGGATTCTTCGGTATACAAGATGATCCATCGAATGAAGGAATGTTGCTAATGCTTGATTATGGTATTTTTTATGAATTTATTCCTATTCGTTCTTTTGATGGAGTTAATTCAAAAGAAATTTATACGCTTAAAGATGTAGAAGTAGGAGTGGAGTATGCTTTGGTGATATCAACAAATGCTGGGTTGTGGAGATACATAATTGGTGACACGATTACTTTTACAGAAAAATTCCCTTATCGATTTAAAATTACTGGTAGAACCAAATGCTATATCAATATTTTTGGGGAGGAAGTTAATGTCGGAAATGCCGAAATGGCAATCGCTAAAGCATGTTTGGAGACAAATTCGCAAGTCAGAGATTTCCATGCCTGCCCCGTTTTTATGGATTCCAAAGAAAAAGGAGCGCATGAATGGCTTATTGAATTCCTTCGCGAACCAGAAGATTTCGAGCAGTTCAAATTTACACTTGATCAAGCTCTTAGGGATTTGAATTCAGATTATGATGCTAAAAGGTATAAAGACATGATTCTTAAATTCCCGATAGTACATCAATTAGAAAAAGGAAGCTTTGATGGTTGGTTGAAACAAAATAATAAGTTAGGTGGACAAAATAAAATCCCAAGGTTATCAAATGATCGGGAAATCTTGGAACAAATTTTGACTAGTTGTTATCAGAATGTATAGATCTTTAGTACTTTTTATTACATGCTTTAGCATGATGTCCGTAAATGCGCAAACAATTGTAGAGACCTATGATTTGCCACCCAATGCACGTTGGAATGTAAATGGAAGAGGAGATGTTGTGCATATTTTTGACGGAGAAATGGTTATGAAGACCGTCGATGGACGAACATTGAAACAAAGTTTGAAATTTTTGGGAGATATTGAACAATTTGAAGTGGTCAACTCTTTAAAATATTTGGTCTTTTCTTTCGAACAGCAGATGATCTGTTTTTTTGATAATTCGCTGTCTAACATGGACGATTGTATTGACTTAGATGAGCTTGGTTTTAACCAAGTAACAAAAGTTACTATTTCCTCGCAATCAGACAAATTATGGATTTACGATGATATCAATTCCGTACTCTCACTTTTCTCAATGGCGACTCAATTGCAATCGCAATCGGTACAAAATCTAAAAGGAATGCTAAATATTAAAGAGGTCTCAGGGATTGTAGAATACAATAATCGTTTAATGGTTATTGACCGCACAAGTGGGATCTACATATTTGATCAATACGGTACCTTCCTTCAGTTTTTGCCCATCGATAATGTAACACATCTCGAGGTACTTGATAAACATATATTGATCCTGCAAAATCAAGAAATGTTTGAAGCTAAAATTCATTTAGACGGTTCAGTCGAAAAAATTTCTTTAGGATTGGATAATGTCAAGGAGTTTCATTTTAACGGAGAATCATTATTTGTTCAACGTGGAAATAAAATAGAAAAATACCGCTTTTAATTGATGATTTTTAGGTTGGATGTTAGTTCAATTTATCTATCTTAGATGTTCAATAAAATAGAAAAGTATGCACGTTGCAATTGCAGGAAATATAGGTTCAGGGAAAACAACGCTAACAAAATTATTAGCAAAACATTATGGATGGGAAACACATTTTGAAGATGTAGAACAAAATCCATATTTGAACGATTTTTACGAAGACATGCAACGTTGGTCTTTCAACCTGCAGATTTATTACTTAAACTCTCGATTTACTCAAATTCAAGAGATCAAGGAAAGTAATGTGAGTGTCGTGCAAGATCGTACCATTTATGAAGATGCTTTTATTTTCGCTCCCAACCTTCATTCAATGGGGTTGATGACAACTCGAGATTTTGAGAATTATTTTTCGTTATTCAATTTAATGGATTCATTCGTTTCTTCCCCGGATTTATTAATCTATTTGAGAGCGAGTGTCCCTACTTTAGTGAATAATATCCAAAAAAGAGGGCGTGATTATGAAGAGTCTATTCGTATCGATTATTTAAAACGTTTGAATGAACGATATGAAGCTTGGATCTCAACTTATGATAAAGGAAAGTTGTTAATTATTGATATTGATAACAATAAATTTCCTGAAAATGCGGAAGATTTGGGGCGTATTATCAATTCTATTGACGCAGAAATAAACGGATTATTCTAAAAGATTTTTTAAAATGAAGATTGTAGTAACAGGTGCAGCAGGGTTTATAGGGAGTTGTTTGATCGGTTATCTGAATAAAAAAGGGTTTAACGATATTATCGCTGTTGATGACTTTTCGAAAACAGAAAAAGACGGTAATTTAGAAGGTAAGACGTTAATATCTAAAGTAGGACGTAAAGATTTTATTAATTATTTAAATGATTTTGGTGCTGAAATAGATTTCATTTTTCACATCGGAGCACGAACAGATACCACTGAATTTAACAAAGATATTTTTGACGAACTGAATGTTAATTATTCAAAAGATATTTGGAATATTTGCGTTGCCAATAAGATTCCTTTGGTTTACGCTAGTTCAGCAGCTACCTATGGTTTAGGTGAGTTTGGATATAAGGATGATCATGCTATTATTCCTAGCTTAAAGCCTTTAAATCCTTACGGAGATTCTAAAAATGATTTTGATAAGTGGGTTTTGACGCAAGATCAATTTCCTCCATTTTGGGCTGGCTTGAAATTCTTTAATGTTTATGGTCCCAATGAATTTCATAAAGGACGTATGGCAAGTGTAATTTTTCACGCCTTTAATCAAATTGGAGCAACAGGAGGGATGAAACTATTCCGTTCTCATAATCCTGAATATACTGATGGCGGACAATTACGTGATTTTATCTACGTGAAAGACTTAATCAATGTGTGTTATTTCTTGATGGAAAACCGTCCTGAATCAGGGATTTACAATTTAGGTTCAGGGAAGGCTCGTACTTTTTTAGATTTAGCAAAAAATACGTTTAAGGCGATGGAAAGAGAAGAGAATATTTCTTTCATTGACACGCCAATCGATATTCGAGATAAATACCAATATTTTACGGAGGCAGACATGTCTAAGCTCATTGAACAAGGATATGACAAACCTTTTTATAGTTTGGAGGAGGGCGTTAATGATTACGTTACCAACTATTTAATACCAAATAAATACTATTAGTAAAAAGAACCATCGAAAGATGGTTTTTTTTTGACAACTATTTAAGGTTTTTGTCGTCATATTATTATGAAACATACTCTTATATTTATTTTTTCGATTATCGCAATATGCGCATATTCACAACAGAAATCTGTTCTATTTATTGGTAATAGCTATACGGAAGGGAATAACCTTCCTATACTTGTTCGGGATTTAGCTACAGCAAATGGAAAAGACTTGTATGTGCTGTCTCATAATCCTGGTGGAGCTCCTTTCGATTCTCATGCTAATAATCCTACAGTACATAATTTAATAAAATCCAGAAATTGGGATTATGTGATTCTTCAAGGACAAAGTCAAGAAGTAGCATTTCCTGATAATCAGGTTGATTACATGACATTACCTCCGGCTGTCCGTTTAGCAGATAGTGTTTATGCAAATAATTTTTGCTCAGAGGTGATGATGTATATGACTTGGGGAAGGAAAAATGGAGATGATCAATGGGGACCAATGTCAACTTATCAAGGTATGCAAAATCGATTGTATAATGGTTACATGCGAATTGCTGATTCAGCACAAGCTTCAGTGGCGCCTGTTGGAAAAATTTGGGAGTTGATAAGAGCGTCAAGACCAGAAGTAGAACTGTATCAAGCTGATGAGTCTCATCCAACTTTGGCTGGTAGCTTTTTAGCAGCAATGACTATTTATTCCTCGATTTATTTGGAAAAACCGACTGTTTTAGTAGGTAATAGTGGTTTGTCAAGTACCTTTACCAATCAAATTAACACGCATATTCAAGAAGAAATTTTAGATCAATTGGATTTGTATCATCTAAGAAGTCGCAGTAATCATACGGTTTTAGAGGATGTTTCAATATCGCAATATTCAGATATTGTACAATTGAGTGCGACAGCAAGAAAAGCGCAATCTGTTTATTGGTATTTTGGTGATGGGGCAGAAGCACAAGGATGGAACGTTAGACATCAATACAGTGATTTAGGATCATTTACAATTACAGCAGTTGCACAAAGTGAGTGTAATAATGATTCGGATGAGATTTCTGTGGTTGTTGATGTTTTAGATATACCAGAGATAGATGGAATTCAGTATAAAATTATAAATAAACAACTGGAAGTTGGAGATCAGAAAAAAGGTCAGATTTATGGAGTTAATGGACAGTTACTTAATGAATTTAGTTCTGCGTTAGATTTATCTTTTTTTCAAACTGGGGTTTATATTTTGGTTGTCGATCAAAAAGTAGTACGTTTTCACTTGCCATAAAGGGTTAAAAAAGAAGTTGGTATTTTTCTAAGGATAAAATGTTTTGTATATTTCTTTAAAAAATATCACATTATGAGGTCTACTGCGTTTACTTTTTGCATTATTTTATTTCTTTTTGTTGGTTGTAAGAAAGATAGCCATCTATCAATAGATTCAGCAATGACAGCTTCAATGCTAGAAGGTTCAGAGTCGGTACAGTTGGTGTTGACCACTGATGATTATTTTCCAACTCCTGGCTATGTCATCAAAGGTAAACAAACTACAAAGTCTGGACGTGAATGTGTGAAATTGTCACATATTTATAAGAATGCAGATTTTACAACTCAAATTACTAGTCCAGCAATAGGGTATTTTGATGCAGAGGTGGTTGCTGAACAAAAGTTTTTGATAAAGTATAAGAACAAAGAAGCTAATTTGGTCATAAGGTATGCAAATGGTGTATTCATTATTCAATCCGATAATCCTTCATTTGTCCATCCATTGTAATAACATTGAAAACGTCCCAAACACTTGGGACGTTTTTTTTATGCTTTTGTAGCCTCAATGGCTTCGATGATTAAGTTTCCTGCTTTTATAATTTCTTGTTCTGTAATATTTAAAGGCGGTGAAAGTCGAAAACTATATGGGTGAGATAAAAACCAAAAAGAAATTAAACCTTTATCTAAACAATATTTCACAATTTTTTCGACGCGTTCAAAGGAAACCATATCAAAAGCGAACATCATTCCAATGCGGCGTGAAGCAGTTATTTCATCGGATTGGCAGATGATGTCTTGTAAAAGTTTACCTAGACGCTCGACTTCTCTGAAATCGATCTCAGTATCTATAATTTCTAATGCGGCATGAGCGGAAGCAGCTATCAAAGGGTGTCCACCGAAGGTAGTGATATGTCCCAACATTGGATTGTAAGTGAATTCCCACATTTTTTCATGACTTGATACTACAGCTCCAATCGGCATTCCTCCACCCAAAGCTTTACCAAGTGTTAATATGTCAGGAACGACTTCAAAATGCTCAAAAGCAAACATTTTACCGGTTCTTCCCATACCACATTGTACTTCATCAAATATCAATTGAGCCCCTACTTCAGTACATCTTTTTCGAAGTGCTTTCAAATATTCTTTTGATGGAATACGAACTCCAGCATCTCCTTGAACGGTTTCTAAAATTACTCCAGCCGTTTTTTCGGTGATGAATTGTAAATCATCAAAATTTCCTTGATGAATGAAACGTACGTCAGGCAAAAGTGGTCGAAACGCTTCTTTTTTGATTTCATTACCTGAAACACTCATCGAACCGTGTGTACTTCCGTGATAGGATCCTCGAAAGGAAACTAACTCTGTTCTTCCAGTGACGCGTTTTGCTAATTTTAAAGCGGCCTCATTGGCTTCTGTTCCTGAGTTTACTGCATATACGCAGTTCAGTGAATCCGGGAGTAAGGAAATTAGTTTTTCGGTAAATGCAAGTGAGGTGTCTTGTATATATTCTCCATACACCATAACATGTAAATACTTATCCGCTTGATCTTTGATAGCCTGAACAATTTTCGGATGACTGTGACCTGTATTAGCTACTCCAACTCCTGAAATCATGTCCATATAGGATTTACCCGTTTTATCGTAGATGTAAATGCCTTTTGCATAATCGACATCGATTAGATAGGGGAAGGGGTTTGTTTGCCCCATGTGTTTTATGAAGAAATCTTTACGATTCATTTTCTGTTTTTTCTTCAAAAGTACGGAGAAATCATAAAAAAGGGATGAAACCTATGTTCCATCCCAAACAATTATTTTGTTTTGTAAAAACTATTTTTTGTACTGTAAAGCTTTTTTCTCATCTGCTTCCCAAAGACTTGCAACACCTAATACATATACTTCATTGCCAGTATAATTTTCTTCTAGTGATCCAGTAGTATAAGTATTGTCTTGTTGGAATTGAATTTGGGCAACTTTGTATTTACCATTTATTTTAAATACGGCTTGACCTGTCAAAACTCTTCTCATTAATGTATTTTGTGCAAGTAAACCCAATAGTTGGTATTCTGACTTCCATTCTGAGCCGGGATAAACATATACTAATTCTTCTTTCCAATTTTCTTTCGCCATTCGCTTACGCATTGCAGCTTCTAAAACAGCTTTTGTAGGTTCTCCTTTAAAGCCTGTAACAGGTTTCATTAATGTTACGTCTCTTTTTTCTAGTTGTGTTTCTGCATCTATCTGTTTTTTATAGATCTCCTATAGTAGGGCGTAACCTTCTGCTCCTTCATATTTATCGGCTTTTTCCTTCAAGCCCTCTTTGTACAAGATAACTATAGGGTTATGAGCTTCAAACACATCATCTGGAATAGGTCTATACCAATCTCCTTTCATAGCTTTAGTAATTGCGAAGATTCCAGGTTCTAATTGAGTTATATAGGAATTCATTTGTTTGTAATCTAAACCAGCGGGCTTCCTACACCTTGTAAATTCTGTTCAAATTTCTGATAAGGAATCATGTAGCTGATATAATTAGAACTACCGAATGCTATATGGCCTGACAGATCGTTAATTTCTATGTTCAATGAAGTGGGGGCTGAGGTTGAAATGTAAGTGATAGGTTGAACATATTTGTTTCGGTTGTTTTCTTCGTAAGAATGACGGTTGGATATTTTCAATACGGTTTTTCCTTTGTCGGGATTTTCAACATATTCGATTAGAAATTTCCCTAATATCATATTTTGATTTTGTAAATCGTTCGCAGCGATGATTGGAGCATTTGAGTAGTAAATACCTCCCACACCTTTGCTATCCTTAACATATTCTCTTTGGTCTAAAAAAGTGTTATCTACATCTTCTCTCAAAAGACGTTCCTCTCGAGATAATCCACTGGATTTTAATCCACCACCTTTTTTATCTGTTGAACCTTCCGTTGTGGTATTTCCACCGTTTCCAGTAACTTTTTCTTTAAGATTATTTAGTTTGGATCCGAGCTGCGCGTATGTAACTGCAGGGGAAGTACTGAGTACTAATACCGCTAATAGTGATTTTAAAAGTTTTTTATTCATAGATCTTGATTTGTGTTTTAGTAAAAATAAATCGAAGATTCTTGATGGAATTAGTGCAATATATGAAAGTGGGGTATTGATTTATAAAAGACGATGAATTAGCTATAATGAAAAGAGGGCTGTAATCAATTGATTACAGCCCTCTTTATAATAATTAGGAATTTTACTTTTTATTATTTTCCGCTTTTAGACTTACTTTTATCATGCTCTTTGGTTGAACTAGACTGACCATGCCCTTTATTTGGATTTGAATGTCCTTGTCCTTTACCCATGTTAGATTTCTCTTTCACTACATTTCGTATTCCAATCACTTCTACTTCTTGGTTAAATTTTGTCGCTTTTAGTTGCGCCAACTCAACATCAATCGCATTTAAACGTGTATAAGCTTGTTTTAGATCGGCATCACTTATGTCTTCAGTACCTTTTATTTTTTGATGGATACTCATCTTCTCCTTCATCAAGGTTTGTTTTTTAGTACTGAAATCTTTTTGAATAGCGATGTATTTTTCTTTATCCTTATCATTTAGATTAAGATCTTTTACACGTTCTTCCATTTTCTGTTGGTGCTCTGCGACACGATCATGTTCTTTTACTTTTTCAACTTGTGTAGTTGATGTAGCTTTTGTTTTTTCTTGAGCTGATACAGTGGTTACACTAAATGCTAAAATTCCTGCTCCTACTATACTTAATACATTTTTCATGTTTTCTATTTTTTTGAGTTATACTTTATGGAAATTCAAGTATCGTGCCAAAAATGGATTTAAATGAAAAAAGGTCCCGAAGGACCTTGTATAAATAATGTGAAATGAACTTATTTTCTTTTCAGTACTTTTTCAACCGCAGCAACAACGTCTGGAGTATCAATATGGTATTTTGCTAAAAGTTCATCTGGTGTTCCAGACTCACCGAATGTGTCGTTTACAGCAACAAATTCCTGAGGGTATGGTGTATTTGTAACCAATACTTGTGCAACGGATTCGCCTAGACCTCCTGCAATCATGTGTTCTTCTGCAGTAACAACACATTTAGTTTTAGCAACTGATTTCAATATTGCGTTTACATCTAAAGGTTTTATAGTGTGCATGTTAATTACTTCACAAGAAATTCCTTTTGCTTCTAGTTGTTTCGCTGCCTCAATTGATTTCCAAACTAAGTGACCACAAGCAATAATTGTTACATCTGTTCCTTCTATTATTGTATCTGCTTTACCAATTTCAAATTTAGCATCTGGTTTAATAAAAATAGGTACAGAAGGTCGCCCAAAACGTAAATAAACAGGTCCTACGTGTGCAGCGGATGCGATGGTAGCTTGCTTTGTTTGATTAAAATCAGCAGGCACAATCACTGTCATGTTTGGCAACATTTTCATCAAACCGATGTCTTCCAAAATTTGGTGGGTAGCACCATCTTCACCTAATGTAAGTCCAGCGTGTGAAGCTGCAATCTTTACATTTTTGTTGGAATAAGCTACTGATTGTCGAATTTGATCGTACACTCGTCCTGTGGCAAAGTTGGCAAATGTTCCTGCAAATGGAATTTTACCACCAATGGTCATCCCCGCAGCTAATGATATCATGTTTGCTTCGGCAATTCCCACTTGAAAAAATCTTTCGGGATGTGCATCTATAAATGCATTCATTTTTAGTGAGCCAATTAAATCGGCACATAAAGCAACTACGTTTGGATTTGTTTGTCCTAACTCTGCTAATCCTTCTCCGAATCCAGAGCGGGTATCTTTGTTTCCAAATACTTCTATTTCGATCATGACTAAAAGTTTAATGAGGTTGTTTTATTGGAGTAAATTCTAAAATCTTTTTCTAATGTGTACATCGTATTTTTCATGTCTTTATGACGATATACAACTTTGTAATGTCCTGGTTGTAAATTAAAGATACCTTGATTTCCAATTTCATCTAAATTACAAACCCATTCCATTGGTTCGGATGTTGGGATCAAAAATATTTGAGCTGAAATAGCTTTAGATTTCTTAAAGTTAAACCATCCCGGCGCTTCTATATCTACGCGTGTTGTAGAACTTTGGGTAATATCAACTGTAAAATAGGTGCGAGGTAATGTAAGTACTTCGATGTCGTATTTGCCCACTATGTATTTATCTGTACTACCTAATGTTTGCACATTTAGAGTGGAAGATTTACCAAATTCCATAATTCGTGAATAAATAGCGTAATTGCGATTGGCGTTAGACATCTTTATATTTAAGAACCCTTGTGGAGCATCTACTTCTATGGTATTATGGATATTTCGGTAGATAGTGATGTCTTTTTTCTCCCGAAGCGGTATGGTATTTACTACCAAATCATATTTCAAGGCGGGATCGATGAAAATGGTATCAGGTAAATTAAGGCTATTTAAGGTATGGTTTAATGTGTATTTTAAGTTTTTTGTTCCCGCTTCATATAGAAAGACCGTTACATGGGTTTCTTTTGGCGATCGAACAATGTTATTGAGGTTGATTTGAGCGGTTGTATTTGCTAATGCTTTGGATACAACTCCACCTAGTACTTTTTCAAAGCTGGCTGGTGTTTGCGCGTCTGTGTATTCTCCAATGCATTTGAATTTTTCTAAATAACTTAAATCTAAACCTATTCCAATTACAAAAGGGGTAACTTTAACTCCTTTATCTTTTAATTTTTTTGCTATGATACAAGGGTCATTGTCGCATGCTTCTAAACCATCTGTGATTAGAATGATTATGTTTCGTGATTCATTATCTGGAAAATCGCTTGCAGCGGCCTCTAATGAACGAGCAATTGGCGTAGTACCTTGCGCCTTAATTGTCCGTACTCGTGCAATTATGCGATCGTAGTTGTCTTGTGCGAAAGGAACTTCGAGTTTGGTGTCTGAACAATCTTGAAAATCATTTGTGATTGGAACTTGATGTCCATAAACTCTTAAAGCAACTTCTAAGTTGGGGGTTCCTTTTAATTCTGACACATTTTTTATCAGTCGATCTTTGGCTACTTGAAGTCGTGTTTGTTCACCCCAAGACACGTTCATACTATTTGACGCATCCAAAATAAAAAGTATGCGTGTCAATTGCTGGCTAAATAAAGAACTAGCCAGCAACGAAAATAATATGCTGATGATGAATTTCACGAAGGATTAATAATCTCCTAATGTTTCTTCTAATTGTCCAAGAGCATTGGCTAATTGTTCTGGATTTGGTGTTGTTCCGTGCCACTTATGTGTTCCCATCATAAAGTCTACACCTTGTCCCATTTCTGTTTTCATGATGATGACAATTGGCTTTCCTTGTCCAATTTTTGATTTTGCAATAGCTAAAACTTCTTTCATGTTGTCAAAATCATGACCATCCATTTCGAGTACATCCCAACCAAAAGCGCGCCATTTAGCGCCTAAATCACCAAGTGTTATAACGTTATCTACGTCACCATCTATTTGACGACCATTGTAATCAATTGTTGCTATTATGTTGTCTACTTTGTGCGCACAAGCATACATTGCAGCTTCCCAAATTTGACCTTCTTGTAATTCTCCGTCACCATGTAAAGAGTATACAATACTATCGTCACCATTCATCTTTTTTACTTGGGCGGCTCCTATTGCATTGGATAAACCTTGGCCTAATGAACCAGACGCCATACGGATTCCTTCTAAGTTTTTAGCTGGAGATGGATGTCCTTGCAAACGAGATGAAATCTTACGGAAAGTCGAAAGTTCTGAAATAGGGAAATAACCAGATCTAGCTAGAACACTGTACCAAACGGGTGAAATATGTCCGTTAGAAAGGAAGAAAATATCTTCACCTTCGCCGTCCATTTTGAAGTTTTTAGGATCATGCTTCATTACGTCAAAATACATTAAAGTAAAAAAGTCCGCGCATCCTAATGATCCACCTGGGTGACCTGAGTTTACAGCGGAGACCATACGAAGAATGTCTCTACGAACTTGACTTGCAATGTGCTTTAATTTGTTTGTTTCCATAGAATGATTTGTCTAACTAAATCGTTATATTATTTGTACTACAAAAGTAGTTTTTTTTGTGGACTTATCTGAAAACACGGTGAATTTTCGATTAATTGCAACTTTCGGTAATTTGCGTTCGTCTATTTCATTGTAATAGAGTTAATTTGTTACAATTACATAATCATCGTAAAACTACACTTATGAAAAAAATAGGTTCTTTATTGAGCCTGTGTTTACTAACCTTCACTGTTAGTTCTCAGGTAAATACCACGCCTGCTTTATTAGAAAAAAATTCCAATGGGATTCAAATTTATCAAAGTAAAGGATTTGAGTCAGAAATTGAAAAAACTAGTAAGCAAGAAACTGTTACTGTAAAACCGGTTTTTGATCCTTATCAATTTATTGAAGATGTCGAACGAAAGATTGTCGTTCATAGAGAAAATGGAAACTTCCAAGAGGCTAACGCTTTGGAACAGGAAGTACGAGCTGTCAAACAATCTTATTCTATAAAATGATGATTCGGAATATTTTATTTTCTCTGAGCCTATTCATTAATTGTATTGCATGGTCTCAGATTACTAGTTCAGGACATGTAAATGTGCTACAAACGGCGTATACCAATGGTCGTCCAAATGATAATGTCTATGTTTATTGTGGAACTCAACTTGGACAAGCTAATGGTAGTTTAACAGCGACTTCCAGCACTGGTACAGGGCCCTTTTCTTTTACTTGGTCATATTATAATGAGGTAAATAATAGCTGGGCTGTTCTGCGAACCGATACAGGTTCTTCTTCGACAATAGAAAATCTTCCTTCGGATGGTTATCAAGTTACGATCAGGGATGTGAATAATTTAGAGGTTGGATGCTTCGTAGCATGGGTTTGGAATCTAAACGTGCAAGCTACGGCCTCCAATAATCCTTTGCTGTGCAATAGTACCAATCTAGTGGGGACTGGATCCGCAGAAAGTTCATTTAACTATTATAATGTTCCTCCAGGTCAATCCTTAATTACTTCTAACACGCAGATCTCTGTTTGTTTTTCTGCCCAACACACCTATGTATCTGATTTAGGCTTTTTCTTAAGAGCTCCAAACGGCACGGTAATCACTTTGAGCCCTAATCCTGGTGCAATCAGTCAAGGAAGCACGTGTAATAGTGGTGATAATGTCAATAACCTGTGTTTTAGTACTACTGCAACAGCAAATCTGAATGTATGTACTGCGTCTACTCCTTTGACAGGTTCTTACCGATCTTATGGTGCAACTCCAACCCAAATAAATTGGACGCCTTTAGTTGGGTTAAATGCAGCACAAGGAGGATGGGCGGTACAAATTTATGATTGTATTGGTGCGGATAGAGGGGCACTAACGAATGCTGTAATTACTTTTACTAATCTAGATGTAACAGGAAGTTGTGATGCACAAGAAAACATTACCTATTCATCAGGGACAATTAGTTCGGCTATAAATGATAATTCATGTAATGCTGCTACTGCATCTATATTCGCAGTTCCTTTGCCAATAAACTTGACTACTCCAATTACGTTGACAGCTGTGGTTTCTGGTGAATGGACTGCCTCAAATACAGTTCCACAGTGGAATGGTACTACAAGTAATCAAGCAAATGGTACGCTAACCAACTTACCCGCAGGGGAGACTGATTTTGTGTACACTGTTAGCGCAATGGTTGGTGGAGTAGCGTGTAGTAATTCCGCAAGTACAACTTTTACAAATACATGTTGTACAGCTGCTGTAAATATTACTGCCTCAGAAATCACAATATGTCCTGAGGAAGAAGTAACGGTTCAAGCTACCGCACAAGGAACACATTTTCAATGGTCACCAAGTGAAGGGATTACCGATTCACTCAGCATTGTTACGAATGTAGCACTTGCAAATAGTGCATTAACAGTGATGCAACGCTGGTATTACCTTACAGCTTATGATTCAATCAATGAATGTCAACTTACGGATTCCGTTTTGGTAAATGTACACGGTATGCCATTTGCACAAATTGATACTGTTGTGTGTCAGCAAACACTTCAAGTGAATGGTACAATTTCAACGAATCAAGGTGGCTGGTATGTTGCCAATGATAATACACAAAGAAATTTTGCAGGAATAAACCCTATATTAGAATTCCCAACAGCTGGCGTTTATACAGTTGCTTATATGGATGGTTGCCAAAATACTGTAGATTTTATCGTACGACGTGTCCAACCAATTGAGCTTGCAGGAGATACTTCTTTCTGTGGAAGCCAATTTTTATTTGATCCCTTAGATCTAAATGGATATGGTGGAAATTGGACGGTAGACGCAGGTGGTTTTATTCGGGAGTATTCTTCGAGTAGCTTACAATTGTTCAGTGGTAACACGCAAACGACTATTTATACTTTAACATTGACGGATAGCATCTGTGGATTTAATGATAGTAGACGTGTGGAGATGATTATTCTACCAACGCTAACCGGACCTGAATACTCTTGCTTCATGACTGCTTTAGATGTACAAGCGGTTTCTCATAGTGGTGGAGTATGGGATTTGGTGCGAACAGAACCAGCTAATTTGAATTTGGATAGTTTTAGATTTGAGTATCCACTAACAAATAGCTATCAAACAGTTGTTGCTGGGGAAGCAGGTAAATATATACTCAGCTTTACAGATGAAACTTGTGGTTTTACGGAACAAATAACACTTAATTTCCTTCCGTACGTGTGGACAGAGATTGCGGATACTTCAATTTGTGTAAATAGTAGTTATGAGGTAGTCGCTTGGCAACCGCCTTATGCTGTTGATTATCTTTGGAACACAGGTTCGCGAGAGCCGTCTATATGGATTGGAGCGCCAGGTGTTTATACGTTAACCGTATTCAATTTATGCCACTCGTATACAGATACGGCTGTTATAACAAGTAAAATATGTGATATCGAAGCGCCGAATGTAATTTCTCTTTCGTCAAAAGTTGGAAACGAATTTTGGTTTGTTAAATATGAAGGTATACAAGATTATGAATGTGTCATTATTGACCGATGGGGTAATGTTGTGAAAACCATCAATAGTGTCCAAGGTTACTGGGATGGAACAAACAGAGTCGGGAAAACCGTGAGTGAAGGTGTTTATTTTTATAAAATAATTGCAGAGACTGAAGGTTCTCAAGAACTTAAAAAGCAAGGTTTTATACAGGTGATTGATTAAAGTCGCAGAAAAAAATACCACAAAACATAAAAAAGCAGAGGTGATTCTTTCATTCTCTGCTTTTTATTTTTTTAATTTTATTAACTTTCGTGCAACTTTTTTGAATACTAACTCGTCTATTAGATGTTAGCAAACATTTGTTGCGAGTAATATTAAATTATTTCAATATGAAAAATATTTTCACACTACTAATTTTTAGTTGTTTGATG
>JAZQRM010000053.1:0-13138 GCA_045629585.1 Taishania sp. | reverse complement strand
AGCGAGTTCGGCAATGACTTATTTAAAGGAAAAAGGATTAGACGAAGTCATCAAAAATTTAAAACAACCAACGTTAGGAATTTGTTTAGGTCAGCAATTAATGTGTGCTTTTTCGGAAGAAGGAAACACAGATTGTTTAGGGATTTTTCCCATTCAAGTGAAGTTATTTCCATCTACGGAGATTGTTCCACACATGGGGTGGAATACCATTTACGACTTAAAAACTCTTTTATTTAACGGAATTGAAGAAAGTTCAGACATTTATTATGTTCATAGTTTTTATTGCGAAATTTCAGAATATACGATTGCTAAAACCAACTATATTCTAGAATATTCAGTTGCTTTAAATAAAGATAATTTTTACGCAACTCAATTTCACCCAGAAAAATCCGCTGGAATTGGAGAGCAGATATTGAAGAACTTCTTGAGTATTTAATTATTTAGGATTGACGACTTACGAAGTTATTTAAGATTGTTGATTGACGAATTACGATTATCAATATTAATCAAAATTCAAAGATCGTAAATCGTATATCAAGAATCCATTAATCGTAAATCTAAAATCGTACATCTAAAATTATAAATATGAGAATCATCCCAGCTATAGATATTATCAACGGAAAGTGCGTTCGATTATCTCAAGGCGATTACGATACAAAAAAAATATACAACGAAAATCCATTAGAAGTGGCGAAAGAATTCGAAGATTATGGAATCGAATTTTTACACTTGGTGGATTTAGATGGTGCGAAATCAAAGCAAATCATCAACTACAAAACCTTAGAATTAATCGCATCGAAAACCAATTTAAATGTAGATTTTGGTGGTGGAATTAAAGCGGATGATGATATTAGAATTGCATTTGAATGTGGTGCCAATCAAATTACAGGCGGAAGTATTGCGGTTCAAAATCCAACCTTATTTCAAGAGTGGATTGCTCAATACGGAAGCGAAAAAATCATTTTAGGAGCAGATGCCAAAGATCGTAAAATTGCGACGCATGGTTGGTTAGAAACTTCTGAATTAGATGTGATTGATTTTATCCAAGAATACAAAATCAAAGGAATTGAATATGTAATTTGTACAGATATCGCAAAAGATGGCATGTTACAAGGAACATCGAACGAATTGTATGCTGAAATTTTAGCTACTGCAGACATAAAATTAATTGCCTCTGGAGGAGTTGCTTCCATCTACGATTTAATCAAGGTTAAAGAATTAGGTTGTGAAGGAGCGATTATAGGGAAAGCAATTTACGAAGGAAGAATCTCGCTTCGCGATTTACGATTAATTTATTGACGATTGGGGATTTACGAGTTACGAATGATGTATTACGATTGAGGATTTCTGGATTATGATTTAAGTGTTTCTACATCGTAATTATAAAATCGTAAATCAAAATAAAGATTTGTAAATTGTATATCATAAATCTAAAAATGTTCACATGCATGAGATAATTAAGAAACGTACAAAGAAAATAGGAATTGATGTTATTCTATTAATCAATCAGTTTCCTAATTCTATTTCAACTCGAGCAATTTCTAATCAAATTGTTAGAAGTGCGACATCAATTGGAGCAAATTATAGATCTGCTTGTAGAGCAAAATCTACAGCAGATTTCATAAATAAACTCAAAATAGTTGAAGAAGAAACGGATGAAACAATTTATTGGCTTGAGATTTTGGAAGAATCAAATTTGTTTCAATCACCAAAAATAAATGAACTCAAGATTGAACTAAACGAAATCTTGTCAATAATAGTAAGTTCAATAAAAACTTTAAGAAATAAACAGAATAAGTGATTGTTGATTGACAATTGACGAATTACGATTGATGACTGACGATGTACGATTATTAAATCTAAAATCGTATATCTAAAATCCAAATTCGTAAATAAATTAATCGTAAATCAAAAATCGCAAATCATAAATTGATTAATCGTAAATCAAAAATCGTAAATCTAAAATACACGACGTGTTAAAAAAAAGAATCATTCCGTGTCTGGACATCAAAGATGGAAGAACGGTAAAAGGAGTTAATTTCGTGGGATTGCGCGATGCGGGAGATCCGGTGGAATTAGCGAAGAAATATGTACTAGAAGGCGCTGACGAATTGGTGTTTTTGGATATCACTGCGACGATTGAAAAACGTAAGACCTTATCCGAAATGGTCGAAAAGATTGCAGCAGCGATTAATATTCCATTTACGGTGGGTGGTGGAATCAATTCGGTGGAAGATGCTTCGGTTGTGATTCAGGCAGGTGCAGATAAAGTTTCCGTGAATTCTTCTGCGGTAAAAAACCCTCAATTGGTAGCTGACTTGGCTGCTCGTTTTGGATCGCAATGTGTGGTGGTTGCAGTGGATACACGTAACGTGAACAGAACTCAAAAAGTATTCGTTAGCGGTGGAAAAATTGAAACCGAATGGGAAACGTTGGATTGGGTAAAGAAAGTTGAAAAATTAGGAGCTGGCGAAATTTTATTAACCTCGATGGATGGTGATGGAACAAAAGCTGGTTTTAAAATTGATATTACAAAAGCAGTTGCTGATGCGGTAAATCTTCCGGTGATTGCATCGGGAGGAGCAGGAAAAATGGAACATTTTACAGCAGTTTTTACCGAAACAAAAGCAAGTGGCGGATTGGCTGCAAGTATTTTTCACTTTGGTGAAATTCCAATTCCGATACTTAAAAATTTTTTAAAAGAACAAAACATTCCAATACGATGAACATCGATTTCACAAAAAATAACGACGGATTAGTTCCGGTTATAATTCAAAATTACCTAAACAACCAAGTGTTGATGTTAGGATATATGGACGAAGAAGCGTTTGAAAGAACACAGGAAATTGGAAAAGTAACATTTTTTTCACGTTCAAAAAATAGATTATGGACAAAAGGAGAAGAATCCGGCAAATTTTTAGAAGTTAAATCCATCGCGATTGATTGCGATAACGATACGATTCTAATCAAAGCTAAACCTTTTGGACCAACATGTCATACAGGTTCTACGACTTGTTTTCAAGAAGTATCGAATCGTGGTTTTGTTTATGAATTAGAGCAAACGATTAACGATCGAATCGACTTAGCGGAAGATAAAGATTCGTACACGTATAAATTATACAATAAAGGAATCAACAAAATCGCGCAAAAAGTTGGTGAAGAAGCCGTAGAAATTGTCATTGAAGCAAAAGACAACAACGATGATTTATTCTTAGGGGAAGCGGCTGATTTAATGTATCACTATTTAATTTTATTGAAAGCCAAAGGATTCAAATTAGAAGATGTAGAAAACGTTTTAAAGTCGAGAGAGAATGGTCCAAGACGTAGAGAGAACAAAAGTTAATCCTTGGTATTCACTACTAAAAAAAAGCAACATTCATTTGCAATAAAATTAGACTTTGCAAGCGAGATTGTTAAAAGAAAAGTTAATTCCTCGCTAGCAAAGCCTATAAATAATTGAAAAAGAAGTTAACATTTAACAATTTAGAGTTTACGAAATAAAAAAAAACATAAACACAACCCCGAAACACAAATAAAAACCAAAGACCTATATGTCAAACAGATATTGGTATTCAAGGGCTGATTTTGCTCTTGATATCTTTCGAAAACACCTTATAAATACTTGACTAATATCCTTACAATAAAATAAATAATGTTAAAATTGTCATTTATCAACAATAATAGTCTACCTTTGTACCAGTTAAGAGACTTATCAATTTAAGAAGTAGCATTAAAACTACATCCTAATTAAGGAAAAAGAAATTAATCCTATTATAAATATCTTAGCATCATCCATTATACGAATGGATTTTTATAAGCGATGTTCTATTAGGACATTATCGAAATATGTTGCTGAATTAATAGTCCATAAAAAGGATTCATTAAAGTATATTGCAGACGTTAGTTTCTGCACACTTTCAAAGAAAGATTTCTTCTTTCTTGTTTTCTCCCCCATCTTTCGAATGAAATTGAAACGCGGATTTCAAGACATTATCCGCAAACTTGAAAGGACTAAAAATCTTTCATTCGAACTTGTGTCGGAGGGACCGTGCGAGTGTGTATCCATCCCAATAAAAGGATGGTCAATAAAAGACTGAATGCAAATAAAGAATAAAACAAACACTAAAACATCTTCACTACGTACTAAATCGACTTCTATTAAACCTAATAATAGAGTAGCGAAGGGGAAACCTAAATCAACTTTAAATCCAAATCTTTTAATTCAAAAAGCATTTATTGAGGAAAAGAAAGATACAGTAGCACCTACACGTAAGTATGCTGATTTCCCAATGAACTCGCTATTAAAAGAAAATATAAGCAAGATGGGTTTTACACACCCTACTCCAATACAAGATCAAACATTTGAATATTTAGTAGGCAAACGTGATTTAATTGGAATTGCGAGTACAGGTACTGGAAAAACTGGAGCATTTTTAATTCCACTTTTGGAACGCTTAATGAACCAAGGCGATGATAAATTTCAAACATTGATTGTTGTTCCAACGAGAGAGTTGGCTTTACAAGTAAATGATGAATTTAGAAAGCTTACAGCTGGTATGCGCTTACGTTCTGCTTGTTTCATAGGAGGGACAAATGTAGAAAAGGATGTTCGAAGCCTAAATAATTATTTTGACTTCATTATCGGAACTCCTGGACGTCTTTTAGATTTAAAAAATAGAGGACGACTAAAGTTACATCATATGGACGTGTTGGTTTTGGATGAATTTGACAAAATGCTTGATATGGGTTTTGTACATGATATCCAAACGATAGCAAAAGCAATGCACAATCGATCTCAGACATTACTTTTTTCGGCTACACAAGATAAAAAGCAGCAACAAATTATCAACCAATTGGTTTCAGAGCCTTTGTTGGTAGCTTTAAGTACAGGTGATAAAAGTTCAAAAAATGTTGATCAAGATATAATCCGCGTTACAGAAGGTCAAAATAAATTTGATTTATTAAAAGGTCTGATTAATGATGGGGAATATAATAAAGTGATTTTATTTACAGAAACCAAGCATCTAGCAAAACGACTAACTGGTCAACTAAACGCAAGTGGTATTCGAGCAGATGAAATTCATGGTAACAAGTCTCAAAACTACCGTGTTAACGCACTAAACAAATTCAAAACAGGAGCGATTCGAGTTTTGGTCGCTACGGATGTAGCAGCAAGAGGAATAGATGTAAATGATGTAACATTGGTCGTAAATTACCAGTTACCGAATGATTTTGACACTTATATCCACCGGGTTGGAAGAACCGGAAGAGCAGGAAAGACGGGTACGGCCTACACTTTTGTAGATTAATCCCTTTTCAATATTTTAATAAATTTATACTAAGAAAAAATGCAAGAAGGAACAGTAAAATTCTTCAATGAAACAAAAGGTTTTGGTTTCATTAATTGTTCAACAACAGGAAATGACGTATTTGTACATATCTCAGGATTGGTTGACGAAATCCGTGAAAACGACACAGTTACTTACGAAACTGAAAGTACTCCAAAAGGGTTAAGCGCTATTAACGTTCGCGTGAAATAATTTTCCCTGTATGCAACAGAAGGTGTCCTGATTTATTAGGGCACCTTTTTTTATGCCTTATTATTTAGTTACCTAAGTCCCATTTAAAATCAAGAGATGGATGGCTTTGAAGGTGATTTTTTGAAACACTAGGTACTACTAACGAGAAAGAATAATATAGCTAGATTTAATCTACTTATAAATTGTAGTCTACAACTGACACTTTTTTGTTACTTATACAAACATTGGCCATTCCTTAATCATATTTACATATGGAGTCAACCCTATTCAAGGAAATTTTAATCAACTGAACCGAAGAATCATCACACTTAGATAGGAACCCCACTAATTATTTATACTTTATTTTCATATTGACTCAACCATCTACAAATAGAATACATTGGAACTCGAGTAATCCATTATTAAAAATAAAGGTATGGAATTAACTGTTTTCCCACCAGTTGGGCCAATCCTTACGTTCTTCAACAATATCAACACGTTCACCTATCATAGGGGTGTGAATATTATATCTATTTGAACGTTGGCGAATAGCCATTTCTAGTGGTTCTTTCCAAGGATGATGCGATAATGCAAATTTCGAATGATGTACGGGAACAACTACACTTGCTTTTAAATCCTCTAAAACTAAAGGAAATTCATCTGGATGTAGATGAATATAATGCCATGCTCTATTATACTGTCCATTTTCAATAAACACGATGTCAAATGGGGCAAAACGTTCACCTATATCCTTAAAATGTGGTCCATAACCACTATCACCACCAATGAAAATTCGTTTATTCTTCGTTTCGATTACAAACGAACAAAATAAAGTATTGTTTTTATGAAAAAATGTCCGTCCAGAAAAATGCCTAACTGGCGTTGCTGTGATTTTAATACCACTCGCTTCGTCTTTCGTTTCCCACCAATCCAATTCCGTTATCATTTTGGGATTATAGCCCCAGTGTTCAAAATGACTGCCAACACCTAGACCACATATTACCTGTGACACTTTATTCTTTATTGTTTTTATTGTAGAATAATCCAAATGATCATAATGATCATGCGTGATAATAAGATAATCGATATTTGGAAGATCACTAATATCGAAGAAAAGTGTACCGTCGAATGCTTTGTTTGAGTTAAAAACAGGAGATGCATTTTTGGTCAGTACCGGATCAATTAGAAAAAATTCACCTGATAAAACCAATAAATAAGAAGAATGACCGAACCAGTAATAGGCATCTTTTGTCACATCGATGTTCTTAAAATCGATCGCGACAGTTTTTATCTTACTCAGAGGTTTAACATTCAATTTCTTACCAAAAATAAAATCATATAGTACTTTACTCATCGTAAAACCTTCGGTGAGTTGAGGGGTTTCCAAAATATTTTGAGCTTGATTATCTTTAAAATTTGAAGATCGACTAATTCTTTCTCTTCGCTCTCCCGCAGGATGTTTCCCAAACAAAGGATGTTTTAAAAATAGAAAAATTCCAACAAAAAGAAATGCAGCTATAAGAACAACAATCATACTACACAATTAGTTAAAAAAGTAAGAAAATAAAGGTACTACAAAAAGTACTTAATCGAAGTATTTATGACTACACAAGAAAATCATTATCCGCAAATTCTGCACCACGTGTACAAATAAGTTATATAGCTAGTTCGTGACTATTTAATAAACTAACTTTAAGAATAATAAACGCTAACGCTTTCTCCACGGAATAGAATCCATTGCAACCTAAAAAAAAGAGCCATCCATATAGGATAGCTTTAACAAGTTATAGAATTAAGAAATCAACTTAATTATTGAATTACAACCTTAATTGGTTTAATTTTAAGACTTTCATCTATGACTCTTACGAAATAGACACCATTCGGTAAATCTGTAATATCTACCTCAATTGCTTTTAGTGCATTTAAATCATTAATTGAGATTTCGAAAAGAGGTTTACCGTATAGATCCAACAAGAAAAGCATACCTCCCCCTTCAATAGAAGAAAAATTAGTTGCGATAGTAATCTTATCAGTTGCTGGATTTGGGAAAACGGTAATTAAATCTTCATTTTCAATCCCTGTACAGTTACTCATTAACACCTGATGTACTTTTGGTTCGTTAAGTGTATTAATAGAACTAATTCTGTAATAAAAAGGTCTACTACTTTCCTCCATAAAGCTAAAATCCTTTGTATACGTTCCTTGCTTGACATTGTTAAAGTAAAAAACCTCATCCCACTGTTGTCCATCTATCGATCGATCTACAACAACTGCTGTGATTGAATTATTAAGCACGGCGCTCCATTCCACATTTGTTTGACCCTTTTCGCAGGAGATGGAATAATTTGTTACTTCTGTAGGTAGCGGAGTTAATAAAGTTGATCCATGTAACCAAAATTCAGAAAATCCTGGAATAACAAATTCTTGATAATGGAAGGAATTTGCTCGAAACAAACTGTTACTTTGTTCATGTAACGTTGTTCCTCCTGTTTCACAATTATCAAAAGGACTTCTATTGACATTTTGAGGTCCTGAGTACTTACTCAATTTCACCGTACTTAAAATAGGATAAGATACTAGATCATTTGGACTAGTGGAAAGGGAAGACCTTTCCGCTAAATTACTAAACTCGGTATCCAAATAAGGTAACCGTACCTCACCTGGTCCATTAATCGTTGGCTGAATAACCCAATGTCTTTGCATCACTGCTGTTAAATCGTCTACGTTACCACAAGCCGGTACAAGTGAACCTCCAGCATCGATATAAGTAACCATAGTAACATTCCCTAAATCGACCTCTTCACTCAATCCTCTGACAGAACCAAGATATCGACCGTTGACTTCGTAAAAGTCAACCCACTGATTTCCTTTTACAGGGCAAGTTTTTGTGTCATTATCAATGGCTAATTGATTAGACGTCACGGGGGTTATTTCCAAGATGGATTGTGCTTGGCCTGTCAACTCATTAGTACGTACTTCAATTTTAGTATCTGCATTAAGATCGAATTGACCTAAATACAAACTACAACCTCCACCATTACAAGCATTGGTATTTATGGGATTAATTAATACCCCATTAATGAAAACCTGTGTGTTATCTCCTCTACGAGATAGGTTTAAAGAATAAGTAGCGCAAGGAAAACCTTTTCTTTTATGAATAAATGTAAAATTATCATTGGAAGGCATTTCACAACCTTGCCATGTCGTAGAAAAAGAAGGTCGTCCGTTTATATCCCATCCTCCAGTACTAGTCTGCGTGGTATTGTAACCGAAATTATCATTCTCTTGTAATGATTGTGTATAATACCCGTAATAATATAAATTATTACGCAAATAGTTCGCATTTGTAGCTGGCGTATTCGTTTTATTAGAAAAGCCATAAACATTCCAAGTATTGTTACCGAAAATACTTGTATCCCCTACTGGAGCGTTGATATTTACTTCGACAACTTTTCTTACATCACACTCTTCAAACTTACCAGAATACATCAACCTATAATTACCGTGATTAAATGTATTAATCGTTGCTTGATGCGTATTCCCCCCACTTGAAACAACAGGAGAAGTCGAAACAGGATCAACAGTCCAAGAAGAATTGCTAAACAAATGATTCAAATTTGTTCCATTAGAACTAGCTGCAGAAACAGCAACACTCAAATTATCGCCCAAACAAACAGAAACTGATGTAGGTGCAGAAATAACAGCCGTAGAAGGCACTATTCTAAATGAAAGCTGAGACATATCACCACCTGAATTATCTGTTCGAACTTCCAATTCTGAATTTTCGTCTAAATACAAACAGTACTTACTCATTCGGTTATTTCCATACTGAGCAAGTTGGGAAATTTCTCTTCCATCTAAATAAACAGAAGTTCTATCATCCCAGACATCAACGAATAATTCATAGTTGTTCCTAGGAAATCCTTTTCTCTTATGAGTAAATAAAAAATATTGTGAAGTTACATTACAACCATCGTATGCGGTACCGTAATTATTCGCATTGATGGAAAATCTAGTAGCTCTATTAGGTCTCGTAGTAGCATTTGCTGCCCACTGTAATGTAGTTTGCGCACCAAAATGACCTCTTGCATCAATTTTCTGGGTATAATAACCCTTATAATTGTTCGCCCCAGTATATTGATTATCACCTCTATAATTAGAGAGATTCGTTAATTGAAAAACACGTACAATCCAAAGATTATCCCCAAAATCAGAAGTGGGTCTAGGACAATTTTGTGCATTCGTGAAGTTTTGGAAAATTATAAATAAATAACAAAATATAAGTGTAATCTTTCTCATGTTGTGAAGTGGCGCGTATAAAGGGCAATAAACTTTTTCAGAAAAATGACATTGGTCATTTTTACATTGCAAATGTACCTATTAAAGTAATTTGCAAACAAATGTTAATCAGACCCAACAACAACTTAACACACTGGACAACAAAAGAATACACAATAAACAATCTTTAATTTGTACCCTTTACCTATTTAAAGGTAGTTTTCACTAAGTCAAATGTTACACTATTTGATAATATAAATAGTTTAATACTAACCTAAATCGATTAAGTGGAAACCATTTGTTTTACTATAATCTTAAGTGATAAAGAAAAACCTGGAGTTGCCTAACTTTTCAGGAGACCTAGTTAAGCTATTTTACTAATGTAATTTATTTTTTTGATTCCGTGTACTTGCCAAATAGACTTTTGTTTATTTGCATTGTGAATTCGTATGGTATTGTACCAGCCTTCTATGTATTGAAATACATCCATTTCAGCATCATTTCGCGTTATGTAGGTTCTTAGGTATATTCGCTCCACCTTTAGTGTCTTAAAAAAACTTTCTGCTCCTTTAAAGAAATCCCAGGAAATATCAATAAATTCATTATCAAATGAAGAAAACGAACTATTTAAGGGATAAGGCGTAGCCGTTAAATTAGCAACTGTACTTAGTTGATAGGCATAATAACGTTCAACTTCAATACTGGTTTCAACATAAATCGCGGATGCTACAACGTTGGACAATTCCAATATCTGTACTTTTACGCGATGTGCGTTTGCAAATACAAAACTAGATCTATCTACATTTTGAGCATATCCATCCAACAAATGTTGAACACTAAACGAACGAATTTCCACCTCTTGAATGAAAGAACTCGTCAACTGATTCCACCTATCATAGGTAATTTTCAACTTGACTGACCCATTGAAATCATTCGTCTGAATCACTCTCTTATTTAATCCAACTTCAACCCTATTGCAAACCTTGTGATTCGTGAAAACACTTCCATATCCAGTCGGGTTTGATGACATTTCGAAATATTTATCATCAACGGTTGTAAATGCACTATTTACAGCTATATCCGCCCCAAAACGCCTATTGCTAAAAACCTCTTTTCCAGCATATAAAAACTGAAAATTGACTAAAATGATAAGTAGTAATATTAATCTTTGCATAAATAACGTTATTCTCCTAAGAAGCGTTTGATTGAAAAGCTTGCGAAGATAGTTGATTCACATAAATTACATCGTCCTATTCAACAAATTATTAGAGATGAATCAATAAAAAATAACCGTAATATCAATCTCTTGTTGGGGAAATTTTAAATAAAAAAGGGGATTAGCATATTTAACCGCTCATCAAAAAGCGACAATAAAATAAATTCCATAAACTCCAGCAAGCGTTAGTAGAAAAAGGACAATATGAATATTACATTAAACATCGGAAGCAAAATAAGCACCCTCAGAAAGGAAAAAGGATGGTCGCAGGGCGACCTTGCCCAAAAGATTGATGCTTCCCGTGAGATTATCGGCAAGTATGAACGCAATGAAAATTTACCATCTATAGAGATAGTCGCTAAAATGGCTCAAGCCTTTGGCGTTACTGTGGATTTTTTGTTTGGCTCTGGTGAAAATGCTTCTTACGATAAAGAAACAGTAGAACGCATTAACGATATACAAAAAATGGATGCCGATACCAAAAACATCCTGTTCAACGTGATTGATACCTACATCCAGAATTTTAAAACCAAACAGGCTTTTAGGTGAAACAGCAAAAACCCGATTAAATCGGGCTTTTGCTTATGCTAATTCTTCTTTGACTGCGGGTATTAAGGTAATTTCCCCTTTCTCTGCTAACTCTCTTATACCTGACTTTGATAATGCCTTATCTGTGAAAGGCACAATAAAATCACTAAACAGCTTTGCTAAATCAGCCATTCGCTTTTCATCGTTAATTGGCTCGTCTAAGTCCAAAATTTCTTTATCTCTTATTTGGCTGGTAATATGCCCCATAGAACTTTTTATCAAATCTTTATTAGGTGTGTATGTCCTTTCAAAAGCACCTTGAATAAAAACTTTGATGTTCAAATAGTAACTATTTGAAAAAGATGATTTCTGTAATTCAAGCACAACAATACTTTCTGAACTGCTTTTGAACCAACCGCCAAAAGCACTTTCAAAACTGTTGGGCTTAGCTACTTCGCTAAATAATTTCTTAAACTCTTTACTATCCATATATCAATAGGTATCTAAAACGGTTTTCCAATTAATACCCCTAAATTCAGGGTGTTTCAGTAGAGTGGCAGGAGATTGTATCTCTTTCAAATACATATCAAGCTGCTTTTGTCCTGCTTTCATTGCTCTTGGGTTAAACGGCTTCAACTCGTGAATAATGCCATTGTTTACATCAAGGAAGTCTATTCGTTTTCCGCTCGGCAACCTAAACTCTTTAATTCCGTTTGCGCCTACTTTGTATGCATTGTGCATTTCCTGACCAAGCCTCAAACTTGACTTGGTATATTGAACTCCCCCCCTTAGCGGCAACTATTCATCTACATCCCAGCCATTTTCCTTAATATAATTATTTAAATCTTTTTCAGAATACAAATAAGTATTTTCTTCAATTTTTTCCGCAAACAATTCGATAAATTGAACTGCATCCCAAATTTTATCTTCATATTCTTTGGGATGGAATTCTAATACCCCTTTGTCATAAGTTTCTCTTATTTCAATTGCTTGCTCTTGTGCTTGTTCTCGACTAAATACCATTTTAGATAGTTGAGAAAGCAACTTCTGTATATCTTTTACTTCTATTACCATTTTCCTATGTATTTACCACCAACGTCAAATTTGTAGTGAGGTAGATTATTGTATTTAGGATGAACTTGCCTTATCTTACCAGCGTGGTCTAAGGTTTCATACCAAGTTCTAGTATTTCCAATTCCAGGATTCCATTCTCTCACTAGTCTGGCACCTTGCATTTCACCCACTTTTGTAGCAGACTTAATATTTCCATAGTACCTAAAGCTTCCGTTTTGCAATTCTTTAAATCCACCTTGCCCATATTTTTCAAGCTGTCCGAGATGTTTGGAAAGATTTGCGCCATTTGTTGAAAGATTAGCTCCCGTCTTAGCGGCATCTGCTAATTTAGTTGTTTTATTGATTTTAACAGCAAGACCCAGCCCTAATTTTGCTTGGCTCATTCCTGGTATGATCATTCCTCCTAAACTCATGAAGCCTCCTTTCCAATCTCCACGAGCAAAAGAAATGGTCGCACTGACTAAATCAGCAGCTTGACTTACAAAAGGAATTTCTGTTGATCCTAATATATCCAGTGCTCCTT
>JAZQRM010000052.1:0-27255 GCA_045629585.1 Taishania sp. | reverse complement strand
AAAACGAATGAAAAGCAGAAAATATATTGAAAAAATTATAGCTTCAATTAGCATTCAAGAACAACTACTAAAGTAATAGATAAGCCCAGGTGTTCCGATAGGAACGTATCGGAAACGCTTCTAAAAGTCCCCTTTAGACTTCGGTCTTTGGGGGATTTTTCTTTATATGCATAACCGATTATTACACGCCTAAATGGATCGAATTCAAAAACTGGAAGGGGAAACATCATATTGCCTTTATCTAAAAAGAAGAGACTCACTACATATCAAATCACTATATAACGACACCTTAGCAAAAGAATGTTAGTAAATGCATTTCTCGCAAGCACCTATTTAAACAAAAGCCCTAAAATATGGTTTGATAAGTCCTTTTTCATACACTAACTACGCTTTATGTACGCTTTATCCATGCCTTTGCTACGCTCTATTTCCTAGGCAGTCCAAAATAACTACACACCAGTAAACAAAAGGGGTTACACAGAAAAAAGGAAGAAAACTATTCTTGTTCCCAACTACATAAGAACGTAGGCAATGTTTACTTTATCCTACCAAATAAGAACGTACGAACCCCAAACCTGATACTGCTATTTTTACTATAAATTATAGTATTTAGAAGATAGCACAACATTCTCACTCGATTCTTAAACTATTAGAGGAAAATCCATGAGCATTGAGGAAGGCGTTTGGTTGAACAGTCATTTAGCGCGCGAAAACCATTGCACTAATCTTTGTAATACAATTGAACATTAATCACTCCAAACTATTGGTTATACTCACCTAGCCCCTTACAATCTCACACCCCATTATTATTATTCCATACAGCACAATTTAACCCTCAGAATCGCTGATTGTCAACATATTAAAACTACGCAATAATTCTAAAAAAGTGTATAAAAATTTGATTATCAAAGAATAAAGGTCTAATTTAAAGCAAAAGTTTAACTTGGAAATTAATGAAATTGTTGTTCTTCCTCCTTTGTTTTTCTATAGTTATGACCTCGAAATCTCAAACCAAATTGGAACTAGTAGAAGCAGTCCACAGCAAAAATATCACACTCGCAAGATTGCTTATAACTAGGGAAAATGTAAACACGACAGATGTTCACGCTTCCAATCTATTACTATTAGCAACGAAAAATAATGATCTTGAAATGATCTCGTTTTTACTTTCTCTTGGTGCAGATGTTAATCAGCAAAATGCCATTTACGATTCCGCTTTCTTGTACACAGGAGTTAGTGGAAATGTGGAAATAGCGAAATTATACTTAGCTCATGGCGCACGTTTCGATTTGTTTAACCGCTATAAAGGGACAGCATTAATCCCAGCAGCAGAACGTGGACATGTTGAATATGTCCGACTTTTAGCTAGCACGCCCAACTACCCAATTAACCATGTCAATAAACTAGGTTGGACTGCTTTAATGGAGGCCGTTATCTTGGGGGATGGCACCGATAAATACGTTGAAATAGTAGGTATTTTAATAGCTGCAGGTGCCGATAAAACAATACCAGATCGGAGTGGAATAACCGCATTGGAGCATGCAGAAAACAAGCAACTTGAAGCTATCGTAGCATTGCTATCAAATTAGACGTATTCAAGAACAAGTCGCTTACAACCTTTGGTTATGATAACAAAAACATGCTTTTAACTAAAGACCTTTACATTTAAAACAATTAGAAAAAGAACAACGAAAAAAAATGAATTTTTATACAATCCCAACTAATCCCGCTTAGCCATTTTTTTAGCAATAAAACTAACTATTATTAATTGACTAGCGTGGTAAATCATGATCGGTAGGAGCATAATTCCTGCCATTTGGGGATTGGTGAATAATACTTTACTCATTACCGTTCCGTGTACCAATGATTTTTTAGACCCACAAAATAACAAAGTAATATGTTCGGGACGCTGTAGCTTTAACCAACGACTAATGATCGTGCTCACTAACATTACCAGAAAAAATAAAGCAATCGTAACTAAGGTCACCACAACAATTTCGGTACACGACATTCCAGAAAAAAGATTGTCGTTAAATGAATGGCTAAAAGCATTGTACACGATCAATAAAATGATGAATTGATCAAATAACTTAAGATTCTCCTTATTTCTTTGCGCGATAAATCCAAGCCGCTTATTTAACATCAAACCAAGTAAAACGGGAACAAGAACTTGTAACACCAATTTAAAAAGGATTGCCGACAAATCCATCGATCCATTTTGTTCTTCCAAAAACAAACCCATCCACAATGGGGTAAAGAAAACGCCCAATAAGCTAGATATACTCGCGTTAAAAATAGCAGATGGAACATTTCCGTTTGCCATTGAAACCATAACTACAGAAGAAGAAACCGTAGAAGGTAAAGTTGCTAGAAAAAAGAAAGCCACCCACCAAATATAAGCCACGCTATCTTTAAAGAAGGGATAAAAAAGCAGAACAATACAAGGAAAAATAAGAAAGACAATCAACTGTATAGACAGATGTAACTTCCAATTAGAAAGATCCGATTTAATTACTGAAATGGGCAATTTCAATCCATAAAAGAAAAAGATAAAACCCACACCAAAATCCGTGACAGTAGCTAAACTAAAAGGCTCATGAATCAATGCAAGTTGCGGAAATAGATAACCTAACACAACCATGACCAGAATCCCTAAGACAAAAGGATCCAATCCTATTTTAGACAATATCTTTTTCATCCCAGCAAAGTACATCAATACCTACTAATAATCAAAATGCGTACGAACGAATTGATACACTTTACCCACAAAATCCTCATTGGTCTGTGTTGACCACCCTACATGTCCTTCATTTGGATACATTGTTTCTTGATGTGTAACCCCTGCATTCTCCAAAGCGTTTTGCAACAATCCCATTTGTGTATTTGGTATCAAATGATCTTGCCCTCCATAAAAAGAAATAGTTGGAGGAGCGGTACTGGTCACTTTAAAAACAGGACTCACATCATGCCATTTTTCGGGGTGCTGTGCATACGTATAGGGTCCGATCAAATAGTACAATGCATATTCTAAATCAGTGTTTTGACTATAATTCGGATCCGAAAAATCAGCAGGACCAACAATATTACACACCCCTTTTACCTTTAGCCCTTTATCGATATCGTAGGCATACATCATCGCTAATTGCGCACCCGCACTGCCACCGATAACAAATATATCCTCCCCTACTCCATATATAGGTTTTCTGATTTCAGCGATAGCCGATTGAATATCCTCTATTTGCATGTTGTACCCAGGTTGGGTGAGTGTTGCCAATCGGTAATTGATATTGATAATCGCATGGTTAGGAAAAGTAACCTTTAGCCATGCTGAGCTGGTTTTAAAATCAGATTTATCTCCAGCATTCCAACCTCCTCCGTGAATCATTACAAACACTTTGGTATTTTCCGTTCGATTTGCAGGTAAATAAATATCCATCACTTGTGCAGCATTAGCACCATAGCTAATATTACTTAAAGTGTAAGCTTGTTCCACCTTATAGGTTTCCTTCTCTGTCTCTTTAAGTTTCTTTTTATTACAAGAAAACAACAGGGGAAAAATCAGAAGTAGTAAAAAGCTATTTCGCATAGTTTTAGTATTTAGGAACTAAACTAATTAAAAACGTTTAAGAAAATCAATAATCCCTTGGTTAATTTCTTCACCTGTTTCCTGAGTCCAATCAAAATGATTTTCATTAGGAAAAAAAAGGTATTCATTATCCACTTGCAATTGATTTAGCTGTTCATGAAATCTTTCGCCTTGGATTGCTGGCACCAACTGATCTAATCCACAATAAACAGATAATATGGCAGGTGTGTTTTCGTTTACATAGGTAATTGGGCTACGTTCCGTCCATAGGGTTTGATTTTGACTATAACTAGTAGTTCCAAAGACGTTTTGCAAATAATTATTCGTCAAATTTGAATTAACATAATTTGGAATAGTGAAATCAACATGTCCTAGCAAATTAACAATTCCATCCACGGGAAAAACATTAGCATACGCTGTTGCGAGTAAGGTGACTAAATGAGCCCCTGCACTATATCCAAGTACAATCAATTTACCGTTCCACATTGGAAATTTTTCTTTGTAGGTATTTACTGCAGTTTGGATATCCGCTACTTGCTCCTCAATAATTGGTATTCCAGGCAAACACAAGGTATAGTTAACGTTGAGCACTGCAACATTGGGTAAATTCTCTTGTATTAAAAGCTTGTAATTATAGATTTCATATTTATCCCCTGCTTCCCATCCACCACCGTGAACAAGCACAACTAAAGGTGAATCATTAGTAAACCCTGCGGGAATAAAAAGATCCATTTGTTGTAAGGGATTTTCTCCGTAAGCCATACCGAAAACTTCTTTATCCACAGGCACTGGCTGGATACTCGGCACTTCAGGTTGCGGGTTTATTGTTTCCTTTTTACAAGCAAAAACAAAAGAGATTAATAAAACCAGAAAGAAGTACTTCATTTTACAAATATATGATAGTTAAACGATTACTCCAAAGTGACATTAAAATCGCTATCCAGCATCAATTTCCCTTGTTTTTCAGTTCCGTCGGGTAATTTGAATCCTTTTATCTGTCCTGTTTTTCCTTTTGTGATTAACTGAATAATTTGTGCATCCGTTATTTTTTTATCCATTAGCACGAAAGGAATAAGAAAACCACATTGTTTGTAATTAGCACAACCGTAGGCTGTATTTCCACGTTTTAATTGATGCGCTTTACATTTTGGGCAGTCTAAATCTTCCATATCGACTTTTTCCGCCTTCTTTCGAGGCGCTTTTTCTTTTGGTTTTTGCTCCATTGCCGTATAACGTTGGATCAATTCTTCAAACGACCCTTGTCCTCGTGGAGAATTAAAGATTACCTCATCTACCAATTGGCGTACCATTACGTACAATTCTTGTTTGAAAACATCCAATTTATATTCTCCCTTTTCAATCAAACGCAATTTTTTCTCCCAGTCCCCGGTTAATTCAGCCGATTTTAGGAGGTCATTTTGTATTGTATCAATCAGGGCGATTCCAGTAGGTGTGGCAACGATATTTTTCTTTCGTTTTTCAATATAACGACGTCGGAATAAGGTTTCGATAATATTTGCACGTGTAGAAGGACGACCTATACCGTTATCTTTCATCAATTCGCGCATTTCTTCATCTTCCACTTGCTTCCCAGCTGTTTCCATTGCCCGTAGCAACGTTGCTTCTGTATAATATTTAGGTGGGGAAGTTTTCCCGTGATGCATAAAGGGTTCGTGGGGCCCGGTTTCTCCTTCTGTAAAAATGGGCATTAGTTTCTCCTCATCGGCTTCTTTTTTCACCTTTTGATCGGCGTACACCTCTCTCCAACCTTGTTCGATAATCTGCTTACCCGTTGCTTTAAACTCCAGTACCTTCTCCTCCCCTTTATCATTTGTATTTTTCACCGCACCAATTACCGTAGTGTTAGACACTTTACATTCAGGATAAAACGCAGCGATAAAACGTCTTGCTACCAGATCATACACTCGTTGCTCATCTGGTGAGATTCCGGAAGGGTTAACACCTGTCGGAATAATAGCGTGGTGATCCGTTACCTTTTTATCGTCAAACACCTGTTTAGACTTCGGAATTGGTTGCCCCAACAAACG
Organism: Taishania sp.; assembly: GCA_045629585.1. GTDB lineage: Bacteria > Bacteroidota > Bacteroidia > Flavobacteriales_D > Crocinitomicaceae > Taishania. Next base: position 21,621 of record JAZQRM010000052.1, on the reverse strand, counting down.
TTCTGTAAAGCGCGAATAATATTGCATTCCCTTTAAAATACCGGGAATTTTAGGATGTAAGTCTTCCGAAAGGTAAGTGGTATCCACCCTTGGATAGGTTACAATTTTCTTTTCGTATAAACTTTGTATGTGACGAAGCGTTTCGTCTGCGGAAAATCCATATTTCTTATTTCCATCCACCTGAAGTGACGTCAAATCATAGAGTCTAGGATTTCCTTCCTTTCCATCCTTTTGTTCAAAGTTTGTAATTTCGAAGGGTTTATCTTTGACAAAATCGACCCCACCTTTTGCTTTAGCTTCCGAAGAAAGCCTAGGGATTTGGCACAGAAATTCGGTTTCCCTATAGATTGTTTTTAATTCCCAATATTCCGCTGACTTAAAGGCGTCAATTTCCTTTTGTCTTTGGACAATCATCGCCAGAGTTGGGGTCTGCACCCTTCCTATTGAAAGCGTTGATTTTCCTTGTCCAAATTTAACAGTGAATAAGCGAGTGGCATTCATTCCGAGCATCCAATCTCCAATTGCACGCGCTTGTCCTGCCGCAAAAAGGTTATCATATTGTTTGGATTCTTTTAGCTTCTGAAATCCTTCACGAATAGCCTCTTCGGTTAGCGAAGAAATCCATAATCTACGAATTGGCACTTTACATTTAGCTTTATGCAACACCCATCTTTGGATGAGTTCTCCTTCTTGCCCGGCATCCCCGCAATTGATTACCTCTTCACAATCAGCCACCAATTTTTCTATGGCATGAAATTGTTTTTTCACTCCATTATCATCGATTACTTTGATTCCGAATTTCTCGGGAATCATGGGTAGATCTTCTAGTCGCCAATATTTCCACGATTCTTTATAGTCGTGGGGTTCATTCAGTGTACATAAGTGTCCGAAAGTCCACGTAACGCGATATCCATTCCCTTCATAGTAGCCATCTAAACGTTGTTTAGCGCCCAATACTTCAGCTATATCCTTCGCTACAGAAGGTTTTTCGGCAATACAGAGTTTCATGGAAAACGATCAGCTTATTTTTTGTTTTTACCTTGCAAATATACGCGATAAGTTATTAAAGTGGGTAATCCAAGAAGGATACAAACCACAAGAGCCCATCCTTGTTTAGTCAAGTAAAACGACTCAATCCCCTCGAGATCAGCTGCATTAAAACCCAATCCAAAAAAGTAGGAAAGACTTAGGGGAGCTTCCTCTAGGTGCTTTACTCCATTGATATCTAGTTCTATTATCCCTGTAAATAAATTAATCGGAAAAATACACAAAGGAAGTGCGATTAACAGAAAACAAACCAGGAAAATAAGGATATACTTGCTCTTCATTGTATAAAAAATTGGAATGTGAATTTAGCGATAAAAAGACGATTGATAACCAAATAAAACTTTAATTTTAACGTATAAGGTTTCAAATGAATCTGTATTCAAATAAACAAAAGTGGAAAATTGCATTGCTAATTGTGGCGGTGTTGGTGATTGGTGCTTCCCTTTTCATCTCCAATCATATTGTACAGCAGGTTGCTGAACAGGAAAGTCAGCGTGCACAACAGTGGGCGGCAACGATTCGTAAAAAAGCAGAATTAGTAGAATTAACTTCAGAGACTTTCACCAAGCTACGAGCGCGCGAAAAGGAAAAGATAAAACTCTGGATTGATGCATCGAAGGAGATAGCTCAACAATCCGGATTTAATAGTATCCCTGAGTTCCCAATGCAAATTGTGAAAAACAACACCGACATCCCTGTTATATTACTCGACAATCATAAGGAAATAGCGGGCTACCGTAACCTTCCTTTTGCCCCTTCTGATTTACAAGATTCCTCTGCTTTATTGTCCCCACGGGATTTACAAAAACGATTTGAGGATTCCTTAAAATCATTAGCACTGCTCTGGCAAGAGAAAAATCCAAAGTTTACGGTTGAAGTCTATCAAGGTTTGTTCATGACCTATGTTTACGATGATTCCAAAGAAATTCAACAGCTAGAACGTGATAGAGACAGTTTGATTCAATCATTTAATCGGGATTTGATTGAAAACGAAGGGCAAGTTCCTGTTTTACTGATCAACAAAGATGATCGCACGATTATTGGCACGAATATTCCCGACACGGTATTGCACCATCAAACCGCAGCTAGTTTTATCCAACAGATGGGAGCTAGTAATGACTCCATTTTAATAGAGATTAAAGATCAGGCGCCGAGTGTTTTGTATTATGACACTTCTGTCGCATTGAAGCAAATGAAATATTTCCCTTACATACAATTTACTATCATTGGTTTATTTGTATTTATCGGCTATTTACTTTTCTCTACTTTCCGCAAAGCAGAGCAGAACCAGGTTTGGGCAGGAATGGCAAAGGAAACGGCGCATCAGCTGGGAACCCCTCTATCGTCCCTTATGGCTTGGAATGAATTATTGCGAACGTATGACAGCGTTGACCCGATGATTACTACGGAGATTGCGAAAGATATACACCGTTTGGAAACCGTTACGGATCGTTTTTCGAAGATTGGTAGTATTCCGCAAATGGAGAACAAGTCATTGACGGAAACGCTAGAAGAGATTGTGACCTATTTACAACCGCGTACACCTCGCCAAGTAAAATTGACATGGGACATCGCTCCAAATGTAGAAACCACGCATAGTTCTTCCTTAATTTCTTGGGTTTTGGAAAATTTAACCAAAAATGCGATCGATGCGATGGAAGGTAAAGGTGAGCTCGATTTACGTTTGTACACTACGCCAGAATGGGCACATATTGAGGTAAGAGATACTGGAAAAGGAATTAACCCCAAACAGCTACGCAGCGTTTTCAAGCCTGGGTTTACCACTAAACAAAGGGGATGGGGATTGGGATTATCCTTGTCCAAGCGCATTGTGGAGGAATATCATAAAGGAAAGATTGCTGTGGTTGAATCAAAGGTTAATCAGGGAACTACTTTTCGGGTAGATTTGCCAATGTAGGGGGAATTAGGAAGTACGAAGTATGAATTACGATTGAAAATTGAAAATTAAAGGTTGAAAATTGTAGGTTGGGCTTCGTCCCGATAGCCATCGGGATCAGCCACCGTTTAGAGTTCTAAGACCTAAGTACTAAGACGTAAGGTGTAAGGCTTAACGAATGACGATTTACGAAATACGAAGTCCATCGCATTACGGCTGGAGATCGCCTATGCTCTGTCTTCAGCTCTTGCCAGAGCTTCTTGAAGTATGAAGTACGATTGATTATTGATTATTGACGATTAAAGATGGTTGGAACGCGGTGCTGCGAGAGCCTCAGCAACCTCGTGTGGTAGCTTAGGGACAAACCGCGCAAGCGTACATTAAAATCCTACTTCGTAATCTGCTTTGAAAAATCGATAATTAAGCGAATCAGGTCTTCTGTTTTAGCGAAGGACAGGTTTTCGTATGTATCTTCTACGTCGTGATAATGTTTATTATCTCCTTCCGTGTAAATAAAGAACGCAGGTACGCCTTTTTCGGTAAAGAAGTAATGATCTGAATTTGCTGCTTTTCCTCTCGCTTTTATTTTTGGCAAATAGTTTTTTTCGGTATTGATTGATACTAACTGATCAAAGGCGGATGTGAAAACACTTCCGTTAACGACCGTAATACCAGCTTCTCCACTACCAAAAATATCCAAATTGATTAAGAAGTGAATGTCTTTTAGCGGAAAAAATGGGTGATTGACATAATATTCGGAACCAATTAAACCGGCTTCTTCACCCGCAAATGCGATCAACAAAACATTAAAATCCGGTTGATTTTCCGCAAAATATTTTCCCACTGCTAACAAAGCCGCTGTTCCACTTGCGTTGTCATTTGCACCAGGGAAATAAACCTCTTTTCCTAAACGTCCTAGATGATCATAATGAGCTGTGTAAACAATCGTCTTTTTGGTTTTCTTATTTGCCGGAATATAACCAATTACATTTTGCGTTTTGTGAATGGATTTAAAGGTTGCGTCTACCGTTAAATGCGTTTTATTGGTAATCGAAACGGTAGACTTTACCAGTACAATCGGATTTTTTAATTGCTCTCTCCCAACCGACCAATTCCATTTGGAGTCATCCATTGCAATTACACAAAAATAAGGCGTTAAAATGGGCATTAATTGTTGCACCATTTCTTTGCGCTCTTTGGCCAAGGTATCTATTCGAAAATCAAACAATAGGGTATTGTATTGTCGCGCGTTTATTTCTCGTTTGAGTTCTGCTAATAGAAGATCTTGTTTTCTAAAAAAATCATAACTGATTCTATACACATTCAGATTTCCATCAAAACTTCCCGATTCACACTCAACAATAAAATCTTGCCCTAGCACATAGTTTGTTCCCTCCGTTTGTAGTTGCACGCGATTCGGAAAAGTATTTACAGCAAAAGAAAACGGTTGAAAATACGATCTTTTGTAGGGTTGTATTCCTAAATCTTTCATCTCCTTTGCTATATACAGAGCCGCTAGCGAATCTCCGCCCATCACATAACCTCTTCCGTGCAATTCCTCGCTGGTCAACGTTTGGGTCACCTTTCGCAAGTAGTCAATTTGACCGAAAGAAAAAGTAGATAGAAGTAGTAAGCAAAGTGTGATTAATTTACGCATATCTACGACATAATTTGTGCATGAACTCTTCCACTGCGGGGCTTTCAACATCCCACATTTGTGTGTTTGCATATTCTAAAATCAAATCATTCGCTTGCTGTAGGTTTTGTAACGAGTCAAAAGCCTTTACTGCATCCGAGAACGTCTCACTTGATGCACCGAACAATTCATTAATATATTGTAATCTTTCATTCAATCCGAACGAACCGATTAAAGTATTTAAAGGAGAAAAACCAAATTGATTGGCAGCCTCCGCGTTTACCTCTTTCAGTTTAGCCGAGAAGACCATTAAATGCTTCGGCACTGTTGATTGTGCAGTTGATTGCTCGTCTACTTCCATAACGCTGGCAGTCTCGACCTTTTCAATTTCAGTTACAATTGGGGCAACGACCTCTTCTTTTACTTCAAAAGTAGCCAAATCCACCACTGCTTCTTCTCGCACAATTTCTTGCGCTATCTCTTGTGTGCTCTCTTGCTCTTGGTTAATCGTTTCCAACTCCTGTACTGGACTTTCCGTTAGCACTTCTTCTAATACTTCATCCGTCGGCTCGTCTGAAAACATAGAACCAAATAAATCGAACTCTACCTCTTCTGTTTTGTCCACCACAAGCGAATCATTCTCCATTTCGACCTCTTCAACAGGAGACTCCATTGCTATTACCACCGGTTCTTCTTGTTGATTTGTATCTATTGTAACTGTTGATTTGAGCTCTAAAGCCTTAAATTTCAAAACAACCGTTCGTTCGTATAATTCACGAACCAATGTTAAGTGTGCTTCCACCTCTTCCAAATTCATTTGACCATTTTGCAGTCTTTCTACATTCCTTTGGATATCCTCAACCAATTCATTTAAGCTTAGATACATTTCTATTTAATTTTACCGATTTTTTCTTTTCAAAAGTAACACAAAAGTGTTTTCAAATTCATCGAAAATTGACGAACTTTGCGATTATAAAATTACAAGGTTAGACCATATTGAATCGTTTTCCTGTGTATATTTATCGCAATAGTTTTGTTAATAACTGATAAGAGGTAAGAAAGAAAGATGTTTTTGGAGCAATTCCCGGAGAGCGGGCGAAAAATGGGATGGATTGAAGTCATTTGTGGATCTATGTTTTCGGGTAAGACCGAGGAATTAATCCGTCGAGTTAAGCGCGCTGAATTTGCCAATCAGAACATTCTATTATTCAAACCAAAGATTGACGATCGTTATAGCGAGGGTGAGGTTGTCAGTCACAAAGGCTCCAATTTTAAAGCGGTTGTCATCGACCATTCTTCGGAGATTATTCCTTCCATTAAGGGCGAGAACATTGTTGCTATTGATGAGGCACAATTCTTCGACAAAGATTTGGTTCAAGTTTGCAATGAATTAGCAGACAATGGCGTACGCGTCATCATCGCTGGCTTAGATATGGATTTCAAAGGAAAGCCATTTGGTCCAATGCCACAACTATTAGCCATTGCAGAATACATCACTAAGGTGCACGCTATATGTGTAGATTGTGGTAATTTGGCTCAAAACTCTTATCGTACTGTGAGTGGAAACAAGCAGGTAATGGTTGGAGAGGCAGAAAAATACAAACCTTTATGTCGCGGTTGTTATAATAAAGCACAACATTGAGTTTACATCTATCGATATCCGAGCTTTTAGGTATTTTACCTGAGTCAACGTTAGCAGGTGTGCAACGTAGAACGGAAGTGTTGCAACATGTTTATACGGACACTCGCAAGATTCGATCTACTAAGGCCAGTCTATTTGTTGCGTTGAAAGGATTGCAAAACGACGGTATACAGCACGTTCCTGCGGCTTATGATTTGGGAGTTCGGACGTTTATTGTTTCTAGTTTACCGAAGGCAATCTTACCAGATGCTCAATTTATTCTTGTCAAAGACACCTTTGCGGCACTTGCATCGTTAGCTGCGTGGAAGCGATCGCAATTCACCGGTCAACTCGTTGTTATCTCAGGAAGAATTGGGAAGACTACAGTCAAAGAATGGATGTACCACCTATTGACTCCGTCCTATTTAGTCACTCGTAGTCCAAAGAGTTACAACTCTGAATTAGGGGTTCTTTTATCCCTTTTGGACATGAACCTTCGCGCGGATATTGCGATCCTAGAAGTGAAACCCCATGTTGAACTACGTCCGAACTTTATTCAGTCCATTCTTCGTCCAGATTTAGCTATATTGACAGCATCAGATGGAGTTCAATCTTTGTTTCCAGACACTTATTACGAACAATTATTTTTGGGTGCTAAAACCTTATTACACGTTTCCAATAAACGCTTATTTGATCAATTCAAAGGACAAAAATACTTTGTAACCCCCCTTTCAGCCGATCAGCTTTCATTCCCAGCGACAACAGAGGCGCAGTTATTGAATGCGGGTCTTGCTTTGAAGGCTTCCCAATTATTGGTAGGCGAAACCATCGATTGGACCTCCAAGGTAAAAGCCTTGCCAGAGCTTGCTCTTCGCATGGATACATTTGAAGGGATTCAAGGAAACTACATCATCAACGATCTATATAATTTGGATGAAGAAGCGTTAATCAATGCTTTAACCTTTCAGAAATCCATTGCTAAGCATAAAAATCGTATCGTTATTTTAGGGACTGAAGGATTAAGTCCTTCCCTTGTTGCTCGATATAAACAAATCATTTCAGAATTTAAAGTCACGCAGCTTGTTGACACTTCAATCCATTCATTGAATGTTAGTGCTGTAAAAAACACCATTGTTTTAGTAAAAGGAAAGCGCACGACCTCGTTAAACCGCTTGGTCAACCAATTTCAATTAAAGAAACATCTCACGCATGTTCGGATTGATTTAGCTGCGATTCGAAAAAACATACTCGCTCACAAGAAATTCATTCATCCCGACACGAAAATGTTGTTGATGATCAAGGCCAGTGGTTACGGATCGGAGATTGATAAGATGGTTCAATTCACTCAAGAGTTTGGCATCCAATACTACGGAGTTGCCTTTGTGGATGAAGGAATAGCCATTCGTAAAACGGGTTGTACCTTACCGATCATGGTGATGAATGTAGAACCCGGTAATTATGAAGCTTGCATTGAATGGAATTTGGAGCCAGCGCTTTATGATTTTCAGCAGATGGATGAATTTATCTCCGAGTGTATCTACCAAGGAATAGAAAATTATCCAGTGCATATAAAATTGGATACGGGAATGCATAGGTTAGGTTTCGAAGAGAAAAATATCAACCAACTTATAGAATTACTCAAAGCACAACCTGAGATTCATATCAAGAGTGTTTACTCGCATTTAGTGGAGGCCGAAAACACGTATGACAAGCGTTTTTCAGAACACCAAATCTTAAGTTTTAAGAAGACGGTCAATAAACTTACCGCTGAATTGGGCTATTCTTTTGACACGCATATTCAGAATTCAAGTGGTATCGTACAATTTGGGAACTTAGATTGCACTATGGTTCGCTTAGGCATTGGTATGTACGGAATTTGTTCCTTGCCCATCATTCAGCCTTTACTAGAACCCGTACTAGAGTGGTATTCGACCATTTCACAAATAAAAACGATAGAAAAGGGTCAAACCGTAGGCTATAATCGTTCCTATGTAGCTAAGAAAACTATGCGTACCGCGACGATTCCAGTAGGATATGCCGACGGATTACGTCGTTCATTGAGCAATGAAGTTGGAACTTTATACGTTCATGGAAAAGCCTGTCCGATAGTTGGTAAGGTTTGTATGGATATGGTAATGATAGATGTCACCGCTGTTACCTGCACCATTGGAGATGAAGTAGAGATTATAGGTAAACATCAAACAATAGAACAGTTAGCACAAACGATGGGAACCATTCCTTACGAAGTAATGACCTCCATTGCACCTCGTGTACACCGTTTATATGTTGAGAAATAAAAACATGAAGAAACAAATACAGTGGATTAAACCACTCTTTTTCCTTTTCCTTTTCTGGATACTTCTTTTCGATTTTCTACGAATTGGATTCATCCTTCTAAATTTTGATAAATTTAAAACCCTTCCATTTTTTGAAATACTAGGGGTATTTATACATTCTATTCGCCTCGATTTTTCCTCCATTGGGATTATTGGAGGAATAGGGATATTATTCCTTGTTATTGGTTTAATTTGGAACTCCTCTCGTTGGTTTAGCCTGGCACGTTGGTACACCTTTCTGGTCAGCATACCGATTATTTTTATTCATGTGGGGGAAGCAGTAGCTTATAACGAATGGAATCACAAGTTGACTTCACGCGTATTTAATCACCTCTTTCATCCAGAAGAAGTTGTCAAAACAGCCGATTGGAGTATGACCATTCAATTTGTTCTCCTTTCTGCACTTTTCATCTTTTTATCGTTCAAATTTACAAAGCGCTGGCTTCGCTATACCGATCAGAAAAGTCATTCTACACGTAACAATCTATTCCGAACTCTTCTTTTATTTCCACTTTCCGCAGGAATACTTTTTGTGGTGATTCGTGGTGGAGTTCAGCAAATACCTATCAACACAAATTCGGCCTATTACAGCACGAGTTATGTTTTAAATGATTTATCTGTAAACAGTACTTACTTTTTTGGCAAGAGTTATCTGCTTTATAAGCGCGGGAATTTGGATAAATATTTACCTGCTATTTCAGCGAATGACCAAGAGGAAGTCACCGAATTGTGGTTTAACTATCCAACGACACATGACCAGTATATTTTTGATCGACCGACGCCCAACATCGTCTACATAATCATGGAAAGTTGGTCCGCCAATGCCATCCAGTCGATCACAGGCATTAATAATGGGGCGCCCTACTTTGACCAACTCGCGGCTGAAGGTTTGCTTTTTGATAATTTGTATGCGGTTTCGACCACATCAGAAGTTGGCAATACAGCAATATTAAGCGGCTACCCTGGAATACCTGAAGTTTTTATTTCACGCCAACCCGAAAAAGCGCGAGCTATACCAAGCATCTCCAAAGAACTGAAAGCAAAAGGTTATTCGACAAATTACCTATTCAGTGGTGACCTAAAATATGGTAATATAGAATCCTATTTAAGTGATCAAGGATTTGATGTGATTGAGGACGAAAAAGATTTTCCAAGTTCGTTACCTAAGGGCAAATTAAACTACAGCGACGAAGCCCTTTTCACTTTAGGCGAAAAACGATTAGATGCTCTACAGCAACCCTTTTTACAGTGCTTTTTTACTGGATCATCGCATTCTCCTTATGACTTCCCTAATCACGAGCAATACAATTATTTTGATGGGCCAGAAGGGAAATTCATGAATTCTATTCGCTATTCCGACTCTGTTATTTATCACTTTTTACAAGCGATGAAAAATAAACCTTGGTTTGACAATACCATTTTTGTATTGATTGCCGATCATGGCCACGCGGTTAATGGTATTCAGAATCCATCCAGTTCCGAATTCTTCAAAGTTCCTTGTTTAATTTGGGGAAAACCTTTAAAAGAAAGCTATAGGGGAACTCGTATTAACAAATTAGGCTCTCAAGCAGATGTTGTCCGAACACTGAGTTATCAATTAGGTGGTGACTTTGAACAATACATTTGGAGCAAGGACCTATTGAATCCAGCTAGTCCAGCCTATGCATTGCATCAAATTGCCCGAGGATATGGACTTGTATTGCCACAAGGTAATTTCACTTACGAATTGTTAACCGATGTTTTGATTGAGAACACCTTAACAGCGGATGATTTTATTAAATATTCCTCGTATAGTCGAAAATTACTTTCGATGATGTATGCCGATTACAAGCAACTATAAATCTAAATAGATAACTTTGTAAAGTGAAGATATTAATTGTACGTTTCAGTTCTATTGGAGATATTGTTTTGACCACGCCCGTCATTCGTGCTATTCATGCACAGCGACCGGACATTGAAATTCATTATCTTACTAAAAACGCTTTTAGAAGTATTTTGGAGAAAGATGAACGTATCCACACGCTTCACACCTACACGAAAAAGTTGGACGAAGTCATTCCTCGTTTACAAAAAGAAAACTTTGATTACATCATTGATTTACACAACAACCTGCGCACTTTTCGGTTGAAGAACAAGCTTAAGCGTCCTTCTACAGCATTTAAAAAGTTGAATATTCAGAAATGGTTGTTGGTAAATTTCAAAATAAAGATGAAACCCAATCACGTGGTTGACCGCTATTTTGATGCTGCCACTCCATTAGGGATTCAGAACGACCATCATCATGGTTCAATCATTTTACCGCAAACATTTGACGTATCCACGTTTGGATTAGAAGCGAAGAACTACGTTGCGGTAGCTATAGGTGCGCAATTCGCCACGAAAATCACTCCCACGGAAGTATTGGTGGAAATTTTAAAGGACATTCAAGCGCCAATTGTTTTACTGGGTGGCCCAACAGACGTTGAACGTGCAGAAGCCATTGAAAAAGCTTTAGCTCCAACGGATATTCAGCTTGTCAATACCGTCAACCAATGTAAATTAATGGATTCGGTAGAATTGGTTCGCCAAGCCAAAGTATTACTTACGCACGATACAGGATTAATGCATTTTGGTGCTAGTTTTGGAACGCCCATTGTGAGTATTTGGGGAAACACCGTTCCTGAATTAGGTTTTGCTCCTTATTATCCTCAACAACCTGAGCTGTATTCCATTCATGAAGTGGAAGGATTATCGTGTCGTCCGTGTTCTAAAATTGGACATAAATCTTGTCCGAAGAAGCATTTTAACTGTATGCAATTGCAAAACAAAAAAGCGATTGCTCAAGATGTGAACAACCGCTTTTTCGCTTAATCTATTTTAATTCTTATGCTTTTTTCGTCAATAAGTAACGCATGTTTACTTTTTTGTCGATGTAGCTATGTAAATCTTCGATAGCAATACGCTCTTGTAACATCGTGTCACGGTCACGCACAGTAACCGTATTGTCTTCCAATGATTGGTGATCCACCATTACCGAGTACGGTGTACCAATTGCATCTTGACGACGGTAGCGTTTTCCTGGAGAATCTTTTTCATCGTATTGGCAGTTGTAATCCAGCATCAAATCCTTCAAGATTTCTTGTGCTTTTTCTGGCAAACCATCTTTTTTCGTCAACGGCATTACTGCAACCTTATAAGGTGCCAAAGCAGCAGGTAAAGACAATACCGAGCGTTCAGAACCGTCCTCTAGCACTTCATTTTTCAATGAATTACTCAAAATAGCCAAGAACAAACGATCTAAACCAACAGAAGTTTCAACCACATAAGGAACATAGTTTTGGTTAATTTCTGGGTCGAAGTATTGTAATTTTTTACCTGAATGTTGTTCGTGTTGTTTCAAATCGAAATCTGTACGCGAGTGAATCCCTTCCAACTCTTTGAATCCCATTGGGAAGTTGAATTCGATATCCGCCGCAGCGTTTGCGTAGTGCGCCAATTTGATATGGTCATGGAAACGGTAATTTTCTTCTCCCAATCCAAGCGCCAAGTGCCAGTTACGACGCGTTGTTTTCCAATACTCGTACCATTTCATTTCTTCCCCTGGACGAACGAAGAATTGCATCTCCATTTGTTCGAACTCACGCATACGGAAGATAAATTGACGTGCAACGATTTCATTACGGAACGCCTTTCCGATTTGTGCGATTCCAAAAGGAACCTTCATACGTCCTGATTTTTGCACGTTTAGGAAGTTTACGAAAATCCCTTGTGCTGTTTCTGGACGAAGGTAGATTGTTGCAGCATCACCAGCTACAGAACCTAATTCCGTTGAGAACATCAAGTTAAATTGACGCACTTCTGTCCAGTTTTTAGAACCTGAAATAGGGCAAACGATTTCCAAATCAACGATAAGGTTATAAACTGCTTCTAAATCATTATTTTCTAACGCTTCGCGCATTCGATCTTCGATTTCCTTGATTTTAGCAAGGTTACGCAAGATATTAGGGTTTGTTGCCATGAATTGCTCTTGGTCAAATGCTTCCCCGAACTTTTTCTTCGCTTTTTCTACTTCTTTTGCATTTTTTTGCACGTACTTCTCGATATGTTCTTCGATCAATACATCCGCGCGGTAACGTTTTTTAGAATCTTTGTTATCGATAAGTGGGTCGTTGAACGCATCTACGTGTCCTGAAGCTTTCCATGTTGTTGGGTGCATGAAAATCGCAGCATCAATTCCTACGATATTATCGTGCATTTGCACCATGGATTTCCACCAATATTGTTTGATGTTATTTTTCAATTCTGATCCCAATTGACCATAATCGTAAGTCGCTGCAAGTCCGTCATAAATTTCGGATGACGGGAATACAAATCCGTATTCTTTTGCGTGCGAAATGACCTCCTTTAACTTATCTTCTTTTTGTTCCATAGTGCAAATATACAGATTACTGATTGAAAATTACGAAGTACGAATTACGATTTACGAAGTTGGTAAGTGGTGAAGTTTTTAAGTTGGGATGGATTGCAAGGTGTAAGACATAAGGTGTAAGGGGAATGACGATTGACGAAGTTGGTAAGTGGTTCAGTTTTTAAGTTCTAAGGCGTAAGGTGTAAGACGTAAGACGTAAGACTTAAGACTTAAGGAAGTATGATTTCCTCCGCTTTACTGCGGAACTTCTTCGTGGGGCCCAACTATCGGTTCATTTTTCTGCGATCGCTAAAAAAATGTGACAGGGTTTATGCTTCGAGCGGAGATTTTTTTTAACAAGTAACTAATTGAATACTAGTTAAATACAAGGAAAGTCCAGCAATAAAGCAAGGTTAAAATGTTGAAAATTAAAGATTTAAACCACTAACTTAATGACATTGGGCGCGAGGTCGCCTATGCACTGTCTTCAGCTCTTGGCAGAGCTTCTTGAAGTACGAAATACAATTGAAAATTGACAATTGAAGTAAGTACTATTATTCGGGGAAGGCTAAATTCACAATAAGATTTAAAAAATATAAGGTCAAAATCAGATTTCACTACCTTTCTAGCTTTAACAATCTGCCTTTCAACAACTAGTAATATTCACATTCGAGAATTGAAGCTAACAAATCACCAAGGCAGTTAAATCGAAATAAATATGAAGATTAAGAATGTAACAGTTGCAGGAACGGGAGTGTTGGGAAGTCAAATTGCATTTCAAACAGCCTTCAAGGGTTTTAACGTTGCCGCTTATGACATTAACGAAGCAGCATTAGACAAAGCAAAAGAGCGATTTAAAGTATTACAACAACGTTACCAATCCGACAAATACGGCACAAAAGAAGAAGTAGATGCAGCTTACAGTCGTATTCAGCTATTTACAGATTTAAGCAAAGCCGTTGAGGATGCAGATTTAGTCATTGAGGCAGTACCTGAAGTATTGGATATAAAGGCCAAATTTTACGAACAACTAGCGAAGGTGGCACCATCTAAAACTATTTTCGCGTCCAATTCGTCCACCATGATTCCGAGTCAATTAGTTGAATACACTGGTAGACCAACACAATTTTTAAACCTACACTTCGCGAATGATATTTGGCGTTTAAATACGGCAGAAATCATGAAACAGAAGGAAACATCGCCCGAGATTTTTGAATCCATAATTGAATTTGCAAAAGCAATTGGTATGGTTCCCATTCCCATTTATAAAGAACAGCCCGGTTATGTTTTGAATTCTCTATTGGTTCCGTTACTACACGCTGCTATACAGTTAGCGGCTGATGGAATAGCAGATCCAATGACCGTCGACAAAACATGGATGATTTCAACAGGAGCACCGATGGGACCGTTCGCTATTTTAGACACCGTTGGACCTAACACACCTTACAATTTGTTTTTAGCAGGTGCAAAAGCGGGAGACAAACTCTCTGAAAAATTAGCTAATTGGATCAAATCAGAATATCTCGATAAAGGGAAAATGGGTACAGAAAATGGAAAAGGAGTTTACGACTATCCACATCCTGCCTTTCTAGATAAAGATTTTCTGAAGTAAAAAGATTACTTGTCACAGCAATGGGAAAACCATACTATAATCAATCCGCTAGCTATAGCGGATTTTTTATTGTTCTAAACATTGAAATACACAGAACCTCATTTAAAAACCGACCTACTTAACCAACATACCTCCCGAAAAAAAAGCTAAATTAACCTACTCAAAACACTATTTTCATGACATACGTTAACTTAAAAAAACAATTTGAACAGCTGTTTAACCTGTATTCTGAGGATTTGAATCTTCAAAAAGAACTTTGGTCGGAGCTAGAGAAAAGTTATTCGCATCGCAGTCGAAAATACCACAATCTGGCACACGTAGAAGCCATGTTAAAGGATTTAGATGTGATAAAAGACGAATTAAAAGATTGGAATAGCGTTCAATTTTCGGTGTTTTATCATGACATTTACTACATCAGCACTTCCAAAAACAACGAAGAACAAAGTGCTAAAATTGCACGTCAAAGCTTACAAAAAATTGGTCTTCCAGCAACACAAATAGCCCACATTGAGGCACAAATACTTGCCACGAAAAAGCATCAAATCGCTCCAGATATGGACACCAACTTCCTTTTAGATGCCGACTTAGCCATTTTGGGCAGACTCTGGGAACAGTATACCTCTTACATGAACAATGTACGCGAAGAATATAAAATCTACCCGGACATCCTCTATCGTCCTGGAAGAAAAAAAGTACTCAACCATTTCTTGGCCTTGCATTCCATTTACAAAACACCCCATTTCCACAACCGCCTAGAATTAAAAGCCAAAGAAAATCTACAACGCGAGTTGGATTTACTTTAGGAGGAAATATAAACAAAGATGATTTACATACAAACCTAAATTAGTTAAACACCAAGCTTATAGAAAACAGCTAAAATAGTTATATTTGCCCCACAAAACTTAGAACTAATATGAAATTCAAACTACTAACTCATATAGCTATTCTAGCTCTTATGATGACTCTTAGCAACTCAACAGTTAGCGCACAAAAATTCGACAAACCCATCAGAGGCCTTGGGAATATGAACATCGAAATAACTCCAATTGGATTTATAGATGACCATGAAATTTTTTCATTTACGACTGTAAATACCTTCGGAGGATTGAACTATCGTTTATATTCTTACAAAGACAAGAAAAAAGTTGCCCAAAAGGAAATGGTTTTGGACTTTAATGGAAAGAAGTACGTTCCTGACAATTTTTTCATAAAGGAAAATCGTTTATACTCCTACTTCTTAGCTGAAGATCAACAGGGGAAAAGCACTGGGCTTTACTTCCAAGAATTCTCAACTAGTTTCGAACAAAAAGGACAACCTCAATTTATTGTTGACTTACCTAATGCTTTAGATGGCAGTAAATTCAAAGCAAAATACGGTCATTTTCTAGGAAACCCAACTTCTTACCAATCTTTAGATGTTAAACTTAACGAAGACTCTGGAGAAATTATTGTTGTTTTTTCTGTAAAATATGAAGGGAAAGATCAAAAAACATCCTATGCAAAAATAGTCAATGTCGATAAAGATTTAAAGCCTGTAGCAACACGTACCTATAAAGCCAAAAATCCATCAGATATTGTAAAAGTAAACATTATTGGAATGTATCCCAATCACGATGCCTTTGCTTATGTAAGTGTTGGCCAAGAAACCACGACTAAAGGAACAAAACAATTTAATATCACTTCACACAATATATTATATATTCCCGGTAACGGAGATGAAATTGAAGAATTAGAAATAGAAGGAGGGGCTGGAAATTTAAAGAATATGGTTGCAACTGAATCTTTAAATGAAAAGGGAATCTATCACTTTGCGGTACATACTGCTAAAAACAATAATACATTAGGGACCATTAACCTTTTTGAATACAATCCTTCTACCAATCAATTGAATAAGAAAAATATTACCATTGATGGTTCTGTTAAAATACCTACTAACCTATCAAAAAATCAATTCCGCTTGAATAATCTATATTCTCTAGACAATGGTGGAGTAATTTGTGATATTCATGGTAAAAATGAAGGAAGTATTGCCATGAGTATAAATGAAAAAGGGGACGTCGTATGGAGTAAAATGGTTCGCCCTCAGATTATCTGCAGCGGTTTTGTAAATGGTACTTACAGTACAATTGTAGGAAATGAGATGAAGTTGATTTTCAACATGCACCCTTCTGCATTATCAGGGAGCAAATTGAACACAGAAAAACCTATGGTAGTTACTTTCAAATCTAAACCAATGATTGCAACAATCAACTTGGAAGACGGAAGTACTAAGTACAAATTTATGGATTCTAAATCAGGATCTGTAGATGGAGCCATCTGCTATACTTTAAGTAAAAAATTAGCTCCAGGAAAGTTTATGCTTCGCATGAAATATAATGGAATGGTTCAAAACGTACCCGTAACATTTGAACAATAAATTACTATTATAAAAAAAGCGGGATTTGATAATGATATCCCGCTTTTTTTATGCCTCCTATTATGTGCTTTCTTGTTCTACACGATAAAGGGAAAGGAGAAGTTTAGCGTTACAGTATTTATCTCCCAAAACAAAAAAATCCGCTATTGCTAGCGGATTTCATATTTTTAAAACCATCGAAATTACAAGGTCGAAGGACAAACAAATTTTGTCTTTGGAATCGCTGTATTTTTAATTGCTCCATAACCTCCTGCAACATCAATCAAGTTCGTATAACCTTGTTGCATCAATAAGGAAATCGCAATTACAGAACGGTATCCTCCCGCACAATGAATGTGGTAGGTCGTATCTTTATCTAATTTATTCAAATCGTCATTCATGTAATCCAATGCGTAATGCAACACACCTTCCACATGTTCGGCTTGCCACTCTCCTGGTTTACGCACATCAACAATGTTACAATTCGCTGCATTTTCCGCTAATTCTTCAGCTGAAATGGAAGTAATTGTGTTTAATGAACCATCCCAAGTGGAAACACCACCTTTAAGGAATCCGACCGTACCGTCATAGCCAACACGTGCTAAACGAGTAACCGCCTCTGCCTCTTTCCCTTCTGGAGCGACTAACACAATAGGTTGTTTAATGTCCTCAATCAATGCACCAACCCACATGGCAAATTGACCATTCAAACCGATAAACAAAGAATTGGGAATAAAACCTTGGATAAAATCGGCTTGTGAACGTACATCCAAAATCAAAGCACCTTTAGCCACTTCCGTTTTAAAGGTATCTAAATCTAAAGCAGTTGTTCCGCGTGCAATTACTTCATCAATGGAATCATACCCCATCTTGTTCATCACTACGTTTTTAGGGAAATATTGCGGTGGAGGTAAAATACCTTCCGTAACTTCTTTAATAAACTCTTCTTTAGTCATATCTGGACGCAACGCATAATTAGTCGCTTTTTGATTCCCTAAAGTATCGACTGTATCGGAGCTCATATTTTTTCCGCAAGCTGATCCCGCTCCATGTGCTGGATAAACCAAAATATCATCCGCTAAAGGCATTATTCGTGTTCGTAAAGAGTCAAACAACATTCCAGCTAGTTTCTCTTGGGTCCACTCTTCGTTTAACTTCTGCGCTAAATCTGGTCGACCAACATCTCCTAAAAACAAAGTATCACCTGTAAAAATCGCTTGTTCTTTTCCTTCCCCATCAATCAACAAGTAAGTAACTGATTCGGGCGTATGTCCTGGTGTATGCAACACACGAATAGACAAATCACCTACTTTAAACTCCTGATTATCCACTGCTATAATGGCATCAAATGCAGGTTCTGCACTTGGTCCATAAACGATTGGAGCACCAGTCTTACGTGACAGATCCACATGTCCAGAAACGAAGTCTGCATGAAAATGCGTCTCAAAAATATATTTGATGGTAGCGTTGGCATCTTTTGCCATCTGAATGTATTGATCTACTTCACGTAAAGGATCTATAACGATTGCTTCTCCTTTACTTTCAACAAAGTAAGCACCTTGTGCCAAACACTTTGTGTACAACTGTTCTACTTTCATAGTCAACTATTTTGCATTCGAAATCTTCGAATAAAATCTCTAAAAAAACAAAGAATATCTTTCGGTATAAATACTCTTCTTTCATACCAAAAGTACGTAATCCTTTTAAAAGGCTTTGCCATAGTTTGCTAATTATTTAACGTCTAAATAAAGACAACTACCTCTTCCTTCTTAAAAAGAAAAAAGGAACTCTTATTAGAATTCCTTTTACTATTTATTACTTTTTACCTTTCATTACGTAGGCTTTATTGATATTATCAATGTAATTCAACAATTTTTCGCGTCCGAAGTTGCTTTCTGCTGAAGTGGTAAATACAGGTGGTAATTCCTCCCAATATTTCAACATTTCCTTTTTATATTTTGCTAGATTCTTCTGCAATTGCGAAGAACTCAATTTATCAATTTTTGTAAAAACCATTGAAAAAGAAATTTCCTTTTCGCCACACCAATTCATGAATTCTAAATCAATTTTCTGTGGCTCTAATCGAGAATCTAGTAAAACGAAAACCGTTGTTAACTGCTCTCTTTTAGTCAGATAATCAGCGATAAACTTTTCAAAAGAATTCCTTTGTGTTTTAGACACCTTCGCAAAACCATATCCTGGCAAATCGACAAGAAACCATTCTTTATTGATTAAGAAATGATTGATCAACTGCGTTTTTCCAGGTCTACCTGATGTTTTAGCTAACTTTTTATTGTTGGTCAACATGTTAATCAAGGAAGATTTCCCCACATTGGAACGCCCGATAAATGCGTATTCAGGTATTTGTTCTGTTGGACATTTTGTGTACTCCGTATTGGAGATGACAAATGCAGCTTCTTTGATTTCCATGTTCTTTTTTTTTTTGCAAAGATAGGCAAATCTTAAGTTCTACAGGTACAAAACAAACAATTTGGTTCTTCTAACATTACATTTTAACAGCTCATTCACAACTATAAAACATAAAAAAAAAGTATATTTGGTTACACTTTTAAAGTATCTGTATGAAAAAGGTATTGTTTATTGGATTAATGGGATTAATGTTAGCTTGTCAGAACGATGCTCCAGCAGAATCAACTACAACAGAGACAGTTGACCTGCAAACAGTCGCTGCTGCAGTTACGCCAACTCACCAGATGAGCATTCCCGTTACAGGTATGAGTTGTGAAATGGCTTGTGGTGGCGCTATCCGTAAGGAATTGTTGCACACAGCAGCTGTAAATCGTGTTCAGTTTGATTTTAAAATGGCTCGAGATACCAATACTGCTGTTATTGCATATGATGCAAACAAAATAAGTGAAGAGCAACTTATTGCATTAATCACAAAGATTAACGAAGGGCAATTCACAACAGGACAAGCAGAAACGACCGAAATACAACCTGCAGCCAAAGGAAATGCTAAAACGGAAGAAGGTTTACATTTGCCTAATCCCGCAATTTCTATTCAATTACCATCCATTATTGACATTCTTCGTTCCATCGTTCTTCGGTAAATTGGTTCGTTCTTCTTATTTTTGTAAAAAAAATAGAGGGATGAAATTGCATTATCGTGAGTTAGGAGAGGGTAAACCATTAGTGATTGTTCATGGATTATTTGGATTTTCAGATAATTGGCAAACACATGGAAAACGATTAAGCGAATATTTCCGTGTAATCATGGTTGACTTACGTAATCATGGACACTCGGATTGGTCAGACGATTTCTCTTACGAACTGATGATGAATGATCTCAAAGAACTATTTGACGATTTAAAACTCTCCAACGCCATTTTACTCGGGCACTCTATGGGTGGAAAGGCAGTCATGCATTTTGCACAACATTATCCCAATTTGGTGGAAAAGCTCATCGTTGTAGATATGGGAATTAAATCCTACCCGCCTCATCATCATAACATACTTCAAGCACTAAACACTTTAGATTTAGAGGCTATAAAAAACCGTTCTGAAGCAGATGCGCACATGGAACAATTTGTACCGAACTATGGTGAACGTCAGTTTTTGCTCAAAAACATCTATTGGATAGAAAAAGGAAAGATGGCTTGGCGAATGAATTTCAAAGTGATGGAGCGCGAGATGAGTGAAATATTGAGTGCTTTACCCGAAGAAGAATGTATGATCCAAACCCTATTTATCCGCGGAGGAAATTCACGTTATATTTTAGATGAAGATATAGCTGCTATTCAGGAATTATTCCCCGATTCAGAACTAGTTACCATTGAAGATGCCGGTCACTGGGTACACGCCGAAAAACCAGATGAGTTTATAGATACAGTACTCGGATTTTGTCTAAGATAAAAGGCATTATTTTTGTATAACTTTTTTCGCCTATTTTCGTTTACAGTTATATGACTCGTTTTATATTTCTTCTTTCTCTTTTATTCTCCACCGCTCTATATGGCCAAATGGAGTTTAGCTTATTGAATCATGATTTTGGTTCCTTAGAAAGCTATGACCATCGATTTATAGATCTATCCATCACCAATAAAGGACCAAAGGAAGCATATATTTTATCCATACGAAAGCCTGCTGAGGTGGTTTTCATTCAATCCAAGGCTCTGATTCCAAAAGACAGTACAATCATTGTTCGTTTTCAAGTAAACCCACGTCAAAAAGGAAAATTTAATTACAATATTGACATCTACACTTCGGATAAGGAAACAGCGACGACTGTTAAATTCAGCGGAAATATACTATCCCTTGACAATAACGGCTCAAATAGTTTGACCGCTTGCCCGGATTTCAACAGTACGCCTTCAAAGCTTCTTCAAAAACCTTTTGATTACACGGTTATAACCATTGACGCAACAACAAAAGAAGTTCTATCAAACACAGAAGTACGTTTAATACAAGATGGGTTTCAAGTTTGGAAACAATCGACCGATAAGAATGGAAAAATTACGCAAAAAGGAACCGCTGGCATGTCCTATTTCTACGCTATTTATCCAGGCTATTTATCCTCAGAACAAGGTGCGTATTTAACAGCAGAGCGCAATCGTGTCATTGTTGAGTTGACCAAAAATCCAAATCAAGCTATTGCTAAAAATGAAATAATAAAGGATGAACCAACGGTTAATCAGCCAAAAGTAGTTTCTACCTCCTTGACCGAAATCGG
>JAZQRM010000051.1:0-1832 GCA_045629585.1 Taishania sp. | reverse complement strand
CAATATGAATTCTCAATGGATGATATTACGATTGCTTCAGCACCAACGCAGCCAGATCTACCAATTCAAGTCGGGAGAATTGTTTATTATGATTATACTGTTCGTGTTTACAAAGGCACTAGTACGACAGCATTCTACACAACGCAATTTAATTTATCAAATGCTACCCGAGTAATTAATTTTGCTACAGATGCGACCACCTCTCAAATCCGAATAGAGATTTCTAGAGGTTTAGCGATGATTCAAGGACAAGCCAAATACGTAGATAATCTAAAATTGCGTAAGTTTACAGGTAACACGTCAGTATACAACACAAACTACAGCAATATGTCCCTCACAGCAAACGCATTGGATGGTTGGGCTCCGACACTTCGACGTATTTTTTTAGGCTTTTAAAAATCAGGTGCACACGCGATTGAATAGCTTTGTAGCAGTTATATTTAAAAGAGAGGATTTAGGTATAGGATTATATAAAAAAAAGGAAGCGATTGCTTCCTTTAAAAAAATCTCAGTGGAGTCGGAGGGAAATGAACTTTGTTTCTATCCGACAGTATATCAATGCTTTAAACGATTGATTTTTGAGCGGGTACCGCATAGGTACCGTTAAAATCAGTTTATTTTGTGCTGTTTTGAAAGAACGTTGACGTTCAAATTTAAGCATTTTGGAGCAGAACCCAATACCAAAATAGTATAAATTGTAACAAAATAAATGCAGTTTATTAGTCGATGATGAATGACTTGATTAGCTCAACATCCAATCCGGAATGTTCGGCAAATTCATGGATTGTAACGAACTGATGAGGTTCTTTCTTTAGTTTCGTTTTTATGTCATTTATGACCTTACTGCCATATCTGGCACTTCTGCCAGTGATTAACTGAATGTCTTTCGGAAAGATACAAATGCGCTTAGGGTGTTTCATACTTTATCTATGCTTTATCTATGCTTCATCCATACTTTATCTATGAACAAAAGTGGTTTTTGATTCGGTTAAAAACTGCTGGATTCTGCAGCACTAAGATAAGTTGATTTTGCATAGAATAAAATACCTACAACAGCATAAAACGGCACAATTGGAAGGATTGGAACGTGATTTTTGCAGATGCGAATTTGACCCAATAGTTTTGAATTCAGAACTCGAAATTCTATTCGCGATATGAATTGAGGGGAAACTTTTCGGGAGGGTCCCGAATCGAAAATTAGTAATTCAAAACTTTTGTAAAATGGCAAAACAGACAGGTTTAATTAAGTTGAAAGGTAAGATCGGAGATCTGTCTTTCTACAAAACCAAGGATGGTCATTTGGCTCGTGAAAAAGGTGGTGTTGATGCGGAGCGTATTGCTCGTGATCCTGCGTTTATTCGAACGCGTGAGAATGGACAAGAGTTTGGAAGTGCAGCTTCTGCAGGAAAACTTTTACGTGACAGCATCCGTGTGTTGATGCAAAATGCATCTGACCCGCGAGTTTCTTCTCGAGTGATGAAGATGATGTCCAATATCAAAAATATGGACGGAACAAGTCCACGTGGTGAAAGAAATGTGGGTGTTGGAATTGCAACACCAGGAGCATTGAACTTGTTGAAAGGCTTTAACTTCAACAACCGTGCGGTGATGGGAAGTGTTCTTTACAAACCGTTTACATTGGATGTGTTAACAGGTGAAATCACGATGACGGATTTTAATCCGGTGAATGATTTACGAGCTCCTTCAGGTACGACGCATTTCAGTTTGACAACAGCATTTACTAAAGTAGATTTTGTGAATGGAACTTCGAGCGTTGAAATCTCTGCGCCCTTGAATCTTCCTTTGGTGGGTAACTTACCATCAGTTACGAT
>JAZQRM010000050.1:0-3081 GCA_045629585.1 Taishania sp. | reverse complement strand
GGTTCTGGTGGTTCTGGATCTGGTGGCGGAGCATCTGACATTAGAAGAGGTGGACAAAATTTAAGCAATAGAATTATTGTTGCTGGTGGTGGTGGTGGCGCTGGTGGTGGATTTACTTATAATTATGCTGGTGGTGGCGCTGGTGGAGGTCTAATTGGACTAAATCCTACAGGTACAGGTACAGGAGGAGGTACAGGAGGTACACAAACGCAAGGTGGAACAGGAAACTCAGCAGGAACTTTAGGTGATGGTGGTGGTCGCCCAATGAACGGTGATGGTGGTGGTGGCGGAGGTGGCTACTTTGGTGGAGGTGCTGCATTTAGCGGAGATAATGGTGGCGCTGGAGGATCCTCATTTCTAGGTACTTCATTAAATAGCCTAAGCGCTAATGGAAATCAAGAGATGCCAAATACATCCGGTAGTGGCACTATGACTGGAAACAGCGGTAACGGATTTGTTAGAATTACTTACATCAACAATTACACAACATCCTCATGCCCTTCTGATATAAACGTATGCTCAAACACGACCAGTTGGATTAATCCTGAATTAATTGGTAATACACATGATAATACTATGTCAGGAATGCAATACATCGGAACATTAAATGGTAACACCTATTTTTATGTCCCTACACCACAATCATGGACCGCCGCAAAATTAGATGCTGAACAAAAAAATGGGAAACTTGCCGTCATTGAGAGTCAATCTGAAAATGATTTTCTAACATCCTATCTACTCACTCATTCAATCTCAAAAGCATGGATAGGATTTTATGATAATAATGATGATGATTCATTTTTTTCTGTAACAGATATACCTTTATCAAATGGTACTGGATCGCTTTTTCAAAGTAATGGTGTTTACAATAATTGGGACAATGATGAACCAAACAATTCTCTTTCACAAGCAAATTACACATCCATCTCTTCACCTAATGGTTACTGGCTAGCTGAACAAAACAATGAAAATAAAGGTTATATAATCGAATATGGTATTTTTCAGACTGCTGGACTTGCAAACGGAGCAACCAACTTCCCTGAGGGAATGACCAATATCTCCTATACATTGTTTGCCCCTGATGTAACCGATCTATTTTGTTCCTTTGTCGTAACAAGAAGAACCGTAGTTGGCGACCCATCACTATTTGGAGAAAATCAATGGAATGTCTATGGATACAATGATAATGGAACATTCAACGAATCTACCGCAAATCTAAATTCATATTATGGTTACTATCAACAAATTCCAAATAATACAGATTATTACGGTTTTAACACTACAAATAGCTGGGATTCTTTAGGATCAACCCCTTCGGATGCGGTACTTTTTAGCAATCTAATGAGTAGCGGAACAACCTGGCAAGGCTGTATTCTTCCATCAGAAAAATATACATTTATCCACAAACGAAAAGGATTTGAATGTGGAACATATCAATTAATTCTAAACAATTGGAACGATGCAGCAGCAATATGGATAAATGGAATAGAGGTTTGGAATTGTCCAAATGCTCCAACAAGTGGAACGTGTTTAGGACAAGAAATAGGGCAAACAAATGCAATTATTGGAACATTTGAACTCGATAAAAATACAACAATAGAAGTACGGGTTGCTCAAAACACGGGGTCGTCAAATGCTGTTTTAGAACTCCTAAAATTAGAAAACGAAACTCTTGCCTTAAACAACCAACAGAAAACATGTATGATAAAAGGGAACGAATGGGTCGACTTCTATTCACATCCTGATGGTAACTATATCGTTTCCATTAGGGGGGAAACACCCACAACAGATTTGGGATACGTAACTGCAACAGTATTTGTTGATGGAACGGTTGAATTAATCCCCGCTTGCAATAATATCGATTATCAAACAGCAGTGATGCAAAGACATTGGCTAATTCAACCAACATCCGATGGTCCTGCCGAAATCAAACTCCCTTATCTTCAAACGGAGTTAACGAATCTCGAAACAGCTTCTGAAGCATCAACAAGCATCCTTGACCAAGTAGTAGCGAGTGATCAAAATACGGTTCTACTAAGTAAATATTCCGGACCAAACAACGTAAACTATTCAGCTCTTGACAATTGTATTGAACAAGGGGGAAGCGAAAACACTTCTATACACATTAATAATAGTATAGGAATAAATCCAGCATCAAATAATACAATATTGTTTTCAACCTTTTCTATTGATGGATTTTCTGAATTTTGGTTGCATGGAAATACAACATTAACTCCCTTAAACCAAATTTTAAGCAACTTTAGCACGGATTGTAGTTCAACTAAAACTATGATAACTTGGGAGACGATCACAGAAAATAATATCGAACATTTTCTTTTACAATATTCTTACAATGGATCATCATGGCAAAGTATCACGGAAATAAAAAGTTTAGGCAACAACAGCGCAAAAAATAAATATCGCTTTGAACATGAGTTAACCGACAACCTATATTATAGAATAATCCTTGTTGATCAAAACCAAAATCATTTCTATCAATCCATGCTTTTTTCAAAATGTAATATCACGAATTCGTTCAACATTTACCCTAACCCTTCCAATGGTAATTTCACCATTGAAATTAATATTGGAACGAAAGAAGAAGAATTACTACTGGAAATAATGGATATTAAAGGGAAAATAATTAAAAGTGAACCTATAAATATAACGCTAGGTTCAACTGAATTTACATCAGAAAACTACAAGCTATCGCCAGGTTCATACATCGTAAAATTAACTGGATCAAGTCATCAATTTAAACCTGTTCGACTTGTAATTCAATAAATAAAAATTATTGTAAATTTTACTATTTACAAAGGATTCAAAAAAAATGCAATTTATAAAAGGAAGCAATCGTTTCCTTTTTTTTATATCTATCCTTTTAATATTGCTTAAATTCAGCAGGCAATCCAACTTGGACATTCAATAAATACTATTTAATATGAATAAAAGTACATTATACATCATTTTAATGTTGATGACACTTATTGAAAATAATGTTTTATCTCAAACAGATTACCAGAAGAAACTTTTGGATGAATGCAACCAATTATATAAAAAGGGAACAACAAGTCATGAAAT
>JAZQRM010000049.1:0-71296 GCA_045629585.1 Taishania sp. | reverse complement strand
ACTAAATATTCTATACTGTTAGAATAGCTTTGACATTGTAATTCAGTTTTGTAAATCCTAGTTAAAATTATGTTTCTAATTACAATAAAACTCTTGTAAGCGAATCTTTATTAATACCTGCTTTCTAATTCAGTTTAAACTTATTTGTCCTATAATTAATATTATGTTAAATAGGTTTTATTACGAAAAGGGCATATTCAGTATGCCCTTTCATCTTATCGGATAATTTTCCAAAAAAGTCTTGAAGTCCAAGGTAGAAAAGAAATAACTAATTTTGAAAGCCAACCACCAGAATGGTCATTCGACTCTTTTTCACCAAAATAACCAGCGACAACATTCTTAAATGTCAAATCTTCTTTGATCAGCTCCAAATCAAATTTCATTTTTTCTTTATACAATTCCATCTCTAATTCATATATCGCTAAATCACGATGTACTTCTGCATATGATGAATAGATTTTCACTTTTTTCATAATTTTGTTTTACTCATTGAAAAATATCTCAGAAAACTTTCTCAAAACTCCACCTTCAATTATACTAATCTTCACCATACTTAGTATAAGTGCAATTACTAGATATATCCCAGAAACAGTTAAAAATCCGTAGCAATAATTATCAAAAACTTTTCCTAAATAAAATGACAACGCAATTGAACTGAATAATATAAACATCATAAGACAGATTGCCAGTAAAGCAAACTTCACAAATAATGAAGCTGATTTTGTTAAAATCTTAAAAATCACTAATCGATAGTAGTTACCAGCAGCTTTTACATAGTTCTTGGCATTTTTTTGAAGTTGATCAATATCATCTTTTAAATCCTGGTACGCCATTTAAAATAATTTAGGATAAGTAATAATAGGTGTTAAATCAAGCTTTTTTCACTTCAGCTTTGAGCTTTTTTAATTTTTCTTCCAAAGCAGTAATTGCTTGTTCGGTAGTATGTCTCCCCTCTTCTATCATATGATCAATACCATCTGACAGGTTGGCAGCTGTCTCACTAGCTTTTCCTCTAAACTTACCAACAACGGCTTCATATTGTTGAAGCAACTGGTCTTTTCCACCTTGAAATTTATGACGAATTTTACCACGTGTTTTTCGTCCACTTGCTGGTGCATATAAAATTCCCAATCCTGCCCCAATAGCTGCTCCCGCTAATAATGCGACCAAAGTGTTTGTGTTGTTACCCATGATTTAAAGTGTTAATTGTTAAAGGTTAAATACTCTATTTTCAAGCTAAAATATTTTGGTTTAATCTAGAAAACAAATTTTTAATTTTTATTAACAAGCATAATGAATGTTTTTTTTGGACATTCGTAAACAAATCAAATAAATAATGGAAAAAGTAAGCTTACCAAGGATCTA
Source organism: Taishania sp. (assembly GCA_045629585.1). Lineage (GTDB taxonomy): Bacteria > Bacteroidota > Bacteroidia > Flavobacteriales_D > Crocinitomicaceae > Taishania. Next base: position 69,931 of record JAZQRM010000049.1, on the reverse strand, counting down.
TCAAGTAGCCGCAGCATTTTTTATACTAACAATAATTATTGTTACAGTGTACTTAACAGTAGATGTTGTAGCACCATTAATCATAGCTCTTTTATTAGCCATATTAGCACGGCCTATGGTTCGCTTCTTAAATGAAAAATGGAAATTGCCTTCTATTTTAGCTGTAAGTATAGCTGTCGTTTTAGGTGGTTTATTGATTATCGGGATTCTAACTTTTCTAGGATTTCAAATCGCTTCATTTACAGATGATTTACCAGCAATTCAAGAGAAATTAACAGCGTATTTTGCCAGCCTTCAAAAATATGTGAGTGCACATTTTGGTATTTCTGAGCAAGAACAAATAACTTTTATCTCTGAAAATTTTCATGGGAAAGATTTCATATCAATGTCCTACCTAGGGTCAATAACCAATAGTTTTATGTATGTGGTGTTAATCCCTATTTTCACTTTCCTGATTTTAATTTATAGAAATTTACTTTTAAATTTCATCGTTAAGCTTTTTCCTGATGAAGGGGTCTTGTCGATACAAGAAATCCTATCAGAAATAAAAGGGGTTACACGGAGCTATATAGTAGGATTAGGTCTTCAAGTTTTAGCAGTTGCACTTTTAACAGGAATAGGATATGCAATCATCGGAGTCAAATATTTTGTTTTTTTAGCAATCCTAACAGGCCTTTTAAATTTAGTCCCTTATATTGGAATAATTATATCCTGTGCTTTTTCTTGTCTGCTAACCATTGCTACTGGCGATAATTTCTTACAAGTTGTTTGGGTTTTGGTTGTTAATGGGATCGTTCAGATGATAGATAACAATATATTGCAACCTAAGATTGTAGGCTCTAAGGTTTCTGTCAATGCATTAGCATCTATGGTAGGAGTTATTGTTGGAGGGTCTCTGGCTGGAGTTCCTGGAATGTTTTTAGCCATACCTGTTTTAGCCATTTTAAAAGTTATATTTGCAAATGTAAAAGGAATGGAACCTTTTGCTTATGTGATTTCTGATGATGTTCCAAAAACTTTTGATTGGAACAAGGTTCGTGTACTTTATTCACGTAAAACGAATGACGATTCATCATCAGATGCAGGTTTAAAAGAAAATGAAAATATAGAATGAGTTGGATTTTTTTAGTAATTGCAGGTTTATTTGAAGTTGGTTTTGCATCAAGTTTAGGCAGAGCAAAAGAAACAACTGGCAATGAAATGTATTTGTGGTATACTTCTTTTGCAATTTGCATAGTTGCTAGTATGTACTTCTTGATGAGATCTTTGGAACATTTACCAATCGGTACGGCATACGCAGTGTGGACTGGAATTGGAGCTGTTGGAACTGTAATTATAGGGATGATCTTTTTTAAAGATCCGGTAAATTTGTGGCGAATATTCTTTCTTACTACTTTAATCGGATCAATAATAGGATTAAAGTTCATGTCTCATTAGTTTAAATCTATTTTTTCAATTTAAACTACTTTATCGCATTAATCTTTTTGCTTTTAAAAAACGTGGGACGTAGTATTGACTTGCTTTAAAATTTTCAATAATTACCCCTCTAGATGTTGAAGCATGAATCATTTTTATTTCATTTACACGAACCTCTACAACCATTGCAACATGTCCAACTGTAGTTGAATTTATATTTCGTCCTTTGAAAAATAATAAATCACCTGGTTGTACATCCGCAAGTTTTATAGTCTGCCCTAGCTCAGCAATAGCGTAACTCGAACGAGGTAAATTAAATCCAAAATTACCCATTACAAAGTTGATAAATCCCGAACAATCAAATCCTGTTGGCGTATTTCCGCTATATCTGTACGGAGTACCAAGGTACCGTTTAGCATAGTTAATCATTTCATTCGTCGCTTTTGACACTGGAGCAACTAGAATCATAGTATCACCAATAGTTAAAGTATCACTTGATGTAAGGCTTTCAACTTCATTAATACCTACGCTATTAACGTTTTGGCTAAATAAAGCGAAGTTCATACTACTAACTAAAAAAAACACCTGTAATAATTTCATGTAATGATTTAAGGACTTTACAAAAATATACTTATTTTCGAAATTAAATAGTTGTATTTTGGTTAATAAGGTGAATTTTGATTCGTTAAAAAAATTGTACTACACCATTGGTGAAGTTGCAGACATGTTTGAAGTTAACACTTCTCTAATTCGCTTTTGGGAAAAAGAGTTTAAACAAATCAAGCCAAAGAAGAATAATAAAGGCAATCGATTATTCACTATTAAGGATATACAAACGTTTGACCGTATCTATCAATTGGTTAAAATAGAGGGCTTCACCCTAGACGGGGCAAAAAAAATGCTGCTAAGTCAAAATTCGACAACACAAATTTCACAAAAAAAATCTGAGGAAATTAGTGATGATCAAGATATTCAAGCAGTCATTCGCCGTCTAGAAAAAATTAAGGCTAAGTTAATAGCCTTAAAGAATTAATTTAAAACAAGCGTTCTAAGCGCTTTTCTAATTACATCTTCTGATACAGATATATCGTATTCTGAAGATCCAATAGTAGTCACCAAGGCCATCTTTATTACTCCATCAAAATTCTTTTTGTCATGACGCATTAATTCTATTAATGAATCAATTTCCTCACTTTCTAACTTAATCGGCGCAAACCATTTATAGATTTGTTTAGCGATATCTTCATAATCATTTGGACTCATTAAATTTAATTCTGTCGCAACATAGGATTCCAACACCATCCCAATAGCTATAGCATAACCATGTTTAATTGGATCTTTAAAAAGTAGAAAACCTTCAATCGCATGACCAATTGTATGTCCAAAATTCAACGTTTTTCGTATGCCTTTTTCAAAAGGATCTTCTTTAACGATTGATTTTTTTATAGAGACAATCTTCTCAATTTGCTTAGCTTTTAAATAACTTTTCAAATCAGTTATTTCTTTTAATTCATTCCAAAGTTTGCCGTTGGAAATTAAAGCCGTTTTAAACACTTCAGCTAAACCATTTATTTTCTCTTCTTCTGGTAATGTTTCAAGAAAAATTGGATCAATAAAGATATTAACGGGCCAATAAAAAGTTCCTAATTGATTTTTTAGTTCACCTAAATCAATACCAACCTTCCCTCCTATTGAGGCGTCAACCATTCCTAAATAAGATGTAGGGATATTTATAAAATCTACACCTCTTTTATAGATTGAAGCAATAAATCCGCCCATGTCTGTGATTACGCCACCACCAAGATTTATAATTAAGTCTTTGCGTCCTATTTTATAATCCGATAAAGCCTCCCAAATTTGGAAGCACACCTCCATAACCTTATTCTCTTCACCAGCTGGCAATAACATTACTTCAGCTTCAGTTAACTCATCGGGAAAACTAGTGATTAAATATTCCAGACAATTATCATGCGTATTTTCATCTACAAGAATTACAATTTTACTATTCGTGTATTTTGTTTGCAATAGTTTTTGAAAGCTTCCAGAAACGATTGAGCCAATTTCAATAGATGAATGAGGTGTATTAGTCATGGTATTTGATATTTTTTTAGACAAATTTATAAATCTATTATGACAATTCTTGATTGGATGCGTAAAGGTTTTAAATTTGCACTATGATTTCATTCGATAATACAGAAATTGCTTTTAAAAGCAAGACCAATTCTCAGTTAGCAAAGGCTTTTTGGTTATTCAAAATGGTTGGAAATCCCAAGCTTGTTAAATTTGGAAAGGTTGCAACTGATGTAGCTTTACGATTTCACTTGCCAATAAACAGTATTGTAAAAGCCACCATCTTTCAACAATTTTGTGGAGGAGAAAATATTCAGGAATGTACACCTACTATAAACGCTCTGGGAGCATTTGGTATTGGGACAATTTTGGACTATTCGGTAGAAGGGAAAACATCGAATGAAGAATTTGAGCAGACTACTTTAGAGATTATTGAGACCATCAAAAGAGGTGAAAATGATCCATTTATTCCATTTGCGGTCTTCAAAGTAACTGGAATCTCCAGATTTAGTTTGTTAGAAAAATGTAATCTTAGCATTGAGAATTTAACAAAAGAAGAAGAACTTGAATATTACGATGTCGTTAATCGAGTTGATCGAATTTGTAAAGAAGGATTTGAAAGAAATGTTCCTGTATTTATCGATGCGGAAGAAACCTGGATTCAAGATGTAATCGATCGATTAGCACATGAAATGATGCTGAAATACAATGTAAACCGACCAATAGTCTATAATACGGTACAAATGTATCGCCATGATAGATTAGCGCATTTACAAGAAGCTGTTGAACGTGCTCAAAAAGACGGGATTTATTACGGAGTCAAATTGGTCAGAGGTGCTTACATGGAAAAAGAAAGGGCGCGCGCTTTGGCATTGAACTATTTAGATCCTATCCAACCCAATAAAGAATCAACGGATAAAGATTATAATTTAGCATTGGATCTTATATTTAAAAACATCTCTCATATCGGTTTATGCGCGGGTACACATAATGAATTTAGTGCTAAATATGTATCTGAATTGATTGCTCAGAATAATATTGACATTAACAACCCTCATATATACGTAGCTCAACTTTTAGGGATGAGTGATCACATATCGTTTAATCTTGCATCAGCGGGTTTAAATGTAGCAAAATACGTACCTTATGGACCGGTTAAAGAAGTGATACCTTATTTAATCCGACGAGCAGAGGAAAATACTTCCGTAGCTGGACAGACAAGCAGAGAATTAGGTTTAATAATTAAAGAACGTCAAAGACGCAAAAATAAATCTTTAGACTGAATCAAAAAAGGCGCATTGAGCGCCTTTTTTGATTTTTCAGATTCTACATTCTATTGGGTACATCAATTCCTAAAAGCGCCATTGATGATTTTATAATTTTACCAATATTACTTGATAATGCTAAACGCATTTTTTTCTTAGACTCATCGGGCTCATTCAGTATATAAACCGATTGATAGTAAGAATTATATTGTTTTACCAATTCATAGATATAATTAGCTACAACAGAAGGTGCGTAATCATTTGCCGCATCTGCAATTACTGATGGGTAGTCCACCATCGTTTTGATTAACTCTTTTTCAAGCTCATTTAAGTCTGCAGTTTCTTCAATTTCAATTGCACCATCATATTTAGATAAGAGTGACTGTATACGAGCATGGGCATATTGTATAAATGGCGCTGTATGTCCATTGAGTTCAATAGATTCTGCAGGATTAAACTTCATTCTCTTTTTTGGATCAACTTTCAAAAGAAAATACTTTAAACCACCCAATCCAATCATTTTAAACAGTTTAGATATATCCGATTTATCCATACCTTCAAGATGTCCGCGTTCACGAGTCATTGCTTCAGCATCATTGATAACCTCCAACATTAAATCATCTGCATCAACCACTGTTCCTTCTCGAGATTTCATTTTACCTTCCGGTAAATCTACCATTCCATAAGACAGATGAAAACAATTAGCAGCCCAAGCATAACCTAACTTCTGAAGAATTAGGAAAAGTACTTTAAAGTGATAATCTTGCTCATTTCCAACAGTATATACTATTCCAGACATATCTGGGAAATCTTTAAAACGATCTACTGCCGTTCCGATATCTTGAGTAATATATACGGAAGTTCCATCGCCTCTAAGAACCAATTTTTCATCTAAACCATCTGGTGTTAAGTCAATCCAAACAGAATTATCCTCCTTTTTATAGAAAACACCTTTTTGAAGGCCTTCCATAATAATATCCTTTCCAAGAAGGAAAGTATCGGATTCAAAATACAATTTGTCAAAGTCAACTCCCATCAATTTGTAAGTCGATTCAAAACCATCATAAACCCAACTGTTCATTGTTGTCCACAAAAGGTAAACTTGTGGATCACGTGCTTCCCATTTAACCAACATATCTTTTGCTTCCCGCAATAAGTTAGTTTGGTTCTTAGAAAGTTCTTTTATCTTATCATCAATGGCAGCGATTGCCTTTTCGTCTTTACCCTCTTTTGCTTCTGATAATTTTTTAAACTCCTCTACAATAGTAGTTGGGTATCCTTCAAAATTATCATTTTCCCAATCAGCTCTGATTAATTTAGCCTCTGCATTAAATTGCTTATCGAACTCTACGTAATATTTACCAACTAGCTTATCCCCCTTTAAACCTGTGTTTTGAGGGGTTTCTCTTTCACCATTCTCATTTAATGGCGAGAACTTTTCCCACGCTAACATGGATTTACAGATGTGGATTCCACGGTCGTTAATAATCTGTGTCTTGATTACTTTGTGTCCATATGCCTTTAAAATTTCAGCTACTGAATAACCTAAGAAGTTATTTCTTAGATGACCAAGGTGAAGAGGTTTATTGGTGTTTGGTGAAGAATATTCTACCATTACAGTTTCTTTAGAATCTTTTGCAGCAAAACCAAAAGTATCTAAGTTATTAATCATTACTAACTGATCTTTCCAATATGCATCAGCAATTGAAAGATTCAAGAAACCATTAATTACCTCATAATTGGATACAAAAGAACAATTTTCAGCTATATATTTACCGATTTTCTCTCCTGCTTCAACGGGACTGCATCGTAACATCTTTACAAATGGGAAAACGACCAAAGTGATGTCACCTTGCACTTCTTTCCTTGTTTTTTGAAATTGAATTAACGATTCTTCAATTGGCTGTCCAAATAATTTTTCAGCACCTTCAATAAGGATTTGTTTAATTTGATTTTCCATTTGTAAAAATGATTGACTTATGTATTCTTAATTGTTTCAATTACTGTTTCTAAAATGGTCAAACTTACATCAGCCATTTTATTTCTTTTTTCGTCCAAGCAAGGATTAATTTCTACCATTTCAAAACACCCAAAATTCGGCATCTTAACAATATTTTCAATTAGTTCTCTTGCTTCATCGATCATTAAACCATTATCAACGGGGGTTCCCGTTCCGAAGCTTGTTTCTTTTGGATCCATCGAATCTACATCAAACGAAACATAAACGAAATCACAATCTTTTAATCGATCATTGATTTCATTAAATATCCCAAGAATACCCTTTTCTCTTACCTCATTAACGAGTATAGAACGAATTTTTTGCTTTTCAATTATAAATTCTTCTTCTGGTTCAGTATCGCGTACAGCAACAAAGATCAAATCTTCGGCATTAATTTTAGGACCATCAAAACCAACATTTTTAAGTTTTTCCCATTGCTGAATGGTCTCCTTATCAAGGTCATTTCTTTTGCATTCTAAATTATCAATATGCAAAGCAGCTGCAACTGGCATACCGTGTATATTCCCAGAAGGCGTTGTATACGGTGTATGCACGTCACCATGTGCATCAATCCAAACTACACCAATTCTTTTATTGGGATAAATTGCTTTTATTCCCGCAATTGTTCCACCTGCAGAACCATGATCTCCAGCTAAAACCAATGGTATTTCTTTATTTGAAATACATACCTTGAGCGCTTTTTCTAATTCTTTATAGACTTCAATTGCGCCCTCAATGTATTTAGCATATTGATAGCTAGGAGCCTCATCCAGTAAATCATTTTTATCTTCAATCGCTATTGAAGGTATGTCTTTAAAAATGGACTTTCCAAGAGATCTTGCAGCCACTTTTACAGCCTCTGGTCCTAAAGATGCTCCTCTAGTTCCCGCTGTAATTTCGGATTTATTGATAATGAATCTTATCTTTTTTTCCATGTCTGTTTTCGATTAATGCTTAAAGTAAGGTGGGGTAATTCTTACTGTTTTTTAGTGGGTATCATTTTTTGTAAAACAAAGAATAATAAATTAGTTAGATAAAATAGTGCAACTGTTTTTATAGCTACATCCATCATTTCTGTAAAATTAATGACCTTAAAATAGAGAAAAGCAACATATATTACCACAAAAGAGATTGATAAAATCGTTGCCTTACGAATAAAATACTTTAGGTTAATTTCGTCTCCAGTTGAAGTGAAACGTTTGTTTAACCAAGCAGCTAACTCCGTGAAAACATAGAAGCAAACTACAGCAACAACAACTCCCATCGGAAATTCACCAAGTCCATCGCCTTGAGCGTAAGAGTGTAATCCTACAAGGTAGAAATTTACACCAAAGAAAGTAAATAATATTGCGGTATAAGACCAAACACTTACTACATTAAAGACAAACTTTGATTTCAAAGCAGGAATAAATCGCAAGTGTAACACAATTGCATATACCAAAACGGACACTAAGGCCCAAGTTTCTTTTGGATCCCATCCCCAATAACGTCCCCAAGACTCATTTGCCCATACTCCACCAAGGAAAGTACCTATAGTAAGCATAAATAAACCAATGGTTAACGACATTTCAGAAACGTAAGTTAACTCATTAATATTCCATGTTACCTCTTGTCCATTCTTTTGACTTCTGAAAATATATAAGAATAAGTTTACTAATCCTAAAATACAACCTAATCCTAAGAACCCATAACTAGCTGTAATTATCGCAACGTGAATCATTAACCAATACGATTGTAATACGGGTACTAATGGCGTAATTTGTGGATCTAGAATATTCATTTCAGTCACAAAGAGCATGAAGAAAGCTAGCAAAGTAGCTGCTGGAAGAATGATGGGATTTTTCTTCATGAAAATAAATCCAACCAAAGCTGTAATCCAACCAATGAAAACTACCGCTTCATAACCATTTGACCAGGGTGCGTGTCCAGAAATATACCAACGCATTGCTAAACCAGCTCCATGATAGATAAATGTGAATGCAATTAATCCGATGATGACACGCTCAATTACCACGAACGATTTTGAACGATTACCTCTTTGATTTCTAACAACTCGGCCAATGTACATAAACAACAAGACCAATGAAAGAAGTAAATACACATATTGTGCATTCTTAAAAATGGTCATCTTGTTATATCGAACTTCTAAATTTAATTTCGTTTTACTTACAGCTAGCGATCCAGCACTAGCACGTTGATTAGCTTTTAATATCTCTAGTTTGGCATCAGCTTCTTCGTATGAACCAGAACCATTCATAGCTTTAAAAAGCGAATTGAAATAATCTCCGGCAGCATTATACAATGTTGGTTCACTTTGAGCTACATCCATGGATATAGGATTAAACCATTCGTTATTTTCAAACATTTTTATTGGCATTATACGAAGGTAGCTCCACATCAATGTCCCGTTAAAAACCTCAAATTTTTCGACTAGTTTAATCAGCGCTTTATCAAATTCATTTTTATCCTTGTCTAATTTTTGATGAGCAATTTGATATTCTTTTGCCAGGATAAACTGATCCGTATTTTTATCTATCAATTGTTCATAAGAAGCATATTTATCCGTACCTAATTTTTCGCGTACCGCGGATGGGACATATATAAAAGGAATGTGTAACCACTCATCTGGTGTCAAGTGCATCGACAAAACGGTCTGTATAGCATCGTATTTTTTTCCTTCGTATTCAAAATGTGTACCTCGGTGAACTTTACGCATTATTTCATCACAAACTGTATGTAAAGGAACAATACGACCATCAAAGTCTTGCACCATCAAGGTGGACATCTGTTTGGCGTGTGCTTCACTCATGAACAAAGCCTTTGACAAATTTACTGCCTGTTGCTCTTTCTGAGATCCATGGTCGTGATTATGCTCATGTGAATGATTATGCTCAACTGGTTCATCGTGATTGCCATAATGAATCGATCCATCCTCATGAACATGATAGTCCTCCAAGTTGGATACCTTTTCATGACTACCGTAATGCTTTGTGCCATCGGCATGAACGTGGTATTCTTGTTCAGTTCCCTGAGCATTTACTCCAAAAGCGATCAACAAAGCAACGACTGCGCTTGTAATTGATTTTCTCTTTGCACTAATTTTCTTCAATTTCTCATTCAAATCCCTAAATCTACCTAAAGGTGCAAATAATGAAAGTATCATTCCTATTGACATCAATAAATAACCTACATAAGAAATATTGGTTCCCCACCAATCGTGATTAACAGATAATACAGTTCCTGTTTCATCCGGGAAATAAGAAGATTGGAAAAAACGATACCCGTCGTAATCCATTACATTATTCATGAATATCTTTTGTGTTTTTGTTTTATTGTTTTTGTCATCCATTACAGTAACAACACTTTCAAAAGATGAGGGTGAACTTGATCCAGGATAACGGAATAAGTCAAAAGAATTACAAGCTAATTGAAAAGGTAAACGAATTGGAATAGCCCCGTATTGAATACTGTAAAGCTGATCATTCCAAGTAAAACGTTCTTCCTTTGCGGTAATTCCCATTCCTCCTTCTACAACAACATCCTTCACTTGCTTTCCATCGGAAAAACGCAGTGTGATAAAATCGTTTCCAAGATCTTTTCTTCCTGAAGGAACTAACATCATTTTTGCATGATTAATTACCTCCTTGAAAACAAATGATTGTTCGCCAACTTGGTATAGATTCAACGTATTGAACGGAACCATGGAATCTAAAGGAATATTTTGATACAAAGAATCCGGTGCTTCCATTCCAGACTGTCTGACTTTCTGCATTTGAGCCATCGGTAAATATGAAATTGGTACACCTGTTTTAATCATCATCTTACCATTGATTTTAAACACCTCAATACCACCGGGCATTAAATCTTTCTTTTCAAAAGACATAGGTATATCTCCAATCATCATGAAACCTCCTGGAGAAAGGTAATTCGATTTTTTACCTCCTGTAACTATATCTAGAACATAGTTGGAAATGGAGTCATTAATAATTAAACTATCAATATGTCTCTTTTGAAACTTAATTAACTCAACGTTAATATTTCTTCCTTTTTCAGGAAACCTAAAGTTAACATTAAAATTAGGCTTAACTTGTTCTGATAAATAAAGCGTTTCCTCCACATATTTGTTATCTATAAAAACTTTGATACGTGGATCAGCCGAGAATATATAATCTACAGGGCGCAAGATGCCAGTTGTAGGATCTGGTTCAGGAAGATTCATACTTCCTTCAAAACTCATATAACGAGTCACAGCAGCACCTATGATTATCACAATAAATGAAAGGTGAAACATCAGCATAGCTATTTTCTCCCGTTTCCACATTTGGTGTCTAAAGATGTTAACAACTAAACTGATACATAGATAAGCCAATAAAAGCTCAAACCATGTAGCATTATAGATTAGTATTTTTGCTGTTTGAATATCGTAAATGGATTCTAAAAATGTAGCTGTTGCAATTCCAAAAAGAAAAACAAACAAGCCAAAAGCCATCATTCGCATTGAGAAAAACTCTCTTATAATTTTGTTCATAATATCCCAAATATATACAAGCGCAAAAATAGAAATTAAAGACTGATAAATCGCATCCTTGCTTATTTTAATCTATTCTTTCCTTAAAAACCGAAATAAATAACATTGTGTTTACAAACACTCACTTTTTCAAAAGCAAAAAAGGACCCTCACGGATCCTTTTAATAAAATATTTAGCACTATAAAGTCTTTAAAAACTCCACAACATTATGTTCAATACGTTGTTCAATATTTCTTGTATCAGCAGGTATAAATTTGTCACCTGTGATTTTTTCATACAATTCAATATAACGCTCTGTAATTGTATTTACAAATTCATCTGGCATATCAGGGATTACTTGACCTTCAAGTCCTTGAAACTTATTTTCGATGAGCCATTGACGAACAAATTCTTTCGATAGTTGTTTTTGTTGTTCGCCTTTATTTTGGCGTTCTTCATAACCATCTGCATAAAAATAGCGAGAAGAATCAGGTGTATGAATTTCATCAATTAAAATTACTTCTCCATTACGAATTCCAAATTCATATTTTGTGTCCACTAAGATTAATCCATGTTTGGCAGCAATTTCTGTCCCACGTTGAAATAATGCATGTGTATATTTTTCTAATTGAGCATAAACCTCCTCTGAAAGTATTCCTTTCCCAATAATATCTTCACGGGATATATCTTCGTCGTGTCCTTCATCAGCCTTAGTTGCTGGAGTAATAATCGGAGTTGGAAATTTGTCGTTTTCTTTCATTCCTTCAGGCATAATAACACCACATATCTCCCGTTTTCCAGCTGCATATTCGCGTGCAGCATGTCCTGCCAGATATCCACGAATAACCATTTCAACACGTATAGGTTCACAAGCGTAACCAATTGCAACAGATGGGTCTGGTGTACCTATTAGCCAATTAGGCACAATATCTTTTGTTTCATTAAGAAATAAGGTTGCAACTTGATTTAAAACTTGTCCCTTGTGAGGAATCCCTTTCGGAAGTACGTGGTCAAATGCAGATATACGGTCAGATGCGACCATAACCAAGATGTCATTTTCCAATGTATAAACATCTCGTACTTTTCCTTTATAAACTTTCTTCTGTCCTGGAAAGTTAAAATCAGATTTTATAATAGCCTTATCCATTATTGGTTGTTTTCTATATTAGTATTTTGTTCTTTATTTCTTTGTGCAATCTGTTCAGCTCGTTCGTTTTCTTCTTTCACTTCCGCTTTGTCAAAAGCATCGATAATACGCTTAACTAAAGTATGTCTAATTACATCACTTTGTTGTAAACGCACAATTGAAATACCTTCAACATCTTTTAAAATATCCATTGCGTATGTCAGTCCTGACTTTTGCTTTCTAGGCAAGTCTATTTGCGACATATCACCGGTAATTACAAACTTTGCAGTCATCCCCATCCTTGTTAGAAACATTTTCATCTGCATGGTCGTCGTATTTTGAGCTTCATCTAAAATAACGAAGGCATTATCGAGTGTTCGTCCACGCATAAAAGCTAATGGAGCGATTTCAATAACACCATATTCAAGCATATCCGCTAGTTTTTCACCAGGTATCATATCTCTTAGTGCATCATAAAGAGGCATCATATAGGGATCGAGCTTTTCCTTTAAATCACCTGGAAGAAAGCCTAAATTTTCGCCAGCCTCTACTGCTGGTCGGGTAAGAATAATACGCTTAACTTCTTTAGCTTTTAGTGCTCTTACTGCTAATGCAACCGCTGTATACGTTTTCCCTGTTCCTGCTGGTCCTACAGCAAAAACCATATCATTTCGATTAATTTCATGAACTAATCGTTTTTGATTCAGTGTGCGTGCTTTAATTTTGTTACCGCCATTCCCATGAACTAAGGTTTCACCTCCTTGTTCAATTGTTAACAATGATTGCCCATCAGCTAACATTAAATTATCTATGTTGTTTTCTGAAAGCGTACTGAATTTACGGTAGTGACGTAGTAATAGATCCCATTTACGCTCAAACTCATCCATTACCTCTTCTTCTCCATTGAGCGTAATAATATTTCCTCGCGCGATTATTTTTAGTTTTGGAAAAAAACTTTTTATGTGTTTGAATTTCGCGTTGTTAATCCCGAATATTTCAATGGGATTGATGTCTTCAATTTCGATTCTTCGTTCTAACAAAGCAACAAAATATTAAATGAGTACTGAAATTAGCTTGAATAACGTTAATTTTGACCAAAAGTAGAAAAAAATAGTTCAAATTACAGCACTATTGATAGAAAACAAATGCGCTTTATTACATTAACGACAGATTGGGGAATTAAAGATTTTTATGTGGCAGCAGTGAAGGCACAAATACTTCAGCTATGTCCTGATGCTTATATAATTGATATTTCTCACGATATTAAACCTTTTAACGTAGTAGAGGCTTCGTTTCAAGTGTCACAAGCCTATCAGAGCTTCCCAGAAGGTACTATTCATATTATTGGAGTGGACTCTGAGCCGATCATCAATTTCGGAAATTCAGAAGGTTCTTTTCCATCGATCATGGAATTTGAAAATCAATATTTTGTTGGCAATGACAATGGCTTCTTTGGAGCCCTTTTGAGAGGTAGAAAACCCCAAGGTTTTTATCGTATTGATGACGTGTTATCGAACCAAAATGCGTTTCGTTTTCCTACAAAAAATATTTTAGTTCCAACCGCAGCATTATTATTTAAGAATACACCTGCGGAACAGATTGGATCACCTTATTCTTCTTACAAATCAGCATTTGCATCCAATCCTGTGACGGAAGAAAATCTAATTAAAGGTACTATCATTCACTTTGATTCCTTTGGTAATGCAATAACTAATATTGACCGGAATCTTTTCCAGTTAATTGGTAAAGATGAGCCATTTAAATTAAAAATGAAAGAAGGAGCTGGCTATGTAATTGACCGCATTTCACATACGTACAATGAAGTACAAGAAGGAGATAAAGTTGCTTTATTTAGCGAATCAGGCTTACTTACAATTGCCATAAATCGAGGCGCAAATAACGGTGCAGGTGGCGCACAACGCTTATTTGGATTAGAAATCGGGGGTACAATTCGAATATCTTTTGAGCCTGCAGGATCACGTTCATCATTTGATGATTTAATAGTATAAATAGTATGATACGTATAGTCAAATTGACCTTTAAACCAGAAGATTTAAAGCTTTTTTTAGCTCACTTTGAAACTGTAAAACAGATTGTCAATAACTTTGAAGGGTGCAATGGAATGCAGATGCTACAAGATATTCAAAACCCTACCATTTGTTTTACCTATTCTGATTGGGACGAAGAAGCTGATTTAGAGAGATACAGAAAATCAGAAGCGTTCACTGAAATATGGAATACAATTAAACCATGGTTCGGTGCTAGACCAGAGGCCTGGAGTACGTTGTCAAAATTTAATGGCTTTTTAGATAAATAAGTGAATTTTTCAAAAAAATATTGTTAAGTCAATAAATATTTTTACCTTTCAGTATAATATAATAAATAATGCATACAGGAATCGTAAAATTCTTCAATGAAACTAAAGGTTTTGGTTTCATCGTTGACACAGATTCAGGAAAAGAGTACTTTGTACATGTTTCTGGATTAAAAGAACAAGTTTTGGAAAAAGACGAAGTAACATTCGATTTGGAAGAAGGACGTAAAGGATTAAACGCTGTTAACGTTTCTAAGAAATAATAATTGCGAATAACTTTTAAAAGGCTACTTAGGTAGCCTTTTTTTATCACTATACAATTCAAAAAAAAGGGGAGTAATCAATTTGACTACTCCCCTTTTACTTAAATCTTAAGATTCACATTAAATCTCTTCATCCGATTTTGCGGCTTTTGTTTTACCTTTTTTATTAGTAACCGTTTTCAAGCCATCAGCTTCTTCATTTACATCCATTAAGAGCTTATCTCCACTAACTAATGTTGCATTAATAATCTCTTCAGCTAATGGATCTTCAATGTATTTTTGGATTGCACGCTTCAATGGACGTGCACCAAATTTCTCATCATACCCTTTTTCAACTATAAAATCCTTTGCTTTTTCAGTTAACTCAATCGAGTAACCTAAATCACTAATTCTTTTATACAATTTTTCCAATTCGATATCTATAATTTTATGAATATCTTCACGCTTCAGTGAATTAAACATAATCATGTCATCGACACGGTTTAAAAACTCTGGAGAAAATGCTTTTCTAAGTGCAGCTTGCACCACAGATCGAGCATGATCCGACTTTTGCTCTTCCTTCGCTTTTGTTCCAAATCCGACACCTGCTCCAAAGTCAGCCAATTGACGAGCTCCGATATTTGAGGTCATAATTAGGATAGTGTTTTTAAAATCAATTTTACGACCTAATCCATCTGTCATGTGCCCATCATCTAGAACTTGTAGTAATAGATTAAAGACATCCGGATGCGCTTTTTCAATCTCGTCCAACAAAACTATTGAATAAGGCTTGCGTCTAACTTTCTCCGTTAATTGCCCTCCTTCTTCATATCCTACGTACCCTGGAGGAGCTCCAACTAAACGTGAGATTGAAAATTTCTCCATGTATTCAGACATGTCGATGCGAATTAAGGCATCTTCCGTGTCGAATATATTTTGTGCTAAAACCTTTGCTAACTGCGTTTTTCCTACTCCTGTTGGCCCTAAGAAAAAGAATGAACCAATTGGTTTATTAGGATCTTTTAATCCAGCGCGATTTCTTTGAATAGCCTTAACTACTTTAGATACAGCCTCATCTTGCCCAACAACTTTGCCTTTCATCGTTTCAGCCATTGCAATTAATTTCCCAGTTTCAGATTGAGAAACACGAGTAACCGGCACGCCTGACATCATCGACACTACTTCCGCAACATTTTCTTCCGTCACTGTAACGCGGTTGTTTTTAGACTCCTCTTCCCACTTACGTTTCTCAATATCTAACTGTTCAGACAATTGACGCTCCGTATCCCTGAATTTTGCAGCTTCCTCGTATTTTTGTTGACGAATAACTTCCTTTTTCTCTTCACTTACACGTTCAATCTGTTCTTCAATTTCAATGATTACTTGAGGTACATTGATATTTGTCAGATGGACTCTCGAACCGACTTCATCCAAAGCATCTATTGCTTTATCTGGCAAATGTCGATCCGTAATATACCGCTCTGTTAACTTAACACACGCAACAAGTGCCTCATCCGTGTAATTAACCAAGTGATGATCTTCGTAACGCTCTTTGATATTATTCAAAATTTGAATCGTTTCCTCTTGAGTTGTAGGTTCCACCATAACTTTTTGAAAACGTCTCTCCAAAGCTCCATCTTTCTCAATATACTGTCGATATTCATCCAAAGTAGTTGCTCCAATAGCTTGAAGTTCTCCTCGTGCCAAAGCCGGTTTGAACATATTCGAAGCGTCAAGTGACCCCGAAGCGCCTCCAGCACCAATAATCGTATGAATTTCATCAATGAAAAGAATGATTTCTGGATTTTTTTCAATCTCCTGCATCACTGCTTTCATTCGCTCTTCAAACTGACCACGATATTTTGTACCAGCGACTAAAGATGCTAGGTCTAAAGAAACAATTCTTTTATTAAACAAAACACGGGATACTTTTCGTTGAACAATTCTTAAAGCCAAACCTTCAGCTATAGCAGATTTCCCAACTCCTGGTTCACCAATTAATATTGGATTATTTTTTTTTCTTCTCGATAAGATTTGAGAAACACGTTCAATCTCTTTTTCACGCCCAACAATAGGATCAAGTTTTCCAGCTTCAGCCATTTTTGTTAAATCACGCCCGAAATTATCTAATACAGGTGTTTTTGACTTTGGATCTGCTGACTTTCGTTGCGTCCCAAAAGAATCTCCACCTTCTTCTTCTCCACCTGTTGGAAATTCTGCACTTGGAAACTCTGTGTTCGGCATCGCTGAATCAGTGTCATTCATTATATTTTCTAGTTCCTCTTTCACGTTATCGTAGATTATGCCGTATTTATTTAATAATCGACAAGCATAGCTATTATCATCTCTTAATATAGACAACAGTAAATGCTCTGTACCGATCATTTGACTTTTAAATAACTTTGATTCTAAATAGGTCATTTTTAAAACCTTTTCAGCTTGTTTAACCAATGGTATGTTAGGCGTTGCCAAAGCCGTACGCGAACTTGTATTCGCTTGTAAATTAGTTTCTACTTCAACACGTAATGCACGTAAATCAATATTAAACTCTTTCAACAAGCGGATCGCCGTTCCATCACCTTCCCGAATAATCCCAAGAAGTAAATGTTCAACTCCTATAAAGTCATTCCCAAGACGCATAGCTTCTTCTCGACTATAAGAAATTACATCTTTAACCCGTGGCGAGAATTTTGCTTCCATATACTTAATGTTTACACAGCTAATAAGCTGCCCTTTTTACAAATTTAAAAAATACCTTAAGCTAATTTCTTTGTAAAACACAATGATTTTACACAAATAGCTGTTAACAAGCTAGTGAAATTGTCTCTTAGTTTAGTGAGAATTTTTCAATTATCGTACCAAATAAAAGAAACACTTCAAAAAAATTGTTTTTTCCGTCGAAATAACTAACTTCGGCACTTGTACTTTGCACAAATTGCGTGCAAGAACTAAAACTATGACAACATGGCAGACGGAGAAAGAATAATACAAGTAAATATTGAGCAAGAGATGAAATCTGCATACATCGATTACTCGATGTCTGTAATAGTATCTCGTGCATTACCGGACGTTCGTGATGGTTTTAAACCTGTTCACAGACGTGTTTTATTTGGAATGCAAGATTTAGGGGTCTTTTCAAATCGACCTCACAAAAAATCAGCAAGAATTGTTGGTGAGGTTCTAGGAAAATATCACCCGCATGGAGACTCATCTGTTTACGACACAATGGTTAGAATGGCCCAAATTTGGTCTTTGCGTTACCCATTGGTAGACGGACAAGGTAACTTTGGTTCAGTTGATGGTGATAGTCCAGCAGCAATGCGTTATACGGAGGCGCGCCTTCGAAAAATAGCGGAAGAAATGCTGGATGACTTAGATAAAGATACCGTGGATTTCCGTCCTAATTTTGATGAAAGTTTACAAGAACCCTCCGTTTTACCGACAAAAATCCCTAATTTAATTATTAATGGTTCGTCAGGTATTGCCGTTGGTATGGCTACAAACATGGCCCCTCATAACCTTACTGAAGTTGTCGATGGAACCATCGCTTTAATAGATAATGAAGAAATTACGGATGATGAATTATTCACCATTATCAAAGCACCAGATTTCCCAACGGGAGGTATTATATATGGATACGATGGCGTTCGTGAAGCTTTAACAACTGGCCGTGGACGTGTCGTAATGCGTGCAAAAGCCGAAATTGAAGAGTATCAAGGACGTGAACAAATTATTGTTACCGAAATTCCTTATCAAGTTAATAAAGCTGAAATGATTAAAAAAACAGCTGAATTAGTTAACGATAAAAAGATTGAAGGTATTTCTGACATCAGAGATGAATCAGATCGTAATGGTATGCGAATTGTTTATGAATTAAAACGTGATGCTATACCAAATGTAGTATTGAATAAATTATTCAAATACACACAACTACAAACTTCATTCTCCGTAAATAACATCTGTTTAGTGGAAGGTCGACCTCAGTTGTTGAATATGAGACAAATGATTCATTATTTTGTTGAATTCCGTCATGAAGTCGTAGTAAGAAGAACACAGTTTGAATTAAAGAAAGCGGAAGAACGCGCTCACATTTTAGAAGGATTAATCATTGCTTCTGATAATATTGATGAAGTTATTGCAATCATTCGTAGTTCAAAAAGTCCTGAAGAAGCACGCGAAAGATTGATGACACGTTTTGCGTTATCTGATATTCAATCTCGTGCAATTGTTGAAATGAGATTAAGACAATTAACTGGACTTGAACAAGACAAACTACGTGCAGAATATGCAGATTTAATGGCTTTGATCGAGGATCTAAAAGATATCTTAGCTCGAAAAGAGCGTCGTATGCAAATTATTAAAGATGAATTAGTATACGTAAGAGATAAATACGGTGACAATAGACGTTCAGATATTGAATATTCAGCATCGGAAATGCGAATTGAAGATTTAATTCCAGATGAAGAGGTTGTCGTTACAATTTCTCATGCTGGATACATCAAACGCACAAGTTTAAATGAATACAAAGTTCAGAATCGTGGTGGTATGGGATCGAAAGGTTCTGCCACTAGAGATAAAGATTTCTTAGAAACATTATTTGTCGCTACCAATCACAACTACCTCTTAATCTTCACAGAAAAAGGGAAATGTTTCTGGATGCGTATTTATGAAATTCCAGAAGGAAATAAAACATCAAAAGGACGTGCAATTCAGAACTTGATTAACATTGAGCAAGATGATAAGATCAAAGCTTATGTTAAAGTTCAAGATCTAACAGATAAAGATTATGTAGAAAATAACTTTATCGTTATGTGTACGAAAAATGGAATCATTAAGAAAACTTCTTTAGAGGCCTACTCTAGACCACGTTCTAATGGTATTAATGCCATCACAGTTAGAGATGGAGATGAATTGTTAGAAGCGAAATTAACAAACGGATCAAATGAGATTTTAATTGGTACTAAGAATGGACGTGCGATTCGTTTTAATGAGTCAACCGTTAGACCAATGGGAAGAAATGCTTCAGGTGTTCGTGCGGTAACTTTGACATCCGTTTCTGATGAAGTTATAGGAATGGTGTGTGTTGATGATATCCATTCAACCATTTTAGTTGTAACAGAGAAAGGATACGGAAAACGTACTTACTTGAATGATCCTGAAGATGATGAAGCTGTTTATCGTGTAACAAACAGAGGTGGTAAGGGAGTTAAAACTTTATCCATCACTGATAAAACAGGTCCTTTACTTGCTATCAATAACGTTTCTGATGAAGAGGATTTAATGATCATAACCAAATCAGGTGTTACCATCCGTATGCACATGGATACCATTCGTACAATGGGTCGTGCAGCTCAAGGGGTTAGATTGATTAACCTTAAAGGAAATGCAGCAATTGCTGCGGTAGCTCGTGTTCCAAGAAGTGAAGAAGAAGACGAAGAGTTGGATGAAAACTTTGATGGAGAAGAAAATGGCACAGCAATTGAAGAGGAGTCAACAGAAGATTAATTTTTTTTGAAAAACGAACGTATAATGAATACAAATAAACTTTCTATAGGATTGGTAGTTGCTTCAATAGTAAGTATCACTTCAACTTTCGCACAGAAAATTGCGGTAACAGATGCCGCTGTTGAATACAAAAATCGTTTCCTTCCAGCTTTGATGTCAGGAAAGATAGACGAAGCTAAAGCTTCTTTGATTAGCGCAAAAGAAGCAATTGATAAGGCAGCTTTACACCCTGAGACAGCAAAAGACCCTAAAATGCTTTACTATAAAGGTGAAATATATGGTGCTGCTTTAATGTTAGCCGCTAAACCTGAAGACACCGTCTTTATTTATCAGAATTTTGGAAAGGATGCTATGGATATTTCTATCGAAGCATTTAGAGAATCATACAAGACATCAAAAAAATTCCAACCGGACATCAATGAATCTGTAGACATGAAGCTACGTATGATTGACCCAATGGCTGGAAAAGCTTTTGACAACAAAGAATTCAAACAAGCTGGTGATTTATACTACGCCATGTATAAACTTCTACAAGCTAAAAACATTGATGAGTTAGCCTTTTTATCAAACGCTGCAATCGCCTACTCAAACGCGGGGGATTATAAGCAAACAGCAGAAATGTATGCAGAGCTAGCAAAAGTTTCTACTAATGATAAAGCAGGTGAATTTTATGCTTTATCCGCTGATGCATACACTCGTTTAGGTGATTATACCTCTGCCCTAGCAATTCTTCAAGAAGGAAAAGCTAAATTAGGGAACAATAAAGAAGTTCTTTTGGAGATTGTTCGTGTTAATTTAGCTCAAGGAAACAAAGAAGAAGCTGAGAAATCATTGAATGATGCAATTGCAGCAGATCCTTCGAACAAACAATTACATTATATTATCGGAACAATTTACACCGATTTAAATGAATTTGAGAAGGCCGAGGCAGCATTTGCTAAAGCATTGGAAATTGATCCAAACTATAAAGATGTGCAATATAACCTTGGTGCAATGTTAGTAACTTGGGCGCAATCATTAAATAAAGAAGCTTCGGCTATGAATATGAATGATTGGAGATATGATGCTACAATCGATAAGGCTGAAAAAACATTTGAACGTGCTGTAGCTCCATTAGAAAAATTTGTAAAAGTTGAACCTAATAACCCTTCCGTTTTAATGGTTTTATTCCAAATCAATCAAAATTTGGGGAATACAGAAAAAGCAAAAGAGTACAAAGCACGATACGATGCTACACAAAAATAAATTAGGTCTTTTTAAAGACTTAAAAAGGAGGCTTCGGTCTCCTTTTTTTATGCTCTATATTCTTCTTTTTTAGCTAAGAACTGCAATAATTCATTAAATTTGCTTAAAATTTGTTAGTAATGAAACCTGTGTATTTAGATAATGCGGCCACTACCCCAATGGCACCAGAAGTGATAGAAGCAATGATTCCAGTTTTACAGGAGACTTTTGGAAATCCTTCTTCTACTCATTCTTTTGGAAGAACATCCAAAGCTTTTTTAGAAAATTCACGACGTAGTATTGCTAAGCATCTAAATTGCAAACCTTCTGAGATTATTTTCACATCTGGAGGTACTGAAGCTGATAATATGGCTATTTTGTCCGCCGTTTCCAAAATGAATGTTACCCGTATAATCACCACATGCCTTGAACACCATGCTGTTGGTCATACTTGTGAAATGTGGGCAAATCAAGGAAAAGTTGAATTGATTCACGTAAACATTGATGAAAAAGGAAATGTTGATTTACAGCATTTAGAACAACTATTAGCGTCATCGGATAAGAAAACATTGGTTTCTTTAATGCATGCTAATAATGAAATTGCGACACTCCTACCGCTAAAACAAGTTAGTACTATTTGTCGAAGATATGAAGCATTATTTCATTCGGATACTGTTCAAACAATGGGGCATTACTCATTCGATTTACAAGATTTAGACATCGATTTTATTACATGTGCAGCTCACAAATTTCATGGTCCAAAAGGAATTGGATTTCTATATATTAAACAATCTTTAAAAATCGACAACTTGATTCACGGAGGTAGCCAAGAACGCGGACACCGTGGAGGAACTGAAAATTTATACGGTATTGTTGGTTTAGCAAAGGCCATGGATTTAGCATACGAGGATGTGATCGGACATCAAAACCACGTACAAGCGCTAAAAGCCTACATGATGGAGCGGTTAGAATCGGAATTAGGAGATATTAATTATCACGGCGAAACCAATCCTGAAAAATCATTATATACAGTACTTAATGTACAGCTACCTGCTACATCAAAGGCTGGAATGCTATTATTTACACTGGATTTAAAAGGTATCGCTGCTTCTGGTGGTTCTGCGTGTACTTCAGGTGCAGCAAAAGGCTCACATGTATTAGAAGGTATAAATGCTGACATGTCAAGACCAAATGTGCGTTTTTCCTTCTCTCGCTTTACAACCAAAGAGGAAATAGATAGCGCTATCGAAGCATTATTAGAAATTTATGAACGTATATTAGTTTAAGGTAATTTTACGTTTTACTTACCAACCGGAGTGAATCACTTCGGTTTTTTTATTGCACATGAAAGAAAAACTTTTGTCACATATTACATCAACTCTGCAGCAAAAACTGGAATTACTGCAAAGGGATTTAGAAGATTTACGCTTAGAATTAAGTGACAATACAAAGTCAACAGCTGGTGATAAGCATGAAACTTCGCGAGCTATGACCCAGTTAGAAATGGAGAAGTTGGGAAAGCAACATCAAGAAACGCAAAAAATGTGTTTACTTTTAGCTAGATTGATGAATAGTGAGCCTTCAGAGATTATTAAAATGGGAAGTTTAGTGAGAACGGATAGTTTCCATTTCCTTTTAGGCTTACCACTCGGAAAAATTGATTACAATTCGGAAACATTTCTTTGTATATCCATACAATCGCCGGTTGGACAGTTACTTCTGAATAAAAGAAAAAATGATTCTATTCAATTGCCAAATGGAATTGTAACGATTAAAGAAGTACTTTAACTCACACAGCCACGCTATTTTATTGATTAACAATTATTTGTTTTTTTGATTCATCTGAATGAATTAGATTTATAAGAATAGAAAATTGTTAAAATCATGAAAAATTATTTCTCAAAAAAATTCTTATCTTTTACGCCAGTGGCATTGATGATATTCGCCTTACAGGTCGGTTCATTCGAACAGGTGGACAGCACTAAAATTGAAAATCCAAAAATAGAGAAGAATAATATAGTATTAGACCTTCCTGCATTAAGCTACGGAGTATATACAAACGAAAAATTTTCATTTGAACGTATATATCCTGATAATCTTATGGAGACATCAGAGTCACTTGAAGATAACGGAATAACTTTAACATCGAAGGATGGTCAAGTAGATTTAAAAATATATGGAAGTTTAGATGCGTCAATAAGTAACTTTCAGGAACTATTCTTACTAAGTCAAGAAAAACTGAAAGTCTCAAATAAGAAATTAACCACAGGCTATTTTTATGTAAGTGGAAGCATGGTTGTAAATAGCGTCACATACATCAAATATACCCAAACACAAGTTGTTTACACCACGGACACAAACGGTAATGCAATACAATACCTAATAACTGTTCAAATTACTTATCCAGAAAGCCAAAGTGAGCTCTATGATCAATATTGCTCGGCATTACAGCAAAGGTATCTCAATTAAAGTTTAAATATAAAGGGGCAAGAGCCTCTTTTTTTGTACGGATATAAATTGTGAATCTCTACCTTTATTGTTTTTTTTGAACTATGAAAAAAACGAAAATAGTTGTTTTGACAGGCGCAGGAATAAGTGCAGAAAGTGGAATCCAAACATTTAGAGACGCAAATGGTTTGTGGGAAGGCTATGACAAAACTGAAGTTGCTTCACCAGAGGGATTTAAGAATAACCCTTCCTTGGTATTAGATTTTTACAACAAACGTAGGCAAAAGTTATTAACTACCGCACCTAACAAAGCACATCAAAAATTAGTAGACCTAGAAGAACAGTTTGAAATTGTCATAATCACTCAAAATGTTGACGATCTTCATGAACGAGCAGGCTCACAAAATATAATTCATTTACACGGCGAGTTGTTAAAAGTTGAGAGTACTGAGAATCCAAACTATATACTTCCGTGGAATAATGACTTAACGTTAGCGGATAAAGACCCTCAAGGTTTTCAATTACGCCCTCATATCGTTTGGTTTGGTGAAGCTGTCCCGAATATGGATATAGCTATTGCGAAGGTAAAGGAGGCAGATATTATGCTTATAATTGGAACCTCATTACAAGTGTATCCAGCTGCTAGTTTAGTTCATTATCTCGCAGTCGATAAACCAATTCTCTACTTAGATTTAAAACCTGCAGAAATTGCTGACATCCTGAATCCAATTACTGTTATTCATTCTAGTGCTACAGAAGGAATTGATCAAATTTTAATGGAAATCAAAAGATTAGACACTGATATTAAAGGTATCTATTGATTGAAATCATTAACGTATAGCAAGACAATAAAAGTAACTTAACTCCGTTAAGGAAAATAAACTATTTTATGAAATCTTTAAAAAATAACATCTACTTCAAAATTGGTGCTCTTTTCATAATAACCTTACTTCTTCTGATTCCTAAATCAATGATAACTGGTTTAATTAGTGAAAGGGAGTACCGTCAAGATGAGGCAATACAAGAGGTTAGTTCTAAATGGGCGGAACAGCAAACAATATCGGGTCCATTTATTTCAATCCCTTATTATCGCTACGTAAAAGAAGTGAATCCAAAAGACAGTTCAATAAAAACCATTTCATATAAGGAATATGTTCATATACTTCCTGAAATACTTGATGTAAATGGTGAGATTTCACCTGAAAAGCGACAACGAGGTATTTTCGAAATTGTTGTGTACAATTCTAAACTAAAAATAAGTGGAAAATTTAATCCATTTAATATAAATGACTACAATATTGATCCTCAAAATATACTATTTGATAAAGCCGAATTCGTTATTGGGATTGATGATCTTAGAGGGATAGAAAAACAAATTGAATTGACGTGGAATTCAAAAGGTGTTAGCTTCAATCCAGGTGTAAGCTCCAATGATATTGTTAATTCAGGAATAAATGCAAAAGTTGATATCTCCCCTTCTGACAGTATAAATTACACTTTTAATTTAGAGTTGGAACTCAAAGGTAGTCAACAACTGTATTTTACACCAGTTGGAAAAATTACTGATATTAACTTAACTTCAAATTGGCCTAACCCTTCCTTTAACGGTTCCTTTCTACCCGATGTACATAAGGTTACTGAAAATGGATTTAAAGCTAATTGGAATGTACTTCACTTGAATCGAAATTTCCCTCAAACGTGGATTGGTTCATCTCATGCAATCGAATATTCATCATTTGGAGTTGATCTAAAATTACCAGTTGATAATTACCAAAAATCATACAGAGCAAGTAAATACGCAATCTTATTTATTGGTTTTACGTTCCTTGCATTCTTTTTTATTGAAGTAATGAATAAAGTCCTCATTCACCCAATACAGTACATTTTGGTCGGGTTGGCATTAGTGATTTTTTATAGCTTATTATTAGCATTATCCGAACATTTGATATTCAATTTATCTTTTTGGATAGCCGCAATAGGTACAATATTACTAATCACATTGTACACCAAGGCGATCTTAAAGAACACAAAATTATCAGCCTTCATGGGAGGACTTCTATTAATCTTATACACCTTTATATTTGTAATCATACAAGTCCAAGATTATGCTTTGTTAATTGGAAGTATTGGTGTCTTTGTAATTTTAGGATTTGTGATGTACTTTTCTCGCAAAATAAATTGGTACAACATAGGAAAAGAAGAACCTAAGATTTAAATCATTAACCAAAAGAAGCTAAAAAAAATAAAGCGAGTGTATCTAACACTCGCTTTTCTAATCTTATTATCTAATCTATCCTTTCCAATAGTTACTTGATCTATTACCAAAAGGAGGAACTAAGTACACAATAAAAAAAAGGAACCCTTATGAAGTTCCTTTTTTTTATTGTGATTTAAGCTTTCAAATAAATCTGCTCAATTAATTGACGATATTTTTGCTCAATAATCTTTCGTTTAATTTTTAACGTTGGCGTGAGTTCGCCCGTCTCAATAGAAAACTCTGCCGGTAGCAGACGAAAATCTTTAATCCTTTCCCAGTTTCCAAAATTTGAATTAATTCGATCAACTTCCTGCTTTATTTTTTCTTTGATCTTAATATTCTTCATCAAATCCTCGCGTGATAAAGAAGATAAAGATTCTCCTGTAGACTTCAACCATTCTGTAAGTTTATCATAAGCTGGAACAATCAATGCAGCCGGGAATTTTTGGCCTTCACCTACGACCATGATCTGTTCAATCCAAGTTGATTCGCTCATTTTCGCTTCTATCTGTTGTGGAACAACGTATTTACCTCCTGATGTCTTGAACATTTCTTTTTTCCGATCGATAATCTTTAAAAATTTGCCATCCCAAACACCAATATCCCCCGTATATAACCATCCGTCTTTTATAACTTCAGCTGTTGCTTCTGGATTTTTATAGTATCCTTGCATTATATTTTTACCTTTTGCAAGAATTTCACCATCTTCCGCTAACTTTATTTCTATATCAACTAATGGTAAACCAACGGTTCCAATTTTAATCCCTCTTTTTATGCAATTCACCGATAAGCAAGGTCCTGCTTCAGTTAAACCATACCCCTCGAATATTGGAATTCCAGCTGCTAAATAAAGTTTTAACAATCTCGTTTGTAGCGTAGCACTACCGGATGCTATACCTTTAATTTCGCCCCCTAGCGCTTCTTTCCATTTAGTGAAAATCAATTTGCGGGCAATCTTTAATTGAAATCTATAACTTGCCGAAAATTTTGTTTCATCTAAATCATATTTTTCGCCCAATCTTATCGCCCAAAAGAACAAAGCACGTTTGATACCAGTCAATGATTCCCCTGTTGCCATTATTTTCTCGTACACCTTCTCTAACACTCTTGGAACAGCTGAGAATATTTGTGGTTTAACTGATTTTATATCCTCCCCTAGCGTATCAATTGATTGTGCATAATAGATGGACAACCCCATCCCTATATAGACATACTGAAATACGCGTTCATAAGCATGACATGATGGTAAAAAGGTTAAAGCTTTGTCGTAAGCGGTAACTGGAAATGAATAAATTGAACTGTTAACGTCAGCCAATAGATTTTCATGAGTAAGCATAACACCTTTAGGCACACCAGTTGTACCCGATGTGTAAATCAAAGTGGCTAAATCAGTAGGTTTAACCAGAAGTTTTCTTTCATTGAGAATTTCGTTGGAAACATCCACACCTTTGACTACCATTTCACTCCAATTAGGGATATTTTGGTAAATGTTTAAAGTATAAACTTCGTTTAACGTTTGGAGATCATTTTTAATAGCTAATAATCGTTGAAATAAGCTATCATTACTAACAAAACATAATTTTATTTCGGCGTCATTTAATATGAAACGATAATCATTATCAGAGATATTCGGATAAATTGCTACTAGAACCGCTCCCACTTGTTGCACTGCAAAATCAAGTAGATTCCACTCTAATCTGTTTTCACTAATTAGACCAACTTTATCATTAGGTTGAACGCCAGACGCTAACAAACCTTTAGATATTGTGTTAACACGTTCAATAAAATTATCTGTTGATACGCCGACCCATTGATCGCTCTCTTTATAATGAAATATATTCGTTCCTGGAACAATTTCTTGATGAACTTGCAACAAGTCGAATAATCTAGTTGGTTTTGTCATAAACTCCTATTAATACTACAAATAACGTAAAAAAAACCAAAATTTTAAGCTGTTTAAACAAGCTTTAACAGATTTAAAATACTTGCCTTTTGATATTGAAATAATTAAACTTTTTCTACATTTTCTGTACTTACAGTATTTTGAAAAAAAGAAAAAATATAAGTCACAAATAGAGAAACTAGACAGCCTATAAATACACAAATTATTCGATCCACAGGGACAGACCAATCTTTGACGTCTTTAGTTTCCACTAACACAATAATAACGGCTGCCATTCCTGATCTAACTGTATTTTGAATCTGTAAAAAATACCCAATTAAAATCGTAAGAGTAATACCTAACGCGACGATTAACATATTTGGAAGAGGTATTGCATACAAAAGTAATCCAACCAAACCACCTAAAACATTTGACTTAATTCGCGTATAAGCCAGTTGATTATCATTATCTGGAGACAAAACAATAACGGTTGAAATTAAGGCCCAATAAATAGGCAGTTCAGGAACCACAAAAAAGAATGAATAACATAACATTGCAGATACAACACACTTAATAAGATAAATCCATTCTCTTCTATTCATTTCCATCTTAATACCTATTTGTTTCATACGCTCTGCTGACTTCTGATTAAAGCAAAAATACCCTCTTTAATTGATTCAAAACAATGCATTATCTTTTTTTGGTTAAAAAAAATTAGACCAGAAATGCAATATGCTCTTGTTATGTTTTTAAACCTATCAATCTCATTATTTGCTCGATTAGACCAAATCTCAACAGACTACTTTGATTACCCGCTGTTAAAAAAAACATTAGACATAAAGTTAAATGTGAAAACTATAAAAATTTCACATTTATTATGATAATAGGAGTAGGATTCCAAAAAGTTAAAAATGATATTTAGGTATCTTTTAGATAAGTTACCAAATCATTTATATAGTTTAAAAATAAACCATATTCAAGAATTTGCATAATCTAAAGTGGTTTTATTAAGTGTTATTTTGGAGTTTTCTACTTTTTTTTCTAATGTAGAGGTAAATTAAACTAATATTTTAACTAATATTGTCTAAAACAATACTAATAGGTGCTTTTGTAAACTAACTATTAAATTACAATGACAAAGAGAATTGCCGTAATTGGTTCTGGAATATCAGGTTTATCTGCTGCTGCATATAGCGCTAAAGCAGGATTTGAAGTTCATGTATATGAGAAAAACGATCAACCTGGTGGAAGAGCAAGACAATTTAAAACGGAGGATGGATATGTATTTGACATGGGGCCGAGTTGGTATTGGATGCCTGATATAATCAATAAGTTTTTTCAAGATTTTGGAACGGATCAATCTCATTTCTTCGAGTTAGTCTCCTTAAACCCTCAATTTGAGATGATATTTAGTGATGAAAATTTACAAGTACCACAAGACTATGAATCATTAAGAAGTTTATTTGAAGCTATTGAGCCTGGAGCTGGAAAAAGGTTAGATAAATTCATGGATTCAGCTAAATACAAATATGAAGTTGGAATGAATGAGTTTGTTAACAAACCTTGCTATTCTTGGTTCGAATTTGTCAGCCCAAGTTTAGGCTTTAAGTCTTTAAAATTTGACATTCTAACCAATTTTAGGACGTATGTCAAACGCTATTTTAAACATCCCAAGCTAATCGCATTAATGGAATTCCCTGTCATATTTTTGGGGGCATCGCCAAAAGAAATACCAGCCTTATATAGCTTAATGAATTATGGTGGATACACGATTGGCACTTGGTACCCAATGGGTGGATTCTATCAACTTGTTTTAGCCATGAAGAATATTGGGGAACAACAAGGTGTTAAATTTCATTTTAATTCAGCTGTGACAGAAATCAAAGCTCTGCCAAATAATCAAACACAACTTAGTATTAATGGAGAAGAATTGATTTTTGATAGTGTGATTTCTGCAGCAGATTACGCACATACTGAGACGCTCTTAAAAGAAGACAAAAGGAATTACGACGATAAATATTGGGAAACAAGAACTTTTGCACCTTCTTGTTTGATTTACTATTTAGGTTTCAAAGAAAAACTTCCAAACCTTAAACATCATACACTTTTTTTTGAGAATGATTTAGACGATCATGTTGCTGAAATATATAACAACCCGAAATGGCCTGATAAACCATTATTCTACGCTTGTTGCCCTTCAAAAACGGATCCAAACGTAGCACCTGAAGGTCATGAAAATGTATTTCTTTTAATGCCTATTTCGATCAATCTACCAGACAAAGAAGAAACGAGAGAGTATTATTTTAAGAACATGATAAGCCGCATTGAAAAACATCTTAACATCACTAATCTAGAAGATAAAATTGATTATAAACGAAGCTATTGCGTCACAGACTTCAAAAAAGATTACAATGCTTACGGAGGGAACGCCTATGGGCTAGCAAACACACTTAAACAAACTGCAGTTCTAAAACCAACTATAAAAAATAAAAAGATAAAAAATCTTTACTATACAGGGCAATTAACAATCCCGGGACCAGGAGTCCCCCCATCAATTATATCAGGACGCATTGTAGCGAATGAAGTTATTAATAAAATCTAATGTTATATGAAAAAAACATATGATGATTTATCCGTGCAAGTAAGTAAATTAACCACTAATAAATACAGCACTAGCTTTTCTATTGGTATCCTTGCATTGGGGAAAAAAATTAGACCAGCAATTCACTCTATCTACGGATATGTTCGATTAGCAGACGAGATTGTTGATAGCTTTCATGGTTACAACAAAAAAGAACTATTGGAGAAATTCACAACAGAAACCTGGATAGCAATAAAAGATGGAATTTCATTGAATCCTATTTTAAATGCCTTTCAATCTGTTGTTAATCAATATCAAATCGATCATAATCTAATACGATTATTTCTAAAAAGTATGGCTATGGATCTTGAACCGATGGAGTATAATTCTGAAAAATACAAGGAATATATCGTAGGATCTGCTGAAGTAGTAGGATTGATGTGCCTTCAAGTTTTTGTAAATGGAGATGTCACTAAGTATAACAATTTGAAACCATTTGCGATGAAACTTGGTTCTGCATTTCAAAAAATTAATTTCTTAAGAGATCTTAAAGATGATTATCAAGTACTCGGTAGAACCTATTTTCCTGGAGTTGATTTTTCAACATTTAATAACCATGTTAAAGCAAGTATCGAAAAGGAAATAAATGATGAATTTAAAGAAGCTTTAATTGGCATAAAACTATTACCTAACAGCTCTAAACTGGGGGTTTTTTTAGCTTATAAGTACTATATTTCTTTGTTTAAAAAAATTAGACGCTTATCTGCAAATCGTATTTTAAATGAACGAATACGAATACCTAATTCAAGAAAGTTATCTTTAATGATGAGTAGTTATGTGGAATATAAAACCATTCTAAGATGATATCCCAATCGATCATTGCTTCTGTAATTGGATGCGTATTTCTAGTGATTACGAGTTTACCTTTGGAAAGTATTAGAAGTGATTACCCATATGCAGCAGAAAACAAAAGCGCTTGTAATAATTGGTTAACAAAGCTAGAGCGTCAAAATAACAAAACGAATGTAGAACTTGCTTATCTTGGTGCCTTTCAGATTATGTGGGCAAACCACTTAAGTAATCCCTTCGACAAATTAGCGACATTTAAAAAAGGTAAAGCAAATATCGAAAAAGCGGTTCAGCAACAGCCTGAAAATATAGAAATCCGATTTATCCGATATTCAATTCAAAAGAAATGCCCAAAATTCTTAAATTATCAAAATAATCTAAGTACTGATAAATCATTTCTCACACAACATAAACAACAGGTTGAACAAAAATCACTTAATCATCTGATTGAAAGTATTTTAAAAGATTAATTTAGATGAATTTACTATTAATTATCGTAACGTTTTTACTCATGGAACCATTGACCTGGTTAATACACAAATATGTGATGCATGGCTTTCTGTGGATTCTTCATAGAGACCATCATGATCATAGTACAGATGGTCCTATGGAGCAAAACGATTGGTTTTTCGTGATTTTTGCCATACCAGCTATACTTTTAATATTTAGTGGCATAGACAATGATTGGGACTCTAAATTTTACATAGGCTTGGGAATTACTTTATATGGAATGGCCTATTTTTTTGTTCACGACATTTTTATTCATCAACGTGTAAAAATTTTCAGATCAACTGATAGCACCTATTTCTTAGGAATTAGACGTGCACATAAACAACATCATAAACATACCAATAAAGAAGATGGAGAATGTTTTGGTTTTCTTTGGGTGCCTATTAAATACTTTAAAATGTATAAAAAATAATGCTGCATACTTATACTTACTTACTTGTTAACTTTTTTACAGTTATCATTTGCTTTATCTATTCCTTTGATAAAAGATTGAAATTTAATAGATATTTTATAGCTTATTTAAAAGCCGCTATCGTTGTAGGTATACCCTTTGTGTTATGGGATGTTTGGTTCACAAAAATGGGTGTTTGGTGGTTCAACAATGACTATACCATGGGTATAACGCTACTAGGTTTACCCTTAGAAGAATGGTTATTTTTTCTATGTATTCCTTTCTCTTGTACTTTCACCTATTATAGTGTTACACGTTTTTTCGATTTAAATTGGATAAATTATTTTAATTCAATAATCGCATTTCTAACTATAATCGTTTGTTCTGTAGCCGCTCTTCTCTACCCTGACAAAGCTTATACATTTATCACTGCAATACTCACAGCACTGTCAATGTTTTTGTTGTATTTTGTGTTCCGGGTGCGCTGGATTGGTGAGGCTTCATTGGTATTTACAATCTTAATGTTAGGTTTTTTTCCAGTGAATGGCGTTTTGACAGGAACAGGATTAGAATCGCCAATTGTAAACTACAACCCCAGCGAATTTTTAACACTTAGAATAGGTACCATACCACTAGAAGATATGGTTTATGGGTATACACAGTTTTTGTGGGTAATTTTCTTCTTTAAAAAATTTGGCCCTAGAACGACCCCAACTTTTCAAGAAGAAATGAATTAACGATTGCCTCACCATCACTCATAAGTGCTCTTTTTTTTTCGTATTTTTATTTAATATATTAACATTTAAGACTAGATTTATGTCTCTGAATCGAAAAGTAGTGTTGTACACTTTATTTTCACTATTTACATTTTTGGCTTGTAATCAATCTAACAGTGAATCGACTCCTTTATTACCGGATTATGTAAATGATGACTGGGTGCGATATGAAACAAATTCGTATATTTTATTTTTCCCTGATTCGCTAGATTTAGATACTAATTTCTTAAATCTTGAATTTATAATTAGGAGTAATCAAATTGGAGAAACTGATTTCATGGAAAATCTGAACATTGAAAGAACAGAAATAGATCGTAACGAATTATCTAATTTAGACAAAACCATAACAGAAACTATAGCAACCTACTTAAACGGTCAGATTACCGAATCAAATTACAAGAATATTAATAATGTAAAGTATAAATTTGATAAATGTCAAAGCCACATTAATGGTCGTGATTATACATTTCTAGTTTACAATCACCTAATAGATACAACCAAATATCAAGTTACCGTCACCATGGAAAAAAAATCATCTAATGACTACGCTCTGGTATTTGAACAAGTTATTGGCACACTATCTTTCAAATAGTTACAATAATAAATACTATATTCATTAAATCAATAATTTAAAATGGTAGTATGATCATCGATAAAAAAGTATTTGTTGTTACTGGAGCTGGTAGTGGAATGGGTCGAGAATTAACCATTCAACTTGTACAAAAAGGTGCTAAAGTAGCCATGGTTGATATTAATGAAAAAGGACTAGAAGAAACCGCGGAAATTATTGGTGTACATAATGTTTCACTTCATGTGTTAAATATCGCTGATAGAACTTCAGTAGAACTACTTCCACCTGTTATAATTGATATTCATGGTCAAGTCGATGCAATTATAAATAATGCAGGAATTATTCAGCCTTTTATTGATGTGAATGACTTATCGTACGATATTATTGACAGAATTATGAATATCAATTTTTATGGTACTTTATACATGACAAAAACGTTTTTGCCTCATCTACTTAAAAGACCTCAAGCGCACATTGCAAACATTTCAAGTATGGGAGGTTTTATACCCTTCCCTGGACAAACGTTTTATGGAGCATCAAAAGCAGCTGTAAAGTTATTAACAGAAGGTCTGTATACTGAATTACTCAAAACTAATGTTGGAGTAACAATTGTACATCCAGGGGCAATTAATACAAATATAATGTCCAATTCTGGTATCCAAACAAAGGAGCAAGAAGCAAAACAAAAAGAAAGTACGGCAGCCAACCAGACAACTTCAGCTCAAAAGGCCGCATCCATTATTATAGAAGGAATAGAGCAAAATAAATTCCGTGTACTGGTTGGGAAAGATGCTAAAATGCTTGATTTCTTTTACCGACTAGCTCCACAAAAAGCCGTTAATTTCATAACAAAGCAAATGGCTAAAATGAAGATATAGTTTTCATTTGTAATACTGTTTTTTTCAAATCGCCTTAGATAAATCCTTTTAATTTAACTTAATCTATTTATAACCAATATTATTGTAAGTTTAATTAAGCTCATGCTCATCTATTTTTTATTGTTATATTACAAAGACTTTTAAATTACTACAGATGAACAATAAAGACTTTTCTTATTACTTAACAATGTTAGTGATTCGCTTAAAAGGAGTAAAAAGAATCTTTAAAAAATCGCCACTTAAGTACAATAAGCTCAGGAATGACAATGCCTTAAAACCTTCGAGTAGATTCCTAAAAAAACATACTTCAAGAATCATTACAGTAAAAGAAACGACGATTACTGAAATACAGAAATCTTCATTTGCACGATATTTACTAATATATATACATGGTGGTGCCTTTGTCTATGGACCGACGCAGCATCATTGGAACTTCATTGCAAATATTGCAAAAAAAACAGATTATGACATCTGGTTTGTCGATTATCCCAAAGCTCCAGAAAATAATTGGCAAGTTATTCAAGATAACATCTTCAGTGTTTATCAAGAAGCACTCAAAAAATTTAAAAACAACAGAATCGTTTTGATGGGGGATTCTGCTGGTGGTACATTGATATTGAATTTAGTCCAGAAAATGATAAGCGAACAAGGTTTAGATAAACTCCCCCACTCTTTATTTTTAATTTCACCTGTTACAGACTTGACACTATCAAATCCTGAAATTATATCGGTAGATGAAATAGACCCCATGCTTAGTAGAGTTGGAGTAACCGAGGCAAAGCAGATGCTAAACCCCGGCCAACCATTAGATCATCCTTCCATCTCTCCTCTATTTGGACCCATTAATAATCTACCTTACTCCTACTGGTATCTTGCAGAAAATGACATCACATTTCCCGATCAAAAGAAAATGATTCAACGTTTGCAAAATGATGCTATCAAACACAAACTAATTATTGGTACAGACATGCCTCACATTTGGCCTATCCTTCCAGTCATGAACGCTTCAAAAAGAGCTCTAAATGAAATTATTTTTCAATTAAAAGAAATAAGCAAATAATCATCCATATAAGATAACTTATATTTGGAATGTTATTCAACTAAGCTTGAATCATATTATATATTTTTTCAAAGTCCTTCGCTTCCCATATCACAGGTACTGGATATAGAGGATTACCTTCAGCTATAGCACGTTTAATCATTTTAGGGATATCTTCACTCTTAATACCGTCTAGTTTAGTTGGGATGTCCATCTTCTCATTTAAATCCTTTACAAGACGAATAAATGTATTTGCTTTATCAGCTGTACTTACATTTTTATCTGTTAAACCTAGATGATCAGATAATAAAGCGAGTCTTTCGTGAGCCGCTTGTCCATATTCTTCCAACACATAAGGTAAAATGACAGCATTTGCTAATCCATGAGGTACACCATAAAAACCTCCTAAAGTATGAGCAATACAATGCACATAACCCACGTAAGCTCTAGTAAAAGCGACACCCGCTAAGTAAGAAGCGCGTTGCATATTTGATCGTGCTTTTAAATCTGAGGGAGTGATATAAGCTGTGTATAAATTTTCATATATTAACTTTACAGCTTCTAAGCTAGCTTCTATTGTTTCTTTAGTATTACTTTTTCCAATAAATGATTCAACAGCATGTGTCAAAGCATCCATACCTGTAGTTGAAGTAATATGAGCAGGAAGTTTTACTGTTAAAGATGGATCTAAAACAGCATACTTAGGAATCAATACCGTATCATTAATTGCATACTTTTCATATGTTATACTATTCGAAACCACAGCCGCTAGTGTAACTTCCGAACCTGTTCCAGATGTAGTTGGTATTGCAATTAATAATGGGATTTTTTTTAACACTTTTAATTGACCTTTCATTTGTGGGATTGACTTATGCGGTCTTGCAACCCTAGCCCCGACAGCTTTTGCACAATCCATAGGAGAACCACCTCCAAAAGCAATAATGGCAGAACAGTTGTTTTGCTTATACAATTCCAATGCAGCTTCTATATTTTCTATCGTTGGATTGGGAATTGTTTCATCATAAACAACAACTTTAAATGAATTATCCAGTAGGTTATTAATCAAGTTATTAACCAAACCTAAATTCATCAATCCTTTATCCGTTATAATTAAAACATTTCTTGAATTTAATTCATTTAATAATGTGGGAATTTCATCTAAGCTCCCTTCTCCTTCCAAAAGTATAGGCTTTCGCCAAGGCAAAAACGGCATTACTAATCTAAATATTGCCTGATAAGTTCTGCAATAAAAATTGTAAATGGGTCTAATCATGCTATAATAAAAAAAGTGTTTTTTTAAAGTTAGAAAAATAACACATAAATAAATCAAAAGGAAATAAATACTATCTTCAATGCGCATAGTAAACTATAAAACATATGAAAACTTCTTTAGCATTAGTTCTAGTATTATTACCTCTTGTACTATTTTCTCAAACTAAACAAGAATCAGCCTTAAAACGAGGGGAAATCGCTATCAACTTAATGGATAACGGTAAGATTGATGAGAGTATCGTGATTCTCAAAGAATGCATGGCTGATGATCCATCTAATTACATCTATCCCTATGAAATCGCTTATGCTTATACTCTAAAAGGCGATCATAAAAATGCGATGACCTATTACAAAAAATCAACCAAATATAAAAATGCTACAAGCCAATCATTTCAGGGTTTAGGAAATGCTTATAGCTATAGTGGTGACCCTGAAAAAGCAATTAAAACCTATGAAACAGGGATTAAGCGTTTTCCAAATGCAGGAAATTTACATCTAGAAAAAGGGAATATCTTTTTAATGCAAAAAGCTTATGACCAAGCAGCTAAAAATTATAAAAATGGAATAATTGCTAATCCTCTTTATCCATCTAATTATTATAGACTGGCCACTTTATACCTTTCATCAAAAGATATATTAGCAGGAACCATCTACGCTGAAATCTTTATGAATTTGGAGCCAAACACAGAACGGTCAACCAACTTAGGGAAATACTTCTTCAACGCCTTTAAAGACAATATTATCATTGAGACGATAAACGCAGATTCTACAAAAATAAATATCAAAATGTGCGATAATACCATTTACATTGACCCCAAGTTTTCAAATGCAGATAATTTTCTAGATGCCATACCTTTGTGTTTATATTGGGGAACCAGTTTTACTCTTGCCCTTACAAACGAAACTGAAATATCAATCGAATCTTTGAATAGAATTCGGACAAATTTTGTTGAACATTATTTTAAAGAAGACAACAAACTAAAAAAGCAAAATGTACTTTTTGATTTTTACAAAAAAGTATATGATGCAGGTCATTTTGAAGCCTATAATTATTACATTTTTAGAAATGTAGATGAAGATACTTTTGATAATTGGATAACTGGAAACAAAGATAAATTTGAAGATTTTGTAACTTGGGCCAATGAGCCTCAAAACCAAATAGATTTATCAAAATCCAATTATTACATCAATAAATAACAACGTTTAATCTAAAAGAAACAGAATGAAAGCAATAATCATTGCACCTTTATTATTTTCGACAATTGCAATAGCTCAACATAAAACAGATGTAAATGCAATTGTAAAAGAAGCTACTGAAAATTCACAACTCGAACAACTTGCTTACGAACTATTAGATGGTATTGGAACTAGATTGGTTGGTTCACCTCAAATGAAGCAAGCGAATGACTGGGTTGTTGAAACTTATAAAAAATGGGGAATCGAAGCCAAAAATGAATCCTATGGCGAGTGGAAAGCTTGGGAAAGAGGAAATACAACCGTTGAATTAATAGCACCTCGTAAACAACAATTAGTAGGCAGACAATTAGCGTGGACGCCTAACATGAAAAAACCAATAGAAGCTGAAACAATCATATTGCCGATATTCACAACTTCTGAATCGGTGACTACTTTTCTAGATAAAATTAAAGGTAAAATCGTCTTGATTTCACCTTACTTTCCATCAGGAAGACCAGAAGAACAATGGAAAGAACATGCAACCGAGGAAGATTTCAAGAAATACAAACTTGAAAAAGATCGCATCCAAAATGAATGGAATACAAGTTTGAAATTTGCAGCTACAAATACAACCAAATTAATTGAACGATTGGAAGAAGCTGGTGCGGTTGGAATTATCATTAACGGATGGACTGGGATAACAGGGTCTAATCGTGTTTTTGATGCAAAAACTGCAGCCATCCCACAGCTTGACCTAAACAATGAAGATTACGGTTTGATCTATCGCCTTACTCAAAAAGGAGCCTATCCTACATTGAAGATTCAAACCCAATCCAAACATTTAGGTGAAACAAAAGTTTTTAATACAATAGCTGTAATACCTGGTAATTCAAAGAAAAATGAATTTGTTATGCTTTCAGCTCATCTAGACGCCTGGGATGGTGCACAAGGAGCAACAGACAACGGAACGGGAACAATTTTAATGATGGAAGTTGCCCGTATCATAAAAAAGTTATACCCAAATCCTGAAAGATCAATTATTATTGGTCATTGGAATAGTGAAGAACAAGGTTTAAATGGCTCTAGTGCATTTGTACAAGATCATCCTGAAATCATTAAAAACCTTAAGGTTATGTTTAATCAAGACTCGGGAACGGGTCGTATTACATCCATCAATGGACAAGGATTTATTCAAGCCTATGACTATCTAAATAGATGGTTAGATAAAGTACCTGACTCGATAAGTAAGTACATCACTCCAACTTTCCCTGGTGCTCCACAGACCAGAGGAACGGATAATGTCCCATTCGTTGCTGCAGGTGTACCTGCATTTGCTTTTGGATGTCAAAGCTGGGGTTATGGACCATATACATGGCATACAAACTTAGATACCTATGATAAAATAGTGTTTGAAGATGTCATAAAAAATGTAATAACAACTGCGATCTTAACGATTGAAGCAGCTAATGATCCTCAGGATATTTCAAATGAAAAGCGAATAATGCCATTAGATAAAGAAGGAAAGCGAATTGAATGGCCAAAAGTGAAGGAACCTACACGAAGAGGTCGCTTAGATTGATTTTAAGACAACGGTTAGAAAGAACTATTATTAGGTCTTTCTAACCTAATGCTACTTTATAAACATCCGAATTATTTCTCACAATATTTCGTACAACAAAACCTCCAGATTGAGGTATCTCTTCAATCAAATCAAAAGTACGACACCCTTTGGGTAACCCTCTAAAAAATAAAGTGAAAAAATAACTTGTGTTTTCAGGAACCCAGGTCCAATTCGGATACATCGTAATATTCTCTTGATGAACAAGTCCCACCCTAACTCTTGTTTGACGACAAATTAAAAACGTTGTAGGCCAAATTCTCAATCCATTTTCTTCATTAACTGCAGGAAACATGCAATGAACAACAACTTGATTTTCTTCATCAACATTTTGAGTTAATTCTGATGCAATTTGTATTTTGATTACCTCTGCTATTTCAGCCATTATTATTTTTTTTACAAAACTACAAAATCAAAACAGGTAATAAAACCTATTTTTGAAGTATGAACAACCAATTACCACAAATCCTTTCAAAAAAGAAAGCGAAAGAGATTCCCCTTATCGATTTATTAGATCAGATAGAACGGATGAAATTAGCAATTGAAAACATTCAAAAAGGATATGAAATTTACAAACAATTGAGGTTTCAAGCACTAGGTAAACATTATAGTCGATTACGAGAATTGTTCCTATTACAGCTTCATTCTTTAGACAGCCTACATCAGTCAGTTCAGTCAAATAAAGGAATTCAAAAAGATATATCAAATGAATTCAAAAATGTTTTTCATTCATTTGAAGACTTTTTTACATTAAGTTACGATGAAATCAAAAAGTGGAAAGCGATTGTTTTATACCACACAGGTATTCATATTGATGATGAAGAATTGACTCCAATTGAAATAGAAGTTGATGAAGAGCTCCCTCAAAATGTAACAAAAAAATCAACCTCAGATAACGAAAAAAAAACGATACGTAGTATCTATAAAGATTTGATGAAATTTTACCATCCAGATAGAAACTCAAATCCCAATGCAACAATTGTTGCCCAAGAAATAATCGTAAGTTACGAGCAAGGGAATTTAGAACATCTATTACAAGTATATAAAAATACTTTTTCTGATTTTGATGGACTTGACGACGAAAAAAAGATTCGCAGAAAGATGGAAAAAGAACTTGAACTATTATA
The DNA here is from genome assembly GCA_045629585.1 of Taishania sp. GTDB lineage: Bacteria > Bacteroidota > Bacteroidia > Flavobacteriales_D > Crocinitomicaceae > Taishania. The sequence goes on along the minus strand of JAZQRM010000049.1, from coordinate 28,887 downwards.
CGTACAATTTGATGAAATGGTTAAGCAACTTGGCGCAAATCAAAATATGACCGAAAAAATAGCCCTAAAACGTGTAAAAGTAGAAGCAAAGAAATTTAGGGAATATATTGCTTATCAAGAACAATTATTAAATCTAATTTATTGCGATATTGACCTTTTTAAGGATTACAGAAAGAACAAATCCTAACATTAACAACAAAAGTATGCTGTTAATGTTAGGATTAAAGATTTCTTTTGAGACTAACGAATAGTTGTAAATCGTTAAAGATAACAGAGTTTATTAATCTATTTTCGTCAAGAATTGATCCATCGGTTTTCTTACTTTCTTCAGATTTTGCAACCAATCTCCTTCTGTTGCACGTGTTCCAAAAGCAATCATTGTTGCAGATTTCAAACCTTTCTTATTCAATTCTAATAATTCGTCTAGTTTTTCAGGAATAAAACCTTCCATCGGCGTGCTGTCCACTTGCAATTCTGCTGCTGCAGCTAAAGCTGTTCCAAATGAAATGTATGCTTGTTTTGAAGCGTGCGCAAATTGTTGCTCTTCAGACATTGAAAAATACAATCCTTTCAACTGATTCTTATAATCATCAGTTGAATCCAAAGGAATTCCTCGCATTTCGTTTTGATAGTTGAAATAATTATCAATTCGTTCATCTGTATATTTATCCCAAACAGCAAAAATCAAAAGGTGGGAACCATCCACAATTTGATCTTGGCCATAGGCAATTGGATGAATTTGCTCTTTTAATTCCTTATTTGTAATTAAAATCAATTCAAAAGGTTGAATTCCACTTGATGTTGGAGCTAAATGAGCTGCCTCTACGATTTGATCAATTTTAGATTGTTCAACAGGCACTTTACTCATTTTTTTAACTGCATATCGCCACTTTAGGGCATCTAATAATTTCATTTCTATCAATTTATTTTACAAAATTAAGGATTCGGTATTGATAGATTCTTAATCTAGATTAAGAAAAAAAGGCTATCCTTAATTGGATAGCCTTTTTTTACTTTATTTCTTCATAACCTACATCTTCGATGTCCTGAGCGTCATTGGAAGAAGAAGTTTTCACCTTACTACTAGTGATTTTTACCTTACCAAAATCTTTCAACTTTTGTCTTCTGTCCCTTTCAATCGATTCGTTTTCACGCTTTAACTGCTTTTGAGCATCTATATCCCTTTTAGCAATCATTAATTTACCTAGAAAACGAATAAGTGTTAGTACTCCAATTATTATAAGGAGCATTTTAAACAATCCCAAGATAGTTAATATAGGCATTTCAATTATTTAGATAAGTGCATATTTCTTTCTGAATAAATCTTCATGAAATAAGGATCTTTCAAATCTTTTATGAATCGTATTGCTTCACCAGTAGATTTCATTTCAGGTCCTAATTCCTTTTTTACTTCTGGAAATTTCTCGTAAGAAAAAACAGGTATTTTAATGGCATAACCTTCTTTTCGCGGGTTAAACTTAAAGTCGGTTACTTTGTTATGGCCAAGCATAACCTTAGTTGCATAATTCACATAAGGTTCATCGTATGCCTTCGCTATAAAAGGAACAGTACGAGAAGCTCTTGGATTAGCCTCAATTACATAAACCTTATCATCTTTAATAGCAAACTGGATATTGATTAATCCAACCGTTTTTAAAGCAATCGCAATTTTCTTAGTGATATCTTCAATTTGTGTCATTACGAAGTCCCCTAAATTGTATGGAGGTAACAAAGCGTAAGAATCACCGGAGTGAATACCAGCTGGTTCGATGTGTTGCATGATACCAATGATGTATACATTTTCACCATCACAAATAGCATCTGCTTCTGCCTCAATTGCACCACCTAAGAAGTGGTCTAACAAAATTTGGTTGGAGCCCATTTCATTGATAATATCAACAACGTGCGTTTCCAATTCCTCCTTGTTAATCACAATCTTCATTTTTTGTCCACCTAACACGTAGGAAGGACGGACCAATAGCGGAAATCCTAAGTCTTTGGATAGTTCAATTGCTTGTTCAGCACTTTCAACAATTCCATATTTAGGAAAAGGAATATTATTTTCTTCTAAAACAGCGGAGAAACGCCCACGGTCTTCGGCTAGATCTAAAGCATCAAATGATGTTCCTAAGATTTTGATTCCGTAACGTTCTAACTTCTCAGCTAATTTTAAGGCTGTTTGCCCACCAAGCTGTACAATAACTCCTTCCGGTTTTTCATGTTGGATAATATCATAGATATGTTCCCAGAATACAGGTTCAAAATATAATTTATCTGCTGTATCGAAATCCGTAGAAACTGTTTCGGGATTACAGTTGATCATAATAGTTTCATATCCACATTCTTTAGCGGCTAAAACACCGTGTACACAGGAATAATCAAATTCAATACCTTGTCCGATACGGTTTGGTCCCGAACCTAAAACAACAACTTTCTTACGATCCGAAACTTCTGATTCATTTTCGTATTCAAAAGTGGAATAATAGTAAGGTGTTTGCGCTTCAAATTCAGCAGCACATGTATCCACTAATTTATAAACGCGCTTAATTCCAAAATTATCACGTAGTGTTTTAACTTCGGATTCTAGACATTTTAAAACATGTGCAATTTGTCTATCTGCGTATCCTTTTTGCTTTGCTTCAAACAATAATTCTTGTGGTAAAGTTAGTAGAGAATACTTCTCCATTTTTCTTTCCAACTTAACCAAATCTTCAATTTGACGAAGGAACCAGATATCGATTTTTGTTTTTTCTTGAATTGTTTTGAATGGAATACCTAATTTAATAGCATCGTATATATGGAACAATCGATTCCATGATGCGTGCTCTAAACTATGTAAAATCTCTGCTTGATTCGTCAATTCTTTGCCATCCGCACCTAGTCCGTTACGATTAATTTCAAGCGATTGACACGCTTTTTGTAAAGCTTCTTGGAACGAGCGTCCAATCCCCATTACCTCCCCTACGGATTTCATTTGCAAACCTAACTCACGATTTGCTCCAGGGAATTTATTAAAGTTCCAACGCGGAATTTTTACGATAACGTAATCCAATGTTGGTTCAAATAATGCAGATGTTGTTTTTGTTATTTGATTTTGCAACTCATCCAAGTGGTATCCGATTGCCAATTTACTAGCAATTTTTGCGATTGGATAACCAGTAGCTTTTGATGCCAATGCAGATGATCGAGAGACACGTGGATTAATTTCAATTGCAATGATATCTTCATTATTATCAGGTGAAACTGCAAACTGTACATTACATCCCCCAGCAAAATTACCGATAGAACGCATCATTTTGATCGCCATATCACGCATTCTTTGAAAGGTCGTATCAGAAAGAGTCATCGCTGGTGCCACTGTTATCGAGTCCCCCGTGTGAATTCCCATTGGGTCAAAGTTCTCGATAGAACAGATGATAACAACATTGTCATTTGCATCACGTAAAAGCTCAAGTTCATACTCTTTCCAGCCTAATAAAGCCTTATCAATCATTACCTCATGAATAGGTGATAATTGTAAACCTCTTTCCAATAAAGTATCAAATTCTGCAGGATCATGAACAATTGAAGCTCCAGCCCCACCAAGTGTATAAGACGCACGAATACATAATGGGAAACCAAATTCTTGTGCAATTTTTTTACCTTCTAAGAAAGAAGTAGCGGTTGCTTGAGGAGCCATTGGAACACCAATTCTATCCATTAACAAACGAAATTCTTCACGGTTCTCAGTGATTTCTATTGCCTTAATATCTACTCCAATAATAGCTACACCATATTGTTCCCAGATACCAAGTTCATCACATTTAATTGCTAAATTTAAAGCTGTCTGACCTCCCATTGTAGGAAGAACTGCATCAATTTTGTGATTCTCTAAAATTTCGATGATACTTTCTGGTTCAAGTGGCTTCAAATAAACATTGTCAGCTACAACTTTATCCGTCATGATTGTTGCCGGATTGGAGTTAATTAAAGTCACTTCGATTCCTTCTTCTCTTAATGACCTTGATGCTTGAGAACCTGAGTAGTCGAATTCACATGCTTGACCTATCACAATAGGACCACTCCCGATAATAAGGATGGATTTGATGGAGTTATTCTTTGGCATTTTATGCTCTTTTAGGAATTCAATTTAAATTTGAGTCGTATTAAATCGAGTGCAAAAATAAGTATAAAATACCAAGTACTAAAACGATTTCGTAATAGAAATGTATGTTTTTTTAAAAGTTTGTGTTTTTTCAGATACTTCCGTATCATTATTACCCTAACTTTGTATATATTGAACATGAATAAACGATTTCAGCATATCCCTTTCCCTTGGTACACCACATTATTTACGGTGTTACTAATCGTGTATTATATTGTTCTTGTGATTTTAGCTAACGACTGGAATGTAGACATTGAGGACATGCTAGACATGGGAGCTCCTAGTGCAATCCTAATTTTCAAAGGTCACTTCTATGGATTGTTTCTAAACACACTCATTCATGAAAATTATTGGCATTTATTATTAAATGTCTCTGGTTTGCTTTTTTTTGGTTTTTATCTAGAACGGTACAAAGGGTGGAGATTTCTCGCTTTTTTTGGTTTCTTCAGTGCTATCATAGGATCAATAATTCAATTAAATATCTCTGATGATGCTGGTATCGGAATCTCATCCTCTCTTTTTGCGCTATTTATTTACTCCACACTACATACCATTTTTGTCCGAAGAGCAAATCAAAAGGTTGCTATTCCAATTGCCATTGCTGTAATTGGTTCACTTATATTCTTTGCCTTAAGCAACTATTGGTTAGAAGATAAAGTAACAATTGGTGCGAAGGTTGGCGGTGTAATCTGGGGTATTATCTTCTTTTACTCCGAACGTCTGCCATCCCCTTACAAATTTCTTATTCCTTTTTCTTTCATTCTAGTACTCTCTATCTCATTATTCTATGCGCCTTGGAATTCAATGTGGCAAACCTATAATGGAATTGAAGCCCACAATAATCAAGATTTAGACCAAGCTGAAATCTACTACGTAAAAGCTTTAGATTTAGACAATAGCAATTACGTAGCTGCAGAAAATTATAGACGAATTAAGGTGTACCGCTTATCTTTACTTGCTCATGCTGCACATGAAAAGGGAGATTTTTCTGAAGCAAGAAGGTATTACCTGAAAATATTAGCCCTTGGTAAAAATAACCGATGGGTAATTGAAAACTTAAAAGAACTCCCATAAATCAATTTTTTGAAATGAAACAGGAAATATTAAACCACCAGCAAATTGAACAAAAAATAAATCGTTTGGCTTTTCAATTACTGGAGAACACCTTTGCACTCGAAACAATTTATATCGGTGGAATAACAGGTAATGGTATTATTTTAGCTGATTTGCTGAAAAATGTAATGCAACAGCATACAGAGCAAAAAATCATTCTTTTTGAAATCATTTTAGATAAAGAGTCACCACTTAGCCAACCGGTGAAACTAACCATCGATGGTAAAGAGTTACAAAATAAAACCGTAATTATTGTAGATGACGTTTTAAACTCAGGTAAGACTATGCAATACGGATTAATAAAAATACTGGAAGAACAACCTAGACATATATATACTGTTGTATTAATAGACCGAAAGCATAGACGTTTTCCTATTAAAGCTAACTTCTTTGGATTAAGACTTTCTACAATTCTTCAAGATCATATTGCTGTATCACTAGAAAGTAATAATTATTCAGCCCAACTTTTTTAAAATGAAAAAGATCACAGAAGCAGAATCTCATCATTCCGATTTAGAAAGACTTGAAACACTTGCGCTTTTAACTAAAATCAATGAGGAAGATCAGAAAGTAGCATTCGCGGTGCAAAAAAAACTTCATTCAATCGAAAAATTCATTGACGATTGTTATCTAAGAATGAAAGAAGGCGGAAGGCTATTTTATTTAGGTGCTGGTACCTCTGGTCGACTCGGAATTGTTGATGCAAGCGAATGCCCACCAACTTTTGGAGTTGACTTTGGGAGAGTTGTTGGTATAATGGCTGGAGGAGATCAAGCAATCCGAAAAGCAGTGGAGTTTGCAGAAGATGATACAGGTCAAGGTTGGAAAGATTTACAGGCTTTTGGCATCAATCAACAAGATACATTGATCGGAATCGCGGCATCAGGCACGACACCCTACGTGTTAAGTGCTTTGAAAACCGCTAATGAGAATGGAATATTAACAGCTAGTATTACTTGCAACCCAGGAAATCCAATAGAACAAACCGCCATACATTCAATCACAATTGAAGTAGGTCCTGAATTTGTAACCGGTAGCACACGAATGAAAAGTGGAACGGCTCAAAAACTTGTTCTTAATATGATATCTACAACTCTAATGATAAAGTTGGGACATGTTAAAGGAAATAGAATGGTAGACATGCAATTGACAAATGACAAGCTGATAGATCGAGGCGTTCAAATGATTTTAGAAAAAGTAAAATATCTTAATTACCAGGAAGCACAGAAATTATTATTAGATAAAGGTTCTGTAAGAGCGGTTTTAAATCAGTTAGACATATAATAAAACTTCTTTAGTAACCGTTTAATAGGTTTAAAGCTTTGAAAGTGCCGTATTTCAAAACTTAATCTTATTTTTGAGATTCATAAATTTTAACAAAACAATGAGAGCCCTTTATTTCAAAGAAATAAAAAGTTTTCTGAGTTCAATAATTGGTTATATTTTTATTATAATCTTTTTAATTGGAACAGGTATTTTTTTATGGATCACCCCAGGTGAAACCAACTTACTAGATGGTGGAATTGCGGATTTAATTCCCTTTTTCAATTTAGCCCCTAACTTATTTTTTATTTTAATTCCCGCTATCACCATGCGTAGTATTGCGGAAGAAAGAAGAACAGGGACTATCGAACTTCTCTATACACGTCCAATCAGTAATATTAAGATTATTTTAGCAAAATACTTTGCCTCTGTAACCTTACTCGTATTTGCGATATTACCTACGGTAATTTATTATATATCCGTTTATAAATTATCCTTACATCCAGAAAGATTTGATCATGGAGCGACACTCACATCCTATGTTGGCTTAATTCTTTTGGGATCTGTATTTGTATCTATCGGAATTTTTTCATCTGCATTGACCTCCAATCAAATCGTTGCATTCATTGTCGGAATGTTCTTTTGTTGGTTGTTTTATGATGGATTTACACGACTTGGAAACTTTAATTTAATGGGTGAATTAGACAAAATTCTTCAATATTTTGGTATTTCACAGCATTATGATTCTATCCGTAGAGGAGTAATTGATACCAGTGACTTAGTTTATTTCTTTTCCGTAATCACAGCATTTTTATACGCTGCGTTAACAGTTGTTCGATCAATAAAAAAATAAAATGAAAGAAAAGACTTCAAATAAAAGACTAATCGGATGGTCTTCCTTAATCATTCTATTAGTTGGAATCGTTGCGATTAACGTTATTAGTGCCTATTCCAACAAACGCTTTGACATGACAAACGACAAGCGTTTTTCTTTAGCTGATGGATCAATTAAATTCTTAGAGAATGACTCCATCTACAGTGGTAGAATGACCATAAAAATTTATTTAGATGGAAAACTTCCTGCAGAAGTTATGCAGTTGAAGAATGCTATCGAACACAAAATAAAAGAGTTTAAACAATATACAGGTAAAAGACTTGAGTATATGTTTATCGATCCCAATGAGGGAACGGAAGAAGAACGCCGTGAACTTCAAGATCAACTTTTTGCACAAGGAAAAGGAATTATTCCAATTGATTTGACCTTTAATAAGGATGGAGTCGACCAAAAACTATTGATCTGGCCTGGTGCGATCATTAATTACGGCGCAACAGATGTAAACATCATCCAATTTATGCCAGGATCTCGATCAGGACAACCTCAAACACTGGAATCCATTACACAAAGTATTGACAACGCAATAAACAATCTAGAATATAATTTAATAAGCGCAATGCGTCGCGTTGTGGTAGAAAAAAGAAAAACCATCGCTTTTCTACACGGACAAGGAGAATTACCTATCCCCGCTACTCAGAGAGCCAGAGCATTGATTTCACCTTATTATTCAATTGTTGACGTAGAGATTAACCAACAATTAGGTGCTTTAGACCATATTGACGGCTTGATTGTGGCTAGACCTACTAAGCCGTTTAATCCTAAAGATCTATTTATCATAGATCAATTCGTAATGCGTGGAGGTCGATTAATGGCATTTTTGGACGCCTTAAATGTAAATGAAGATACTCTTAAAGCAACTGGAACAACACATGCTTTACGTTATTCAACAGGGATGGAACGCCTCTTATTCGACTATGGAATGAAGTTGAATGAAAATCTTGTAATGGATGCTCAATGTAATTTGAGAATTTTTCCTTTTGCAAATAACAATGTTTTACCATGGTACTACAACGTATTATCAACTCCATCCATACACGCAATATCAAAGAATTTGGAACCTGTTTCTTTTAAATATGTAAGTGAAATACAGTTTGTCCAATCTGTTGAAAATATAGCGGTATCTCCTATACTTACAAGTTCTACCAATTCAACCGTATCAGGGCTCGCTCCTTTAGTCGCTTTAGGAATGCCTTTGCAATATGGAGTTTCGCCCCAATTTGCTGTGGATATAACAGCTGAAACGAATAAAAAATGTATAGCTGGTATCGCCGAGGGCGTATTTACATCCCATTTCAAAACACGAATTGTTGATGAATACATGAATAATCCGGAATCGCGCTTTATTCAAGATGGAGTGACAGAATCTAAAGTTGTCTTAGTTGGAAATGGCCGATTCATTGAAAACGCTTATGACTCAATGGTCAATAAAGCGACTGGTGAGATGATGTATCGTCCTCAACAATTTAATGAACTACGAATGGATCAAGACATGGCAAGGTTGAATAAAATAATGTTTTATGGTAATCAAGAGTTTTTCCAAAATTTGGTGGATTACACGATGGGGGACAACTCTGTTTTAGATATCAGAAGTCGTCAAATCGATATTCCAAAAATGGATAAATCAAAAATTATTGATAATTCAAAAACATACAAAATCATCAACTTAGTTATACCATCAGTAACTATTCTTTTAATTGCATTTATTATTGCTTGGAGAAGGAAAAAAGTGAACACAAAAAAATAGTATGAAAAACACTAAATTAATCATAGGAGTACTCGTTGTAGCCGTATTAGTCTATATTGGATACAAAACCGTTAAAGGTAGTAAATCATCCGTAGAAACCGAGCTCATTAATTTTGCTATTAAAGACATCGAGAATATCGATCGATTCATCATCACAGATGACTTTGGCAAGATGGATATCCGTAAAGACAAAAATGGAAAATGGACGGATGAAAATGGTAATTGTGTAAGCTTGGAAAGTGTAGATTTTGTATTAGATGCCGCTCAAAAAATTGAATTCAAAGGGTATTTAGAGGAAGGATCAACAGACAATTTCAAGAAAATAATGATTACCCGCCATATTAAAGTTGATTACTTTAAAAATGGAAAATTGAATAAAACATGGTTCATCGGACCTCCATCAAAAGATCACCTAGGACAAGTGATGATGTTGCAAGAAGCAGGGGGTGAACTTTCGGATAGACCTGTTTTAATGAACATAAAAGGTGTATATGGAATCATTGAACCTCGCTTTTTTGGAGATAAAAGAAAATGGCAATGTACGAACATCTTTAGCTATGAACCACATGAAATTGCAAAAGTTAGTGTAGATTTCCCACTACAACCGGCTCGTTCTTTTAGCGTCGAAAACATAGGTAATCATGATTTTAAAGTAAAGCAACAACAAGTAATACTAAATAATGTAGATACCGCAAATGTTATGCTGTACCTCAACCGCTTTAAAAAAATACACTATGACATCCCTAATTTTTCATTAAACGAAAAACAAGTTGATAGTTTAAAACGTACTTCACCGTTTTGTAAGCTTAATCTTACTTTAAAAACAGGTGAATCCAAGATTATTAGGATGTACCGTGAACAATCATCAGAGGCTTCCGTTAACGAATTTGGAGAGTCAGTTTCTTATAATACAACAAAATTTTGGGCTGTATTACCGAGTGGAGAATTGGTGAAATGTCAATATTATGCATTTGATCCAATTATTCAAGGACATATCTATTTTCCTTTGGACCTCTCCTCCATTCAAACTGGAAAAATGGTAATCCATTCACCAGAACATTATAGAAAAGATTAAATTGTTAATAAAAATCGGATAACTCCTCTATAAACTTGCAAATCATACGTCACAAGTTTATAGCTTTGAGTTATCAACATAAAGGATAAAAAAATGAATTTCATTACTTCAAGTACTACCCTATTGCGTCATTTACAGAGCATTTCGGGGGTATTAAGTACAAGCAATACTTTACCAATTTTAGATAATTTTTTATTTGAAATTACTCCGGATCAATTGACTATTTCAGCATCTGACTTGGAAACAACCATGCGAACAAGTATGGAAGTAGAAGCTAATGAAAGCGGTCGAATTGCTGTACCCGCAAAACTTTTGTTAGATGTTTTGAAAAATCTTCCAGATCAACCCTGTACTTTTTCCATTGATCCCAATACATATGCAATAGAAATTGCATACGATAATGGTAAATCAAAAATGGTTGGTTATAATGGCGAAGAATATCCAAAAACGCCAACAATTGAGGGAAGTTCGACTGTTCGCATTTCAGGTGAAATTATAAGCTCTGCTATTAATAAAACCTTATTTGCCACAGGTAATGATGATTTAAGACCTGTGATGAGTGGTGTTTTTTGTCAATTTACAGCAAGAGATATAATCTTTGTTGCAACTGATGCACACAAATTAGTTAGATACAAAAGAAATGATGCTTCTGCAGAAGGAAGTTCGTCTTTTATTCTACCTAAAAAACCCCTTATTTTACTTAAATCAAACTTAAGCGCAGACCTAGAAGTTCAGATTGAATATAACGAATCAAGTGCAGTTTTCACATTTGGTGATATTACTCTAGTTTGTAGATTAATTGACGGAAAATATCCCAATTATGAAGCGGTTATCCCTAAGGAAAATCCAAATGTACTAACGATTGATCGCGCACAATTTTTAGGTTCTATAAAACGAGTTTCTATATTCGCTAATAAAACAACGCATCAAATTAAGTTACATATCGCTGGGTCGGAATTATCCTTATCCGCTGAAGATTTAGATTTCAACAATGAAGCACGCGAAAGACTTACTTGTAATTATAATGGCGAAGATTTAGAAATAGGTTTTAACTCTAAATTCTTGATGGAAATGTTGAATAACATTGACACCAAAGAGGTTAAATTAGAGATGTCTGAATCCTCAAGAGCAGGAATTTTAACACCTGTAGATGGAGTTAATCCAGACGAAGATATTCTAATGCTAGTAATGCCTGTTATGTTGAATAAATAAGATCATTCTAAATAGTTAATCCCTTTCCAAACGAAAGGGATTTTTTTTGCTTTAATCCCAAACAAAAACAGTATATTAGAAAGAAAGGTTTTCTATGAGTCAGTTAAGAATTTTTAGGGGGATGGAAATAATAAGTCGCTTTTTGACTTATCATATTTACATTAATCATCAGAATGTTGCTCTCCTTAAAACGGGCGACCAAATTACCTTAAATTTAGCTCCTGGAACACATGATTTTCAAATAAAAACAGGTGTATTTACAAGTCAAGTTTACAGATTTAGTATTGCTCATAATCAAACCATTTTACTGGAAATTAAACTTTCTAGTGTCATGGAAAAGCTAATTCTAATCTTGTTTTCAACACTCCTTTTACACCAATTATTTGACACAAGCTTTAATTATAGTTACGAAATAAGCATGTTTTGCCTGTTAAGTTTATTTTTAGTGATTCTCTTCTCCTTTTTTTATTACAAGAAAAAGATCATCTGGATTTATAGAATTGAGATGGAATAAAAAACCCTCAAAACAAAATTTGCTTTGAGGGTCAATCAATTTTATAAAAATATCTTGTGAATTTTAGATTACAACAGCATAGACACTGGATTCTCCAAATAGCCTTTGAATGTTTGTAGGAAAGATGCTCCTGAAGCGCCATCCACTACTCGATGGTCACAAGATAACGTAATCTTCATAACATTACCTGGCACAACTTGTCCATTTTTGACAACAGGAACCTCCTTAATACCGCCAACAGCCATAATACAGCTATCAGGAGGATTAACAATTGCTGTAAATTGTTCAATTCCGAACATTCCTAGATTAGAGATTGTAAATGTATTACCTTCCCAATCGCTTGGTTGCAATTTTTTGTTTTTCGCCTTTTGAGCAAAATCACGAACTTCTTCACCTATCGTTACGAAACCTTTAGTATCAGCAAAACGTACCACAGGAACAAGTAATCCTTCATCGACAGCAACCGCCACACCAATATGTACATGGTCATTTCGACGAATATAATCTCCCATCCACGAAGAATTGACGACAGGATGCTTTTTTAATGACATTGCAACAGCTTTAACAACCATATCATTAAACGAAACCTTTACTCCATCTTGACTATTCAAAGCTTTGCGAGCTGCAATTGCATTGTCCATATCAATATCTAGTGTTAAATAAAAATGCGGAGCGGTAAATTTAGATTCCGCTAAACGTCTTGCGATCGTTTTACGCATTTGAGAAATTGGTTCATCCGTGTATGATTCTACTCCATTAGAAGTCGCATTTCCTACCGTAGCTCTAGCTGGCGCTTCATAAGGAACGTAATGATCAACATCACGTTTGGTGATACGTCCACCTTCTCCAGTACCTTGTATAAACTGTAATTCAACCCCTTTTTCTTCGGCTAGCTTACGTGCTAAAGGTGATGCAAATATCTTACCTCCTGAATTACTAACCGTAACTGGAACTTGTTTTGGAGCCGTCGTAACTGGACTAGCTTTAACCTCAGAAATTACTTCTACAGGTTTAGCCTCTACTTTCTCCTCTTGCTTTACAGGAGTTTCAGTTGGCGTACTATTCAATAAAGCTGAAATATCTTCACCTTCTTGTCCAATAATTGCTAAGATAGCATTCACAGGAGCAGCATTACCTCTTTCTACACCAATGTATAGTAACACACCGTCGTAAAAAGACTCAAACTCCATTGTTGCTTTATCTGTTTCGATTTCTGCTAAAACCTCTCCAGATGAAACTTTGTCACCAACATTTTTTATCCATTCAGCGACAACACCTTCAGTCATGGTGTCGCTTAATTTTGGCATATAAACTATTTCAGCCATAACTAATGTCTTATTCTTTTCGATTAATATTCTTTAATATAAGGGTAATTTGGCTCTTGATAAATATCTTCATATAACTCGTGAGCTTCTGGATAAGGAGAGTTTTCTGCAAATTCCACAGATTCCTCAACTTCTTTTTTAACCCATGCTTCTACTTCTGAAATTTCAGCATCAGTCAACCAGTTATTTTCTTTAATAATATCCAAACAATGAACAATTGGATCTTTTTCAATCCATTCTTCTACTTCTTGTTTAGAACGATATTTTTGTGGATCAGACATTGAATGTCCTTTATATCGATATGTACGAATATCCAATAAAGTTGGTCCATCTCCTCGCCTTGCTCGATCAGCAGCCTCTTCGATAGCTTCATGTACATCTTCAGGTCGCATTCCATTGACAATCATCGATGGCATTTCGTAAGAAAGACCTATTTTTGATAAATCATGAACGTTTGTTGTACGTTCAACAGAAGTACCCATAGCATATCCATTATTTTCTATAATGAAAATCACAGGTAACTTCCAGTTCATAGCCATGTTGAAAGTTTCATGTAGTGCACCTTGTCTAACGGCACCATCTCCCATCGAAACAAAAGCTACATTTCCAGTTTCATTATATTGTTCAGCAAATGCAACACCTGCTCCCATCGCAATTTGGGCACCTACAATTCCATGACCACCCATGAAGCCTACTTCTTTATCAAAAAAGTGCATAGAACCACCTTTTCCTTTAGAACATCCAGTAGAACGGCCGTATAATTCAGCCATCAATACACGTGGATCGGTTCCCAAAGCGATCGGATGAGCATGGTCACGATAAGCAGTCATGTGCTTATCTCCTTTTTTACAACCAGAAGCCGTACCAGCAACAATTGCTTCCTGTCCGATATATAAGTGACAGAATCCTCCGAATTTTTGTTGGATATATAATTGCCCTGTTTTCTCTTCAAACTTTCTGATTAATAGCATATCCTTCCACCATTTGATGTAAGTCTCTTTCGAAAATTTCGTTGATTGAGCAGCTACGCTTTTTTTCGTTTTCGCTCCTGGCGTATTTGGGGTTTTAACAGCCATAATAAATTTTTACTTTTTACTGATAAGACAAATATAATAATTAAAATAGTTGTAGTGTTCTTATAGTGCAATGTCTTTAATTAAAAAAGGTCTTATTTCCTGCATAGGAACTCCAAACTCAATTTCACCTAAGTAGTATGGAGCAATTTCATAAACATTATAATTAAAGAACACCTGATCATCTTTGAAATAAAAATTATCTGTTACTTCAAATTCAACTGAGGAAACAAGCAAATCATTCATACTGATGGAATGCTCTTTCAAATATACCAGCAAATTTTTCTCAACAACCATTTTTAAGCCTTTTACATCTTTGAATGTGTTTTTGACATCTAAAAGTTCATATTTATTCCGATCAAACACCTTATAGGTAGTGCCATACATTCCATGAGCTCCACCATAGTACTGTGAATAACCAAGCTTTAATGTAACAAAGTTAGAGGTGATATTTAGCACTTCACTTCTGTAGTTACCATACCACCTTTGCACTTCCTTATTTTTATATTCATTCAAATTTTCATTCAATTGAATCTTGAGTCTTTCAACTAATGAATAAAATCGATTTTCATACTCAAAAACCGAAGCTGTTTTTTCATTAAAAATTACTTGATCAAAGTAATCCAAAATGATATTACCTAAATATATTTTTAAAGCCTTATCACCATTTACTTGAACAAAAGTGATACTATCTTGAATAATAACAAAAGGGGTTTTAACAACAATAGAGGTATCCTTTGAGCTTACACTCAATTTAGGTTTACTCTCACTATTTATAGCTTTTGCTGCTGGTATCTTATTTCGATCACATTTTGTTCCTTTCAAATTACATGATCCCAAAAGAAGCAAAACAAAAAATAAGCACCCTTTATTAACTACTTTCATTCACCAAAATATAATGGTAACAAAGAATAGACATTCGGAATGTATACAATTCGATCATTTTGAGATATTAAATAAACCTCAAATGGAGTGTTTTGGCGTGTCGCTGATTCAACCATCACTTGACGACACGAACCACAAGGTGAAATAATAGCATCTTTCTCTACAAGATCACCTTCAGCCACAATCACAAGTCGTTTTATTACTTTATTAGGGTAAACTGCACCCGCATAAAACAAGGCTGTTCTCTCCGCACATAACCCCGAAGGATAAGCAATGTTTTCTTGATTATTACCTAAAACAATAGTCCCATCTTTCATTTCAAGCACTGCACCAACTTTAAAGTTTGAATATGGTGCATAAGCATTTTGAGCTGACTCTCTAGCTTTAGCTACCAATTGTTGAATATCATCACTAAAAGTTTTATAGTCTGGTTGATCATCATATTCAAAACGTATATCCTTCATTGCTATTCATTTTATGCTATTTTCAAAGAAATAAAAAATTCATAATCACTTTCTTATCCACCAAAATCATTAGGTATTAAACACGATCATTATGGAATGCATACATCCATTTTCTAGTCACATAACAACACGTAAAAAAAATAAACTTTGTCATTGTAGCCAACTGAACTAATTACTAACAAATCAAAAGTGTTTCAATCCTAAAAAACAATTCAAATCATCTGTTTTCACATTCCAAAAGATCTTTAAAAGAAGTAATTAAAAAGTTCTTTTAGCAAAGAAAAATCAATAATAAGGAAAACGGATAATTCTTTTTTTTAATAAATCAACTAATGTAAACTAATATCTAATCAATATAATAACCAGAAATAGAACAAAGTATAGTATTAAACTATCACATTAAAAAAAGACTAAATTTAACAAAAACAAAGATATTATATAATAATTAGCATTTTTTAGGGAACAGTAAGTTATTGCATGGCTCATAAAATTATCCTAATTTTGCGCTTAATTATGATCCAGTATAAAAAAGTAGCATTTTACACATTAGGCTGTAAGCTTAATTTCTCTGAGACTTCAACCATTTCCCGACTTTTTGAGGATGCTGGTTTTGCTAAAGTAAATTTCGAAGACCAACCTGATATTTTCGTTATCAATACGTGCTCTGTAACTGAAAATGCAGATAAGAAATGTAAACAATTGGTTAAAAAAGCTTTAAAAATTAACCCTGAGGCTTTTATAACTATTATAGGATGCTTTGCTCAATTAAAACCAACTGAAATTGCTGAAATTCCAGGAGTAGATCTAGTATTAGGAGCTAATGAAAAGTTTAATATTATTGATCACATTGAGAAAATCGAGCATAAGAATGAAGTTACGAAAGTAGCCTTTGACAATATTAAAAAAACCAAAGAATTTGTACCCGCTTTCTCGATAGGAGATAGAACTCGATCATTCTTAAAGGTACAAGATGGATGTGACTATTTTTGCACATTTTGTACAATCCCTTTAGCTAGAGGGAAATCTAGAAATGCTACTATTGCTCAAACACTGGTTGAAGCACGAAAAATTGCAGAAACTGAAATTAAAGAAGTCGTGCTTACGGGTGTTAATATCGGTGATTTTGGACAAGGTAGTGATGAAAACTTTTTTGAATTAGTTAAGCAATTGGATCAAGTCAAAGGAATTGATCGTTTTCGCATTTCTTCAATTGAACCCAATCTATTAAGTAATGAAATTATTCATTTTACTTTAGGGAAATCGGAACGCTTTGTCCCTCATTTTCATATTCCGCTACAATCCGGAAACAATGATTTACTTCAAAAAATGAGAAGGAAATATCAACGTGAATTGTATGAAGAACGAGTTAAATATATAAAATCATTACGCCCTGACTGCTGTATAGGTGTCGATGTAATAGTTGGATTCCCAGGTGAAACGGATGAACAATTCTTGGACACGATGGAGTTTTTAAAGAACATCGATATCTCTTATTTACACGTTTTCACTTATTCCGAACGTGCCAACACTACTGCTGTAAAGCTTGGTGACACCGTGCCAATGGCAGTTAGACGTGAAAGAAGTACGCAACTTCATTCGTTATCAGACAAGAAAAAACGAAAGTTTTACGAAGATAATGTAGGTTCAGAACGAACTGTTTTGTTTGAACACGAAGAAGATTTAGGAATGATGTATGGTTTTACTGAAAATTACATTAAGGTAAAAACCCCTTTTGATGAGCAATTAGCTAATACTTTTCAAAAGGTGAAATTAACCGAAGTTGACAGAGATGGAGTAATGAAAGTTTCTTTTATCTAAATTATTTGTACCTCAAAAAAGGTATTCTCAATCATTTTAAGATTTTTAATGCATCTCATTAATGAGTGATAAGTAAAAATGTATTTAATTTGTATAATTTAGAATCATTTTAAATTACAATAGATGAATTATACTCTGGCTTATACTGCATTAGTTGCATCGACATATTTTGCTCATTTTTCAATCGGGCAAATGCAATCCAATAATGTTTTCCTTGATCGAAATTTCTGGAAGAAAGAAACTACAATCACAGAGGTCAAAGAAATGATAGAGAAAGGAAACGATTTAGCAGCTTCGAATCGTGCAAATTTTGATGCCTTTTACTTTGGAATAATGGCCGGCACATCAATTGAAGTTTTAAAATTTATTGTAGATTATCCTGGAAATGGTGTAAATAAACCGTCACATGATGGTCGAACAAATCTGTTTTGGGCTGCATCAACAGGGAATGCTGAAATGGTCGAATATTTTCTTTCAAAAGGAGCTTCAACAGATTTGATTGATGAGAAAGGAATGACCGTACTCTTATTCGCTGCAAGTAATGGTTGCACCAATACAAAAGTATATGATTTGTTAATTGCAAAAGGTGCTAATCCGAAAAAAGAAAAGTCTAGATCAGGAGCAAATGTCATTTTGTTAGCAGCTCCTCATGCCAATAACTTAGAATTATTAACCTATTTTGATAAAAAAGGAGCAACCTTTAAATCCGTCGATACAGAAGGAAATGGATTGATTGAATACGCACTACAAACTGGAAATACTGAAATAGTAAAACAATTACAACAAGAGGTAAAAATAAATCCCACTACTAAAAACGCAGTACTTTTTGCCGCTCAAGGCCAAAGAAATAAGATCAACGGTGTAGAAGTCTTCCAATTTATAGAGAATCAATTAAAGCTTCCTTTAACAACAACAAATAACAATAAGCAAAATGTCTTTCACATACTAGCCGGAAAATGTGCAGACTTGGAAACATTAAGTTATTTAAAAGGTAAAGTTGATTTTAAAGCAAGAGATGAAAAAGGAAATTTACCCATTCATTATGCAGCTAAATCTTTAAAAAACCAAGAAATTGTTAAAAACTGGATTGGATGGTATGAAGAAGAAATAGATGTGAAAAACGACATGGGCGCCTCTCCTATTTTGTACGCAATTGAAGGGAATACAGCCTCTATAATTGCTATTTTAAGTCAATATTCAGACATTAACACCAAGGATAAGAATGGGAACAACTACGTTACATATCTAATTGAAGGAATCGGAAGAGGTCTAAATCAAGATTTAAAAGAAAAAGTAGATTATCTTGCAAAATCAGGCATGGAATTTGACTCCAAACAAGCAAATGGAAATACCATTTATCATTTATTGGCACAAAAGGGAAACATCGAACTTTTAAAATTCTTCATTCCTTTCATTAATATGGATAAAGATATTAAAAACGATTTGGGATTAACACCTCTGCACATAGTTGCTATGAATGCTAAATCGGTGCAAGATATTAAAAATTGGATTTCACTCGGATTTGACCCTAAAGTTGTATCAGATCTAGATGAAACTACCTTTCAATTAGCAACAGAAAACGAAGTATTACAAGCAAAAGCAGCAGATTTAGAATTTTTAAAATAATATGAAAAAGATACATTTATTCGCGTTTACAATCCTTACAGCAATCCTTTTTTCGTTTACAAAAAGTGAGTCAGATACTAACTATAAGTGTATGATGCAAATGATAAACTATACTGGTGAGAATGCTTATGTCGTAATTTCTTTGATTAATCCTGATGGTAAATATGACAGGGCTTTAGCTGTATATGGAAAGGATGAAAAATGGTATGCTGACATTATTCAATGGTGGGGATATCAGAAAAAAGCAAAACAAAAAATTGACGGTATTACAGGTGCTTCAATTGCTGGTGGTCAACGTGCTATGAATATAGTTAAGATCCCTAGTAATTTAATTAACAAAGGATACAAAATCAGAGTGGAATCTGCTGTAGAATCTCAAACATATCATAAGAATGATATAGACTTTGACTATAAATCAGAAAATATAAATCAGAAAATTGATGGTAAAGGATATGTAAAATATATCCGTCTTATTCCAGCATAACTTTCTAAATTCACAGAATGAAACTTTCCATTTGGAGATCAAGCCACCTCGTTTTAGCGGTGGCTTCTTTACTTTTTATACTTAGTGCCTCTATCACCGGCGCCATTCTTAGCTTCGACCCTCTTTCACATAGCAACGCAGGTTCATACGACCAAAATCAACCTGTATTTAAAACAATTGAAGCTGTAAAAAGTCAGTATCTCGAAGTATTTAAACTAGAGAAGAATACTTACGGTGAATGGGTTGCAGACGTGATGGATGAGCAAGGAAATAGCCTACAAGTATTAATAAATCCATTAACAGGACAAAATCTAGGTACACCTAAAGAGCAATCTACCTTTTTTAAGGAAATCACAGCGTTTCACCGTTCTCTATTTATGGGAACTGCCGGACGTTGGGTTATAGTAATTACATCTATATGCTTGACTTTAATAACAATTACCGGTTTATTTCTTGTTGCACAAAAACTTGGTGGATGGCTAAAATTTTTAACCAAAGTAAAAAAGGATGAAAGTGCACCCTACTACCACACTGTTTTAGGAAGATATAGTTTTATCATTATTCTAATCATTTCTGTTTCCGGTATACTTATGTTCCTAAAGGACTATTGGAACCCTGCAACTGAAGTTATAGAATTGGATCCATTCCTCGATGATGCAAGTCGTGATCAAGAACTGACTTACGCTCAATTTAAAGTTTTTCAAGTTCCATTATCTGATGTGATGAAGGTGGAATTCCCACTCACTCCAGATCCAGAGGATGCTTTTATAATAGAAACAAAGAAGGATGCTGCTGTTATTCATCAACAAACAGGTGAAATTGTAGATTCCTATCAAAAGGACGCTAAAGGAAATCTATACACCTTTTTATTTAATTTACATACAGGTCATAATATGGGATATTGGCCCATTATACTGTTAATCGCTTGTTTGAATATTATTTTCTTTATCTATAGTGGACTACTTATAACGTTCAAACGATGGAATGCTAAATTCAAAAATAAAATTAATGCAAAGGATGCCGAAATAATTCTCTTTGTGGGGTCAGAGAATGGTTCTACTTGGCAATTTGCAAAATCCTTTCATGAAGCGCTACTAGAACAAGGAAAACGAATCAGAACGGTTGGGTTACAAGAAAATGAGCACTATCCTAAATTAAAAGAATTGATCATTTTTACCAGTACTTATGGAATTGGTGAAGCTCCTTATAATGGGAAAAACTTCGTAGATCAACTTAAAAACAACTCTTTCGAAAATGTGTCGTATTCCATTTTAGGATTTGGTTCAAAACAATATTCAGACTTTTGTCAATATGCATTTACAATAAACGATCAGCTCAAACAAACACCTGCTAACGAATTCATTCCTATACAAACAGTTGATAATAAAAATATCCAACAATTCAATAATTGGGTAGCTAGCTATAAAGAGAAATCAGGCTTACAAAACCTTAATGCTTCACTTAAACTAAAAAAACATAAAACATACAATTTCAAGGTTTTATCAAACAGTTATATAGATTCAAGTTCAGAATATTTCATTCTCCAAATCGAAGTAAACAAAGGTTTTAAATCAGGTGATCTAATTTCTATTTTAGCACCAGACACAACATTTGCAAGACAATATTCTGTGGCTAAAACAGGCAAAAATATGCTTTCAATATATGTTAAGAAGCATGAGTTGGGATGGTGTTCCTCCTATTTATCAGCGTTAAAAAAAGGGGATATTTTAAAAGGTTGGATTCAAAGGAACGAGAACTTTAGATTAACTACTCATCAACCTGTAATAGCAATCGGAAATGGAACTGGAATTGCGCCTTTCATCGGATTTGAAAATGAAAAGAAAACAAAAGATTTAAAAATCATTTGGGGAACTAAAACAAAACAAGAAAAAGCTTTAATTGAACAAATATTCCCCAATTACACGGAAAATTGGACCATTTGTTATTCCAGAGAAGCAGAGGAGAAAACATACGCATCTACCTACTTTATTCAAAACATAGAAAGCTATGCAAGTGAAATAAAAAAAGGGAGTTTACTTTATATTTGTGGTGCTTTACAAATGGAAAAAGACCTAAAAAAAGCCCTTTCAGATTATGCGATCCAAAAAGGCTTTTCTCCTGATGAATTATTAAAAAACGTGCGTTCGGATTGTTATTAATTAACGTTTCCACGCACGTGTCATTTCTCTTTTACCTGGAGGTCCAGGCAATGGTTCTATTTCATAGCCCAATGCTTTTAGATCTCTTTTTACCTGCCCTTTCGCACAATAAGTAACCAAAAATTTACCCAATTTAGTTCCTGCGTACATCTTTGCTAAAATATCATTGTGCCACATATCCACTTGTGCGCGAGGGCCAAACGCATCATAAAAAATCACGTCATAGACATTTACAGGTATTACATGCTCTTCAATTTTACCATGTATTTTTTTGAACGAAAAATATTCATCAAAAATGAGCTCCTTATCCCATTCAGCTGTATGCATCCAATCATATACATCTTGTAACTCCGGCTCCAAGCTTTTTATATAATCCATTTCTTGTGCTACAGATATAGAAACAGGAAAAGCCTCAATTCCATGATAAACAACATGTTTATTATTATTTTTCGCAAATCGATAAGCCAATAGTGCGTTTAATCCTGTTCCGAATCCCATTTCGAAAATGGTCATTTGAGATTCTTCTACATTCATCAAACCATTTAAAATAAAGACATGATTGGCTTCCTGAATTGCTCCATGAGAAGAATGATAAGTTTCATTTAGATGAGGCAGGAAAATGGTTTTAGAACCATCTTCGGTAACAATAATTTCGAGCTCCATGGTACAAAAATAGGGTCTTCTTGCCAATTCTGTTATACCTTGTTAATTCTTTTTTCTAATTAGTATCAGAAGTCCAATTTTATAAGCGCTTGATTCCTTATATTTGTTTCTATGGAAGGTCAACCAGAGAATAAACGTAAAACAGCAGCAAGAATATCTTCTGCAACACCACAAATTAACGATTTAGGAAGAATCCCACCTCAAGCAGTTGATATAGAACAAGCTGTTTTAGGAGCTATGATGCTTGAAAAAAATGCCGTTACTGATACTATCGACATTTTAAAGCCGAGTACTTTCTATGACCCAAAACACCAATATATTTATGGTGCTATTCGTAATTTATTCGGTTCATCAACACCTATCGACATTTTAACAGTAGTTAATGAATTAAAAAAATCTGGTGAATTAGAAGCTTCCGGTGGAGTTGCCTATATATCTGGTTTAACAAATCGTGTGGCATCTACCGCACACGTTGAATTTCACGCCAGAATAATTGTTGAAAAATTCATTAAAAGAGAATTAATTCGCATGGGGTCTGAAATCATCAAAAAAGCTTATGATGATACCGCTGACACCTTTGATGCACTTGGATATGCGGAAGAATTAATGTTTAATATCTCCGAAAATAATACAGGTAAAGCAGTTGATACCATGCCCAATGTAGTAAGAGCTGCAATCGAAGAGATAGAAATTGCGTCCCAAAATAAATCTGGTATCTCAGGTATTCCAACAGGATTTAGAGATTTGGATAAATTAACATCTGGATGGCAACGCTCTGACATGATTGTTATAGCTGCACGTCCAGCAATGGGTAAAACGGCTTTCGTACTTTCAATGGCTAGAAATACTGCTGTTGATTATAACATGGGGGTTGCCGTATTTTCGTTGGAGATGTCCTCTGTGCAATTAGTTAAACGTCTAATCGCATCTGAATCGCGTTTATCCGCTGAAAAATTAAGAAAAGGAGATTTAGCTGAACATGAATTTCAGCAATTACATACCCGAATTGCTAAATTATCACAGGCACCTCTTTATATAGACGATACACCTGGTATTTCTATATTTGATTTAAGAGCAAAATGCAGACGTTTAAAAATTCAGTATAACATTGATATGGTAATCATTGACTATTTACAGTTAATGACAGCTGGTGGTTCTAAAGGGGTCGGTTCTCGTGAACAAGAGATTTCCTTAATTTCAAGATCAATTAAAGAAATTGCCAAAGAAATAAATGTACCAATGATTGCTCTTTCACAGTTATCCCGTTCAGTTGAGCAACGAGGAGGAGATAAAAGACCCGTACTTTCTGATCTACGTGAATCTGGAGCAATTGAGCAAGATGCCGATATCGTTTCCTTTATATACCGTCCTGAGTATTATGGAATTGAAACAGACGAATCAGGAGCGTCCAATAAAGGAGTTGGTGAAATTATTGTTGCAAAGCACCGTAACGGTGGACTAGATTCTGTTCGACTTCGCTTTATTGGTGAATTTGCACGTTTCGAAAATATGGACGAACCAGTAGACTTCGGTGCTGGAGCCTTAAATACACCTGCAGGGATGCCTCAATCACAAGCATTTGGAACTCCAAGCCAAAGTTATACTGTACAGTCAAAAATGAATTCATTTGTTGATGATGGCGCAGATTTTGATGCAGCTGATGAAGTACCATTTTAATTCGTAATCATGAGACAAATCCTTTTCTTCCTATTTCTACTTAAAGCTTCCATTAATTGGGCTTCGACAATTATTGTACCAATGGATAATAGCCAGTCGAATCACCTCAAAGCATATGGAGTTGCATTTTGGGCACTTGAAAAGGATGTCACAATTGAATGGTTATTGAATTATCGAGGTGGATCATTTCTTTTCCCGCATCTAGTTGCAATTGAAGAAGAGCTTAATATTCGTGGTGTTCGATATGAGATTTTATCCGATGGCCAAACGGCCAACATCAAACGACAAATTGCAGCACCTGATGTAAACATGGAGGTTGTTCAACTTGAAAAGGCACCAAAAATCGCAGTCTACACCCCCCCGGGGAAACAACCATGGGATGACGCAGTCACATTAGTATTGGAATATGCTGAAATACCTTTTGAAAAAATATATGATGAGGATATTATAAAAGGAAAATTACCTTTATATGATTGGCTTCACCTTCATCACGAGGATTTTACTGGTCAATACGGTAAATTTTACGCCGCATATCGAAGCTACCCTTGGTATAAACAACAAGTTTCTGATGCAGAAGCAATGGCTAAAAGTTTGGGATTCAAAAAAGTTTCTGAATTAAAGCTAAACGTAGCACTTCAAATCAAAAAATTTGTGCTAGGTGGTGGTTTTCTATTCACAATGTGCAGCGGAACAGATAGCTTCGATATAGCTTTAGCAGCACAAAATACGGACATCTGCGAAAGTATGTACGATGGTGATCCTGCTGATCCACAAGCACAAAGTAAATTGGACTATAATCAAACTTTTGCTTTTGAAAATTTTCAATTGGAAAAAGATCCTATGAAATATGAGTATTCCAATATAGATGGAACTGAATTACGTCGATTAAACGGTATTCGTGAAAATACAGATAAGTTTACGCTATTTGAATTTAGTGCAAAATGGGATGTAATACCATCTATGTTAACTCAATGTCATACGGATGTTATTGATGGTTTCATGGGACAAACAACAGACTTCTTAAGCAGTTTGATTAAACCGAATGTCTTAGTACTAGGTGAAAATAAAGCGCTTGGTACAGCAAGGTATATCCATGGTGAAATGGGAGAAGGAACATGGACTTTTTATGGTGGACATGACCCAGAAGATTATGAGCACAAAGTTGACGATCCTCCAACAGATTTGAATTTACACCCAAATTCACCGGGCTATAGATTGATATTAAACAATATACTATTTCCTGCCGCTAAGAAAAAGAAAAGAAAAACCTAGAATATTACTAGGTACTACTTATGTAATTTTTATTTAATTAACACTTATGAATCGTAAACTACTACTAGTCTGCGGTTTGTTTATTTCACTTGCGACGAGTGCCCAAATGGCGCTACCTAGAAATAATCAAACAGGTAGAAATGTATCTATTGGAAATACCCAAGAGGTATCTATTAATAGATCTATTAACAATTCGCCAACGGCAGGAGAACATCGTTGTAAATCACACGAACTTAATGAACAACATTATTCAGAACGAGGGTTATTAAATCAGTTCAATCAAAGTTATCTGTCTCTAGCTGAACAGATGGACCGGATGCCTATGCAACGCTCTAGTGGTTCAATTCCAGTGATATTTCACGTAGTTCACAATCCTTCTCGACCAGCTACAAATGTATCATACGCAAGAATTCAGGCTCTTTTTAATGAATTAGTAGCGGATTTTAATCTTCAGAATGCAGACAGAGTGAATGCTAGAACAAGCTTAGGTTTTACTCCGTCAAATGCTGGTATAGATTTTTGTCTTGCTACTAAAAATCCTTCAGGTACTCCTCTAGCTGAACCTGGAGTTGTAAGAGTTCAAACAACTGAAGATTGGTATAATTCTGATGCTGGAGAAGAAAATAAAATGAAAAGTTCTGCTACCGGAGGTTCTCAAATTTGGAACAGAAACCAATACTTAAATGTATGGATTTGTGATATTACAAATGGAGCAAATAGCGGAACAGCTGGATATGCTTATCGACCAACAGCTAGTTATTTGCCAACAAGTAACATTGACGGAATCGTAATCGATTATAATCTTGGAGTAAACAATGAACACGTTTTATCCCATGAAGTCGGACATTATTTAGGACTAGATCACACTTGGGGAGGATCTGGAGGTTGCTCAACAGACGACGGATTTACAGATACGCCTAATACTGCAGGACCTTCATTCAACTATTCTGGATCTTGTTCAGGAACACAAAGAACCTGTACAGGTGTAAACACTCAATATGAAAACTTTATGGATTACTCCAATTGTACCGTAATGTTTACACAACAGCAAGCGAATTACATGAACACCATTTTATCAGGAATTCGTTCGTCATTATTATCTTCTGCGGGATGCAGCCCAGTACAAGTTGCTCCTGTAGTTAATTTCACGGCAAATATCCCAGATCCGATTCAGATACCCGTTGGTGGTTCCGTTCAATTTACAGACCATTCAACAAATAACCCCACATCATGGAGTTGGAATTTTGGTGGAGGCGCAACCAACTCAACCTTACAAAATCCAACAGTCGTTTTCAACACCGTTGGAACTTATTCTGTGACTTTGAATGCAACGAATGCTTTTGGAACAGGAACGCTTACCAAAACAAGTCATGTTCAAGTAGTTGCAGCAGCAACAGGATCTTCTTGTGATACCTTGAAGAATTATAACGCTAATCAAGCTTATCTACTTCCGTCTGCTGGAGTTGGATACATTGGAGGAACAGCTAGATATGACGCATCAAACACGATGAATGAATGGGCGGAGCAATTAACTGCAACTACAGCTACCGAAGTTCGAGGAATACAATTTGTAGCTAGCAAAAAAGTAGGTACATCAGGAAACGTAATTTTTAAAGTCTATTCAAACAATAACGGTAGTCCTGGAACTGTTCTTGCTCAACAAACTGTCCCTTTCTCTAACATTACAATAAATAGGTATCAAGAGGTATTATTCAACACGCCTCCATCTGTAACAGGAACGTTCTTTGTAGGCTATCAAATTACCGCTCCTGCTGGCGATACTTTAGCAATATATGCGAACTATAATAATATAGGTACTCCACCAAATAAGGTCTCTATTTATATTGCAGGAACTATTAATCAATGGGTTTCATTAAATCAATTGTTTACAAATGGTAATGCAAGCTTATTTTTAGCAGCATTAACTTCCAACGGAAACGCACCTCAATTAAACCTAACGGCAAATCCTGAGATCTGTGTCGGAGGAACAGTAAACCTAAATGGTCTAAACTCAACCAACACAAACTCCTTTGAGTATTACCTATTAAACCAAAGTCAAACGACGCTTTTGCAGTCTTCGACAAATGCTAATACAAACTTCACCATTAACACTGCAGGAACGTATTCACTTGTCGCTTATGCAAATGGATCTTGTAGATATGATGAAGAAGAGTTAATCATTACCGTACGAAATAAACCAACTGCTACAGTGACTCCACAAGCAACGACATGTAATGAAAATAATGGTGCAATTGCAATTACGAATCTTCAAAATGGTATCGGAGGTTCATATAATTATTCATTAAATGGGGGCAACTTTGTTTCCCCACCAACAACGTCATTCAATAATCTTGAAGCAGGTTCCTATACCATTGGTGTCCGTACGGATGGGTCAGGATGCCTCAGCAACTACACGGTTAATGTTGCTCCTTCTAGTGAATTTACCCCAACAATTTCTCAAAACTCGATAATCTGTGAGGCAGGTTCAGCTACAATAACTGCTGGCGGAGGAACAAGTTACCAATGGTTTGACGCTGGTGATGTAATCGGAAATACAGCATCTATTGTGGTTTCCCCTACTGCTACTACTCAATATTCATGTGTTGTTACGAACTCCCAAAACTGTACCGCAATTGTAACCACTACTGTTGCTGTATTAGAAAATATTGTAGTAAATGCAGGGCCTGATCAAACGATTTGTGCAGGAAATAGTATTTCTTTATCCGCAACAGGTGCGCAAACATACACTTGGAATAGCGGAATAACTCAAGGTGTATCTTTCACTCCAGTTATTGGAACGCATACATACATTGTAACAGGAACCTCTGGTACTTGTACAGATTCAGATACAATAACCGTTATAGTATCTCCCTCCATTCAAGTCAACGCTGGTGAAGATCTTGTAATTTGTGAAGGATTAGTAATTACTTTAAATGCCTCTGGAGCTGAGAACTACACATGGAGTAACGGTTCGAATAACGGTGCTATTTTAAATTTACCAATCGGAGTACATACATTCACCGTTACAGGAACTTCAGGACCTTGTACAAGTACAGACCAAATAACAGTAACAATTGACGATTGCAGTTCAATTACAACTACCAACCCAAATCGTTTCGTGCTTTATCCTAACCCTACAACAGGAGAAATATTCATTGATGCCGTTAACGCTACAATTGAAATTTTGGATTTAAATGGAAAAACACTTCAACAGTTAGATGTTTCACCTAGCCAACCAATTTCAATGCAAGCGTTTGCCAACGGAGTTTATATTCTAAAAGTAACCGTTGATAAACAAACGGAAATGATTAGGATTCAAAAAATGTAAAAACAAAAAAATCCCGAGTTTATAGCTCGGGATTGTTTTTTACAAGATCAATGATTTACCAAACTTGAATGGCTTAACGCGGAATATTCTTTAAATCCTCCCGACCAAAAGTACTTCCACTAGGTGAAGCATTTTTATCAATTAAGGGGATTT
>JAZQRM010000048.1:0-94174 GCA_045629585.1 Taishania sp. | reverse complement strand
CCTTTTCACTGCGGCCAGCTTGCGCTGGCGACCTTTCTCCCGAAGTTACAGGTCTATTTTGCCTAATTCCTTAGCCATGAATCTCTCGAGCACCTGAGGATACTCTCCTCGACCACCTGTGTCGGTTTGCGGTACGGGTTGTAATAATCTAAGTTTAGAAGCTTTTCTTGACAGCCTTTAGGTACACTATCTCTTTGCCCGAAGGCTCCGAGTACTATCGCATTTCTCCAAGTCTTGCGCATTTAACTACAAAACCTATAGGTACGTGCTTCAACGAACTATTCCGTCAGTTCGCGGTACTTTCACCACTGCGTCACTCCATCACAACTATTACAAGTACGGGAATATTAACCCGTTGGCCATCGACGTCCCCCTTCGGGTGTGCCTTAGGTCCCGACTAACCCGCAGCTGATTAGCATAGCTGCGGAAACCTTGGTCTTACGGTGTGCGGGTTTCTCGCCCGCATTATCGTTACTTATGCCTACATTTTCTTTTCTAAACAGTCCAGCATACCTCACAGTACACCTTCTACCCAGTTTAGAATGCTCCCCTACCACTTAACTTACGTTAAATCCATAGCTTCGGTAATATGCTTATGCCCGATTATTATCCATGCTCGATCGCTCGACTAGTGAGCTGTTACGCACTCTTTAAATGAATGGCTGCTTCCAAGCCAACATCCTAGCTGTCGGGGCAATCAAACCGCGTTTTTTCAACTTAGCATATATTTGGGGACCTTAGCTGATGGTCTGGGTTCTTTCCCTCTCGGACTTGGACCTTAGCACCCAAGCCCTCACTGTCATGAAACATTATATAGCATTCGGAGTTTGTCAGGAATTGGTAGGCGGTGAAGCCCCCGCATCCAATCAGTAGCTCTACCTCTATATAACTTTAAGCATGACGCTGCACCTAAATGCATTTCGGGGAGTACGAGCTATTTCCGAGTTTGATTGGCCTTTCACCCCTACCCACAGATCATCCCAAGACTTTTCAACGTCAACGGGTTCGGTCCTCCACTATGTGTTACCACAGCTTCAACCTGTCCATGGGTAGATCACACGGTTTCGCGTCTAACACTACTGACTAAAGCGCCCTATTCAGACTCGCTTTCGCTACGGATCCGTGGCTTAACCACTTATCCTTGCCAGCAACGTTAACTCGTAGGCTCATTATGCAAAAGGCACGCCGTCACCCAACGAATGGGCTCCGACCGCTTGTAGGCGTATGGTTTCAGGATCTATTTCACTCCGTTATTCACGGTTCTTTTCACCTTTCCCTCACGGTACTGGTTCACTATCGGTCTCTCAGGAGTATTTAGCCTTAGCGGATGGTCCCGCCAGTTTCAATCAAGGTTTCACGTGCCCCGACCTACTCAGGATACCACTATCTAATACATCACTTACCTATACGGGACTATCACCCTCTACGGTTAACCTTTCCAGGTTATTCTAATTCGCTTTGCTTAAAATATCGTGGTCCTACAACCCCAATATTGCCTCAACAACATTGGTTTGGGCTAATCCGCGTTCGCTCGCCACTACTTACGGAATCACTTTTGTTTTCTTCTCCTCCGCCTACTTAGATGTTTCAGTTCAGCGGGTTTACTCACCTATCGGTGTGACATGTCTTCAACATGCCGGGTTGCCCCATTCGGATATCTACGGATCAATTCGTGTGTGCCAATCCCCGTAGCTTTTCGCAGCTTATCACGTCCTTCATCGCCTCTGAGAGCCTAGGCATTCCCCATACGCCCTTATTTTGCTTATTGTGCTCTATTTTCTTATCTTTCCGATAAATAAATCTATCTTTTGATAAAAAAAGTGCTTTATAATATTTTATATTATTCTACTTTTAAATTTGTATCTCAATATGTCAATGAACTTGTGGTCTTTCAACCTTGTGGAGAATATCGGAGTCGAACCGATGACCTCCTGCGTGCAAGGCAGGCGCTCTAGCCAGCTGAGCTAATCCCCCATTTCGTAATCTTAAATTATGAATGTTGAATTTTGAATTATGTGTAATTCATACTCATCTTCTAAAATTTCCTTCTTTTTTTAAGTATTTAAAATTGTAGTCCCGGGCAGACTCGAACTGCCGACCCCTACATTATCAGTGTAGTACTCTAACCAGCTGAGCTACGAGACTCTGTATTTTATTTACTTATTTTGAACTAACAGTTAAAGAGTAAGAGACTTGAACCATCTCTAGAAAGGAGGTGTTCCAGCCGCACCTTCCGGTACGGCTACCTTGTTACGACTTAGCCCTAGTTACCAGTTTTACCCTAGGCAGCTCCTTGCGGTCACCGACTTCAGGCACCCCCAGCTTCCATGGCTTGACGGGCGGTGTGTACAAGGCCCGGGAACGTATTCACCGGATCATGGCTGATATCCGATTACTAGCGATTCCAGCTTCACGGAGTCGAGTTGCAGACTCCGATCCGAACTGTGACCGGTTTTGTAGATTCGCTCCTTGTCACCAAGTGGCTGCTCTCTGTACCGGCCATTGTAGCACGTGTGTGGCCCAGGACGTAAGGGCCGTGATGATTTGACGTCATCCCCACCTTCCTCGCAGTTTACACTGGCAGTCTCGTTAGAGTTCCCGACATCACTCGCTGGCAACTAACGACAGGGGTTGCGCTCGTTATAGGACTTAACCTGACACCTCACGGCACGAGCTGACGACAACCATGCAGCACCTTGTAATTTGTCTTGCGAAAGTTCTGTTTCCAAAACGGTCAAACTACATTTAAGCCCTGGTAAGGTTCCTCGCGTATCATCGAATTAAACCACATGCTCCACCGCTTGTGCGGGCCCCCGTCAATTCCTTTGAGTTTCATTCTTGCGAACGTACTCCCCAGGTGGGATACTTATCACTTTCGCTTAGTCACTCAGTATTGCTACCGAACAACTAGTATCCATCGTTTACGGCGTGGACTACCAGGGTATCTAATCCTGTTCGCTACCCACGCTTTCGTCCATCAGCGTCAATGAATTGTTAGTAACCTGCCTTCGCAATTGGTATTCCATGTAATATCTAAGCATTTCACCGCTACACTACATATTCTAGTTACTTCACAATTATTCAAGCCCTACAGTATCAATGGCAATTTTACAGTTAAGCTGCAAACTTTCACCACTGACTTATAAGGCCGCCTACGGACCCTTTAAACCCAATGATTCCGGATAACGCTTGGATCCTCCGTATTACCGCGGCTGCTGGCACGGAGTTAGCCGATCCTTATTCTTACAGTACCGTCAATAAGCTACACGTAACTCTTTTTCTTCCTGTACAAAAGCAGTTTACAATCCATAGGACCGTCATCCTGCACGCGGCATGGCTGGTTCAGAGTTGCCTCCATTGACCAATATTCCTCACTGCTGCCTCCCGTAGGAGTCTGGTCCGTGTCTCAGTACCAGTGTGGGGGATCTCCCTCTCAGGACCCCTACCCATCATCGTCTTGGTAAGCCGTTACCTTACCAACTAACTAATGGGACGCATGCTCATCTTTTACCAATAAATCTTTAATATCTAAACGATGCCATTCAAATATACTATAAGGTATTAATCCAAATTTCTCTGGGCTATCCCTTAGTAAAAGGTAGATTGCATACGCGTTACGCACCCGTGCGCCGGTCTCAATATCCGAAGATATCTACCCCTCGACTTGCATGTGTTAGGCCTGCCGCTAGCGTTCATCCTGAGCCAGGATCAAACTCTCCGTTGTAAAAAACTTTGAATTTTATTGAGGCTCGTTAATTTAATTCTACGCTGTTTCCTTATTTTGTCTTAATCTTTTCAAAGAACTTTTTCTGAAATCTTTCAAGGCTATCAACCTCTCAAATCTTAACCGCTGTCTCGTTCGTTAGCGGGGTGCAAAGGTAAGTAACTTATTTGATTCTGCAAGCGTTTTGTGAAAAAAGTTTGTTTTTTTTATTTTAAACTCGTTTTTCGCTTGTAGAAGCCTTTAAAGTATTACTTATGCTTATTTCAAAATCGCTTTCTAAACTTCGTTTCTTTTAACTTGTTTGTTGTTGAGAGCGGGGACAAAGATAGGTGCTTTTTTGGTTTTAACAAGCAAATGTTAATTAAATATTTCCAGAATATGAGCATTATTCCACCGATTCTCTGTAAACCAGTCGATTAATTGGTGAATTATTTTTCAGGAAGACGATGTTTGTGACTTTTATTAGACTTAAGACGTAAGGTTGTGCAAAGTGATATACGGAGGGATATACATATATAAGTTGTAGCACTTCCCTACTCGACGGTGATGGGAAAGAAAAGATTATAAAACTCAAGTGTATAACTTATATCATCATGGGAGTAATGTCGGAGTAATATCGGAGTAAGGATAGTTGTAAGTTCTAAGGCGTAAGGTGAAGTACCAAGTACGAAATACGAAGTACGAAATACGAAGTCCATCGCTTTGCGGCGCGAGATCGCCTATCCTCTGTCTTCAGCTCTTTGCAGAGCTTCTTGAAGTACGAAGTACGAAATACGAAGTACGAAATACGAAGTCCATCGCATTACGGCGCGAGATCGCCTATGCTCTGTCTTCAGCTCTTTGCAGAGCTTCTTGAAGTACGAATTAAGATTGACGAATTATGATTTATGACTTGGTGGGGTGGATACAAGGGGATTAGATTAGTTCGTGGGCGGAGTATAGAATCAAGGCGGCGATTGTATTGGATATGGAGACACCAACTGGGATGGCGATGCGTGCTTTCTTCTTATCTATACCAAAAATATAGGATGCTATGGTTCCACTCCACGCGCCAGTACCAGGTAAAGGCATGCTTGTAAAAATCAATAACGCCCAGAAACCGTATTTATCTATACGTTTTTTGAATTGTTTCCGAATTTTCTTACCCATTTTTAAGGAGAGTTTTTTATACCAGCTGTACTTCCACAACTTCTCATTGGCCCAATCTAAAAAGGCTCGACACAAAGTAAAGGAAAGCATGTTGGCAAATAAGCAAACTAGATAAATGGTCAAAGGATCCAAATTACTCATGATACCAATGGCCAAAGCCATTCTCCCCTCCCCTATTGGCGAAGCGCTCATTAGAAACAGCAAGCAATATTCTAGAAAGATAAAATCAAAATTCAAAATAATCAATTTAAGGCTGTAAATGTAAGTGAATAGCGGGAATCGACTCTCCTTTTTTTAAAAAAAATCTGTTTAGATTAATTATATACGTATTTAAAACTAAATAATCTTAAAAATCCTGCGGCATTCTACTTATCTTTGCACCTCAAAATAGCAAAAGCAATACATGAAGCATCAAGCAGCCATTGAGAAAAGAAGAACATTTGGAATTATTGCCCACCCGGATGCCGGAAAAACGACTCTTACGGAGAAGTTATTATTATTCGGAGGTGCAATCCAAACGGCAGGAGCTGTAAAAAACAACAAGATTAAGAAGGCCGCTACATCGGATTTTATGGAGATCGAGAAACAACGTGGGATCTCGGTAGCTACATCCGTAATGGCATTTGAATATAGAGGGAAGCAAGTAAACATTCTAGATACGCCTGGTCACAAGGACTTTGCTGAAGATACGTACCGTACATTAACTGCGGTGGATAGCGTTATCTTGGTAATTGACGGTGCAAATGGGGTGGAAAGCCAAACGGAAAAATTAATGGAGGTTTGTCGTATGCGTAATACGCCGGTGATCATCTTCGTTAACAAAATGGATCGTGAAAGTAAGGATACCTTTACGCTATTGGATGAATTAGAAGAGAAATTAAATATAAACGTACGTCCTTTAACATGGCCTATTGGTATGGGGGACCGTTTCAAGGGAGTTTACAATTTGCACGAGAAACATTTAAACTTATTTCAAGCGAGCAAAACGAAGATTGCAAAGGACATTGTCTCTATTTCTGATTTGAATGATCCTCAATTAGACGAAATCGTTGGGGAGCAATTTGCAAATGAATTACGCGAAGAGGTTGAAATCATTGATGGGGTTTATGACGAATTTGACCGTGAACGTTACCTAGCTGGTGATTTGGCACCGGTTTTCTTCGGTTCGGCAGTAAATAACTTTGGTGTTCAGGAATTATTGGATATGTTCATTGACATCTCCCCTTCTCCCCGCGGACGCGAGACGGACACACGTATGGTTGAGCCAAATGATGAGAAATTCTCTGGTTTTGTGTTCAAGATTCACGCGAACTTAGATCCTAAGCACCGTGACCGTATTGCTTTTTTACGTGTTGTTTCTGGAAAATTTGAGCGTAACACGTTCTATCAACACATCCGTAACGACAAGAAAATGAAATTTCCGAATCCTACGTCCTTCATGGCGCAAGACAAATCGGTTGTGGAGGAAGCTTACCCTGGTGATGTAGTTGGTTTATATGATACTGGAAACTTTAAAATTGGTGACACTTTAACAGAAGGTGAAAAAATGATGTTTAAAGGAATACCATCCTTCTCTCCAGAAATCTTTATGGAGTTGGAGAACTTGGATCCGATGAAGTCAAAGCAATTAGACAAAGGTATTCACCAGTTGACGGATGAAGGTGTTGCACAGATGTTTACCATGCAGCCAGGTAACCGTAAGATTGTTGGAACCGTGGGTATGCTTCAATTTGAGGTTATTCAGTACCGTTTAACGAATGAATACGGGGCATACTGTCGATTTACACCACGCAATTTCACCAAAGCGGTTTGGATTACTGCGGAAGATCCAGTAGAGTTAGAAAGCTTCAAGCGTGCAAAGGCAAATTACCTTGGTAAGGATAAGGATGATAACTTGGTTTTCTTGGCTGAAACGCAATTCTTATTGCAAATGGCGGAGCAGGATTATCCAAAAATTAAATTCCACAAGACTTCAGAATTCAAATTGGATTAGGGGTTGAAACAAATATTTAAAAGCGTTTTTCGAAAGAAAGGCGCTTTTAAATATTTGTTTCAACCTTTGGGAAAGTTTCTTTTCCACTTTTTCTTGATAAAAAGTGGAGCAAAAATCAAGTCGCCGTGTTAATTCAACCACCCAAATCGGACTTGGAAACGGAAAAATAAAAACTTGTCCAGAAGCCTCTGGACTTCAAACACTTTATTTTTCTACGCTCCCTTCATCGTTTGGGGTCCCCGGTCGAATTACCAAACGCGACGAGTTGAGACAGAAGCAAGTTCTAAGTTCTAAGTCTTAAGATCTAAGGAGACACGAATTACGAAGTACAAACGTCAAGGACGCATGAAGAATGAAGATTTAGGATTAGGAAGTGATTAAGTGGATATGTTTTTAAGTTGTAAGTTCTAAGGGGAAAGCGAAGTAGGAATTCCATCACTTTACGGCGCGAGATCGCCTAAGCTCAGTCTTCAGTTCCTAACGGAGCTTCTTGAAGTACGATTAACGAAATACAAAGTACGAAATAGGATTTTAGAAGTAGGGATGAAATGCATTCAATGTGAATACCAAATAAATTTTAAGAACAAACTACAAATAGTAACACACTCAACCCCGCCATCAAAACATAAATCCATGGTCTAACAATCGGTTGATTGATACAAAAACTAAATGGCACGTTGTATTTCCACTCTCGTAAACGGGTAATCGTAATAAAAGAATCAATAAATGAGGCTACTCCTGTAAAAGCAAAGAAACTAAATGCGTATTTTGAATCAAGAATCGCCAAAAGGAAAAATAGTACTATAGAAATTATCCATGCCTTATTATAAAAGGATGTAGGAACAATTGGCTTTCTGAATTTCATCCAACTATATAATAACAATAACGTCTTCGCTAGTAAAATAAAAGCAAGGTTATTATGAATAATGCTTGGTATAACCCAATAATTATGTTGCAATGAAAAGTAAAATATAATTCCACATACAATCCAGAATATATAATCAAAGAGAAATCCCTTAATCGACTGTTCTTTTTTCAGACTCAGTATTGTACTACTTAATTTTTGTTTCCAAAATTAAATTACAATAAAGCGGGAAATCCTTAGTTGGAAATCCCGCTTTTCAAAAATGTTTTATCGGACAGTAGTATTTTTTAATATAAAAAATGAAATTAGTTAGAATATCACTACTGTCCGATAAAAAGAGAAGTTAATCATTTCGTAGTCTGAAAGTCTTGATTTTACTTGATCTAATTAGTCAATCAAAGTCAATAAATCATCTTTGGACAATTGCTTTAGAACATTGGTATCCGTATGAATCAAATCATTAGATAATTCACGTTTACGCTTTTGCAACTCCATTATTTTCTCTTCAATGGTGTTAGGCGTGATAAGTCGAATAGCCATTACTTTTTTGGTTTGCCCGATTCTATGCGCACGGTCGATTGCTTGATTTTCCACCGCAGGATTCCACCACGGATCAACCAAAAAAACGTAATCCGCTTCTGTTAAATTTAAGCCCGTTCCACCTGCTTTCAAACTCACTAAAAATATTCGGACAGATGGATCATTTTGAAATAAATCCACTTGCTCTTCCCGATTTTTTGTTTGTCCAGTCAAATATGCAAAACTCAAATTTTGTTCCACTAAACGCTGTTTTATCAAATCGAGCATTCCAACAAATTGCGAAAATATCACCAATTTATGTTCGTCTTTCAAATTCTCAATTTGCGCCATCAACTCATCCATTTTAGCGGATTGTTCACCATAAAAAGCTTCATCTGACAATAATGCAGGAGAATTACAGATTTGGCGTAATTTGGTAAGTCCTTGCAAAACATGCAAACTGCTAGAATGCAATTCATCAGCCGACAATCCCGCTAGGTACTTCTGAAATTCAACCTTGTATAAATCATAAACGCGTTGTTGTTCCGTATCCATTTCACAATACAACACCATCTCCGTTTTCTCAGGTAATTCCTTAGCCACTTGTGCCTTAGTCCTCCTTAAAACAAAGGGATGAATCTTATTTTGTAATTCTTTCGCTCTACCAGAATCTTGAAATTTATCAATTGGAACGGCAAATTCATCTGAAAAACGTTTTGCACTGCCTAATAATCCGGGTATTGCAAAAGAAAGTTGTGCGTACAAGTCAAATGTATTGTTTTCTATTGGTGTTCCAGTCATTGCCAAATGCTGACGTCCATTTAAAAGACGAGCCGCTTTATAGCGTTTAGAACTTGGACTTTTTATGGCTTGGGACTCATCTAAAATCACCAAATTAAAACGTGTTTTACGTAATATTTCAATATCCGACAACATTGTTCCATACGTCGTAATCACAACGTTAACGGCATTAAAATCTACCGCATTGGTGTTCCGATTATTACCATGTAAGACGATAAACTTTAAAGATGGAGCAAATTTTTCTAATTCCCTTTGCCAATTAAAAAGTAAAGAAGTTGGCAGAATCACCAAATTAGGTTCCGTTCGACCTTTTTCGATTTGAAGTAATATATAACTAATGATTTGTATGGTTTTACCCAGTCCCATATCATCCGCTAAAACACCTCCAAAACCAAAATCATCTAAAAAATTAAGCCAATTCAATCCTTCTTTTTGGTAATCTCTTAATTCACCTTTTAAAGAGGAAGGAACCTTTACCTTTTCTATCTTTTGAAACGAATTTAATTTTGCTTTATAGCTTTTTACTTCTTTTTTTATGTCATTGGATAGTAATTCGGCTTCAAACAAATCATCAATGATGTGAAAATTGCTTTTATGAACGCGCAACAAATCATTTTGCAGTTCAGCATGTCGAAACTGTAATGCAAACTTTTGCATCCATGATTCAGGTAAAACACCTTGCGTACCATCGCCTAATTGTACAAATCGAGATCGATTAATGATTGCTTTTTGAATATCTTTTAATTCAACAGTTTGCTTACCAAAGTTTATCTTAATTTCTGTATCAAACCAATCAATCCCTGATTTCACTTGCATATTGACTTTCATCTTATTTGCATTGAGTCGATTGTTTTTGATTTGATTAAATCCTAAAATCGAATATCCTTTTTCTCGCCAATGATCAAAAACGTCTAAAAACCATCCGCCGTCCAGAAATTCTTTTTTATGGAGATAAAAAAACGGTTGTTGGGTTTCTTGCTGAAAATTGCAATGTTCCTTTTGTATATCCTGTAAAAATTGCAATTCTTTATCCACTAGACGATCTACCGAGAAAAGAGTACCGTCCGGATTTTCGGTTAATACGGTACGCTTTGACAACACATTTACCTCCGTATCCCCGTACATTACCACTGGTGTGATCAAAATAAAATCATCGGATTCAGAAAGATAAATTAAGAACTCGGATAAACGATTAAGCGCTTTTTGTTTCACCAGTTTGGCCGGTGCTTTTTTCACAAAGCTATATTCAACTTTGACATTGTTTTCAAGTGGTTCTAAAAACTCCGTTCTAAACGTGTCAAACTGTGAGTTATGAATAAAAACCTCATGATTTTTACTTTTAAAGAAACGAATCACTTGCAAAACAGCTTCCTTTTGTATGAAAAACAATTTATTCTCATTAAGAAAAAAAGCACCTAACAAGTTGATATTTCTTGATGAATACCATTTGTTTTCCACCTTAACATCACAAGTCATTACAAAGAAATCGCCCGATTGTTTAACCGCAATTTGTGTTTCCACCGCTGCAATTTTCAAATCAATTAAGATCAAGTTTTTAGCGCTGATACGTTTACTATCCTTTGCGTTATCATGGTAATAAACGGGGAAGTCGATCGGATTTTTGACAATATCAGCATATAAATAAAACTGTTCTTCATAACTATCCTGCTGAATTAAAGAAGCGTAAAACACAAGATTGTCAGGGTTGCGTTCCCCTCTCATTTTTTCATTCAAATCAACTTTATCGAAAGGTGATTTTATTTCACCACCCTTTGTCAAAGAAGCTTGGTATAATGTAAATTCTAGTTGTTGATTGTAAGGAGATTGATCTACCAACAGAAACTCTAACTTGCCAAAATCGGTACTTTTCGGCAACGAAAATGTGGGCAACAATTGCTTTTTCAATTGCTCTTTTTCCACATCCGATAAAGAAAGCATGGTATATTTTGCTTGAATGTGCAATCGATTGTAGTCGTAGGTGAGCGAGAATAAATCGTCCCAGTTTTCGACTTCATGTAAACCTATTTCCTTAGCGTGCTCAGCCAAACAAGCCTGTCTTTTCTCTTTATTAAAAGCAAGTTGTAATTCGTATTCCCTTCCAATTTGTAGTAACACAAAATAGATGTGTTCACATATTTTTTTTGATGGATTAAAGCACGAACATTGTAATTCTAGATGTCTTTCACCTTGAAATATACGTACAATCCAATCCTCCTTAAAGCCTTTATTAATTTTGGCTGTAATAGTATTTGGGTCAATTGAAGCCTTTCTAAGATCTAATCTAGCGTCATAATTCGTCTGAATAGGAATTGGAATAGCTATAGGTTTAAGCTCACGTTCATCCAATTCTAATATATTCACGTCTTCAAGAGTAAAGCTTTTTTTATCCTTTACTAATTTTAAACTGGATTTTTCATTCTCCTCCTCATCTGGATCATTCAAAATTGTTTCTACATGTCTTAAAGTCGCTATTATATGTCTACAAGGCCCCAATTTTTCATAGAAACAAGTGCAAACTGCATTCGTTACTTTGGTCGATGTGAAATTAATGCTGGTGATATATGTTCGTCCTTCCTGAATAGATCCTCGTACATGTTCTTTTTCAAAATACACATCCAAAACTTCCATTTTATCAGCTGCTACACGTTCTGCTTGAGCTGCGTATTGTTCAATATAGGATTGAAAAGGATTATCATGCATATATAAAAATTGAAACCATAAAGGTAACAAGAAATAGGGAGTCCAATTGGTAAAGTTCTTCTTATAATGGATCTACAATAACAAAAAACAGTTTACCAATCGAAGGTTGTCCAATTATCACTTTCTATTGCTGCTCGATTTTCAAGAATCAATTGCTTTTCAATTTCATAAACATCATTTCCTCGATTTAAAAGGTTGTAATTAAATTCTAATGATTTGAGCGCCTTCTTATTTGCCTGTAAAGATTGCTCTTTATTCCCAGATTTATAAAGTAACCAACTGTACGTTTCCCATGCTGAAGAAGGAATTTCTTTAGGTTCTTTATTGAATAATGGGTTCAAGTTTATAAGATAGTACAATTTATGGTTAGGCAAAAAAACGAATAGAAGAGAAAATAAGATCGTAAACAAGACCGGTTTAGCAATTTCTTTCCACTTCTTTTGTCTACTAAAGAACAAAAAAGCAATACTTATTGCTACTGCTGGAAATAATAGAATTGATGCTCCAGGCCAAAAAAGTAACTTAAATACAATTACCATTCCCCAAAAGTAAAGTGTCCAACCTCCAAGAATATCAATTTTAAAAACTTGCTTTTTCCCAACACTGTTAACAACTGCAAATAGAAAAAGTAAAAACAATGAAATCATCGTCAACAAACCACCAAAAGGCCAATGTTCCATTCTAAAAATAAGACTACATAGAAATGTGACTAGTACACTATAAAGTAAAGCTTTCATCGTTTTTTTTAAATAAAAATAGTCATTTTAATCGACAATAATAATTGAGATGATTTGTGGTGATTTCAGTTTTTTAGTTCTTGCTTTTAATTATCCCAACAAGTGTTAATTGGTTTTTATTTTGCTGTTTTTTGTTTGAAATTGGGGTTGATTAAAAGCGGAACCCGAAAAGCAATTAGAGTAGGGATTTTTTAAAGAAAAATTAAATATGAGCGATAATAATTATTTGAATGGTTTGATTGAGGTTTATAAGAATATAGAAAACATTCAACTAATCACCTCTGATAAGGCAGATGCAATTAAAAGACAACATCCAGAACTACACCCATTTGCAGTGGTAACTTTAAAAACTCCATTCCCTGTTTTTACAGAATTTTATTTGTCTTTAGAGTTTAATATTACAGGTGATCGATTTGACAAAATCGTTTTGGTAGGAGAAAGACCTCGTTCGTTAGGTGGTTCAAAATATGACATTTTACAAGTAGTTCTTGAATTTGAACATTCTATTCCTGCACATCCAACCGTTGTCGTACAAGCACCTTCTGAACATGATCGAAATGAATTTGAGCAATTACCAATTCCAACAATCGGAGTTAATTATCGCTTTATTGCCATCATAATCATCGGTGACT
Source organism: Taishania sp. (assembly GCA_045629585.1). Lineage (GTDB taxonomy): Bacteria > Bacteroidota > Bacteroidia > Flavobacteriales_D > Crocinitomicaceae > Taishania. Next base: position 81,054 of record JAZQRM010000048.1, on the reverse strand, counting down.
TCAAGTTTTACTTCGCTATTGCGACAGGATCCTATCCTAAAGCACCATCCTATCCATTTATTTATGGAGTTCATAAAGGAGGAAAGAAGGCCGTTGAATTTGCGGAAGCAAGCTGGACGGAATGGACATCATGTAAAAAGCTTTTCCCTTACTCATGGAGAGAATATGTAAAATACATTCCTTCCATACCTGGTGAAACTTACATGCCGATCTGTTACAGACGAGAAGCTAATAATGGTTTAAACGTGGAATTTATCGGAGAATCATTTTATAAAGGAATTGGCCAGACAACAACGATTGTATTAGATCGTTTACGCTTTGATTCTATCGGAAATTTTCAAGGACATGAAAGAGTAATCCAATATACCACTCCGACCTATTATTAAGCATAGTAGAAGTTGGTCAAGTAAACATGTAAATAGAATACTATTAAAACATAAAAAACCCCAAGTAAACTAAATTACTTGGGGTTTTGAGTATTAAAAACGTACTCTAAACTCTATTATTTAACTTCTTCGAAGTCAACATCAGTTACTTCGTCACCAGCATTAGATTGAGACGAACCACCTTGATCTGCACCACCGTCAGCGTTAGCTGCGTTGTACATATCTTGAGATGCTGCTTGGAATAAATTATTCAAATTATCCATTGCTACTTGTAAACCACCAATGTTTTTAGCTTCAAACTCAGCTTTCAAAGTTGCTAAAGCATCTTCGATTGGTTGTTTTTTGTCCACTGGGATTTTATCTCCGTATTCTTTCAATTGACGCTCCGTTTGGAAAATTGTAGAATCTGCTTTGTTAACTAACTCTGCTTCTTCAGCTCTTTTCTTATCCTCGTCTGCATGTGCCTCAGCCTCTGCTTTCATCCGTGCAATTTCTTCGTCAGATAAACCAGAAGATGCTTCAATCTTTATAGATTGTACTTTTCCTGTTCCTTTATCTTTCGCAGAGATATTCATGATACCATTTGCATCGATATCAAAAGTAACTTCGATTTGAGGAACACCACGTTGAGCTGCAGGAATGTCAGACAATTGGAAACGCCCTAATGTTTTGTTGTCACTAGCCATCGTACGTTCACCTTGTAATACGTGAATATCTACTGATGGTTGGTTATCTGAAGCTGTTGAGAACACTTCTGATTTTTTAGTTGGAATAGTCGTGTTAGCATCGATCAATTTAGTGAAAACACCACCCATTGTTTCAATACCAACAGACAAAGGAATAACGTCTAATAACAATACGTCTTTAACCTCACCTGTTAATACACCACCTTGGATTGCTGCACCTACTGCTACAACTTCATCTGGATTAACTCCTTTATTTGGCGATTTACCGAAGAAACGCTCAACAGCATCTTGAATAATTGGAATACGAGTTGATCCACCTACTAAGATTACTTCATCGATATCAGCTGGTTGTAATCCTGCATTTTTCAATGCTGAACGACAAGGAGCGATCGTTCTTTCAACGATATCAGAAATTAATTGCTCAAATTTAGCACGAGTCAATGTTCTTACCAAGTGTTTTGGAATACCATTAACTGGCATGATGTATGGCAAATTAATTTCTGAAGAAGTTGTTGAAGACAACTCAATTTTCGCTTTTTCAGCAGCTTCTTTCAAACGTTGTAAAGCCATTGGATCTTGACGTAAATCAACACCCTCATCATTTTTAAATTCGTCAGCTAACCAAGAAATGATTGCCTCATCTACATCATCACCTCCTAAGTGAGTATCACCGTCAGTTGACAATACTTCAAATACACCGTCACCCAACTCTAAGATAGATACATCATGCGTACCACCACCAAAGTCAAATACAGCGATTTTTTGGTCTACACCTTTTTTGTCCATTCCATAAGCCAATGCTGCTGCAGTAGGCTCATTGATGATACGTTTGATAGTCAAACCAGCAATTTCACCTGCTTCTTTAGTTGCTTGACGTTGTGCATCATTAAAGTAAGCCGGTACAGTTACTACTGCTTCTGTTACTTCTTGTCCTAAATAATCTTCAGCAGTTTGCTTCATTTTCTGCAAAATCATTGCAGAAATCTCTTGTGCTGTATATTTGCGGTCATCGATTTCAACACGTGGCGTATTGTTATCACCTTTAACCACTTTGTATGGCATACGCGCGATTTCTTTAGCAACTTCATCATAAGATGAACCCATGAAACGCTTAATAGAATAAATCGTCTTAGTTGGATTTGTGATAGCCTGACGTTTTGCAGGATCTCCAACCTTACGCTCACCACCGTCTGCAAATGAAACTACAGATGGAGTTGTTCTTTTACCCTCTGCATTTGAGATTACAACTGGCTCATTCCCTTCCATTACGGATACACATGAGTTGGTTGTTCCTAAGTCAATACCAATAATCTTTCCCATTATATTTTGTTTTATTTTAATTCTTGAAAATTGATTAATTACGTTTCTGTATTCTCAACTTTAATGCCAAGGAAAAAAACGAAATGAAAAGTGACAAAATGATGTAAAAATTGACTGCATTAACTTTTATTTTCTGTCAAACTGACAAAAACGTGACAAAAACGTGACAAAAATAAAACACATCCTGTCACAAATTGATCCTTTTATTAATTTACAAGCCATGAAATCGACAACCCTCCCATTTGAAAATAGAATTCCCGAAATCTTCTTCTGTTAACCTCTTCATTAAATGAAATGCTTTATCCTCCATATCTAACCGAACAGGACGACGATAGCCTTGAATAAATGAAACCACTTCTCCTCGCACAAAAGCACCTGTACGCGCATGAACAGCAATTCTTAATAGCGGAGCATACCCCATTTCGTTTGCAACCGAAACACGTGAATAGGTCATGAAATTTCCAAGTGAATAAGCAATCAATTTCCCTTTGTAAACATCCAACGCGCGCGGCACATGCGGTCCATGGCCAATCACAACATCTGCACCAGCATCGATGACCATTCTTGAAAAGACATACGGATTCCCACGCTTCTCGCCCACGTACATTTCTTCTTCTTTGCTCAAATTTAAAAATCCAAGTCCTTCTCCTCCCATATGTGCCGAAACAATCAATACATCGCAAAGTGGACGAACCGCAGCCATGGTTTCCAAAACCAACTCTTTACGTAGTAAATGAATAGAACCTGTATTGGGTGAAAAAGCGACAAGTCCAATCTTAACACCTGAATTTGTTTCAATAATCGTATAGGGTCTTTCGGTAGAACCCGCAAAAGGTAACGACAAACTATCCAAAACGCGTAGCGTCGATAATCTTCCTATTGTCTTGAAATCATTGGCGTGATTGTTGGCAATGGAAAGTAGATTAAATCCAGCCACCTTAAGTTGTTTAGCATGGCGAATGGGCATTCGGAAGCGATAACAATGTTCTGGTACCTGACAATCTCGTGCCACCAACGACGTATCGTCTGCTATCACACCTTCTAGATTACCAAAAACGACATCCATTTGATTGAAATAGGCGCGAACGCTGGCAAATAATTCCAATGAGTCCGGAGCAACGCTACTATTGTCTGGGAAATTGGTTCCATACATAATATCTCCAACGGCCGCAATCCAAATCAAGGAATCGCTTTCAACTGCTTCGGATGATAATTCCGTTTCCATCTCCTCACCCACCTTCTCCGACGCTTTATTATACGACGAATTACACCCTGTCAAAACCAGCAGCATAATGAAGTAAGTATAAAGATTGGAGCGCATTGACAACAAATATACGCTATTCCCTTGATGCATAATTGGTCACAAATCAATTTCAGTAATTCTCCTACTGTGCAACTTAAAAATGGATTGATTTTCAAATTACTTGGCACGCATAGCGATTGATCCCTCTCACACTTTAATTAAAAGCATCAATTTACAATGAAAAACATCTATTGGCAGTAGGATAATGTCCAAATATTCAACTAAATTTGCAACCTTAAAATAGAGTTATTCACAGCTATGACAGTTTCTGAAATACGCAAACAGTTTTTCGATTTTTTCGCAAGCAAAGGACACGAAATCGTTCCTTCTGCGCCAATGGTGGTTAAAAACGACCCGACATTGATGTTTACGAACGCTGGTATGAACCAGTTTAAAGACTTTATCTTAGGAAATGCCGTTCCGAAGAATCCACGTGTCGCCAATAGCCAAAAGTGTTTACGCGTTTCTGGGAAACATAACGACTTGGAAGAAGTTGGGGTAGATACCTACCACCATACGATGTTCGAAATGTTAGGGAACTGGTCTTTTGGAGATTATTTCAAAGAAGAAGCAATCGCTTGGGCTTGGGAATTATTGACAGAAGTTTACAAATTACCAAAAGATCGTTTGTATGTAACGATTTTTGAAGGTGACGAAAAAGATGGTGTGCCAATGGATACAGATTCATTGAACATCTGGAAAAAATATATCGCAGAGGACCGTATCATTCCTGCATCTAAGAAGGATAACTTCTGGGAAATGGGGGATCAAGGACCTTGTGGACCATGTACTGAAATCCACGTGGATTTACGTAACGAGGAGGAGAGAGCCAAAACAGACGGAAGAGATTTAGTAAATGCAGATCATCCTCAAGTAATTGAGATTTGGAATAACGTTTTCATGGAATTCAACCGTATGGCAAATGGTTCTTTGGTTCCACTTCCTGCGCAACACGTAGATACAGGAATGGGATTAGAGCGTTTGGCAATGGCTATGCAAGGAAAACAATCTAACTACGATACGGATTTATTCCAAGCTTTAATACAAAAGATGGAAAGCATTTCTGGTGCTAAATATGGTGAAACAGAAACAACAGACATCGCTTTGCGTGTTATCGCAGATCACGTTCGTGCAATTGCATTCTCGATAACTGATGGACAATTACCTTCAAATACAGGTGCGGGTTATGTAATCCGTCGTATTTTGCGTCGTGCCGTTCGTTATGGATACCAAACATTGAACTTGAAAGAACCTTTCTTGTGTGAATTATCCAATACGCTAGCGGATACAATGGGTGGTGCTTTCCCTGAATTAGTAAACCAAAAGGAATTAGTTTATAAAGTTATTCGCGAAGAAGAAATTTCATTCTTCCGTACATTGGAGCAAGGTATCCGTCGTATTGATGCTTTAATGACGCAAGTAAAAGCAGAAGGAAAAAATACATTAGCTGGTGCTGACGTATTTGAATTATACGATACTTACGGTTTCCCGTTAGACTTAACTTCATTGATCGCTCGAGAAAACAATTTATCTATTGACGAAGAAGGATTCAACGCTGAATTACAAATCCAAAAAGATCGTTCTCGTGCTGCTACAGCATTGGAAACAGATGACTGGAATATTTTATTAGACGACCAAGTAGAAGAATTCATCGGATACGACCACTTGGAAGCGGAAGTAAAAATCGTGAAGTACCGTAAGGTAACTCAAAAACAAAAGACTTTCTACCAAGTTGTATTTAACTTAACTCCATTCTACCCAGAAGGAGGAGGTCAAGTTGGTGACAAAGGATACATCGAAAGCAACGGAGAAAAAGCATTCATCATTGACACGAAGAAAGAAAACAACTTGATCGTTCACTTGATGGAAAAATTGCCTTCAAACGTTGAAGCGACTTTCAAAGCGGTGGTAAACAAAAAAGATCGTCAATTATCAGCAAGTAACCACTCTGCTACGCACTTATTGCACCACGCATTGCGTACTGTTTTGGGAACACACGTTGAGCAAAAAGGATCATTGGTTAACCCAGGATATTTACGTTTTGACTTCTCTCACTTCTCTAAAGTAACGGATGAGGAATTAGCGAAAATCGAAGCGTTGGTAATCGAAGAAATTCGTAAAAACATCGCCTTAGACGAAAGACGCAACACTCCAATGGAAGAAGCGAAAACTTTGGGTGCTATGGCCTTGTTTGGTGAAAAATACGGAGATACAGTTCGTGTAATCAAGTTTGGTGATTCAGTTGAACTTTGTGGAGGTACACACGTACAGACAACTGGTCAAATTGGATTGTTCAAGATTACAACGGAAACAGCAGTAGCTGCAGGTATTCGTCGTATTGAAGCGATTACAAATGAAGGAGCGGAGAACTTCTACAAAGAACGCACAGAGACGTTAGCAAAAGTGGCTGAGTCCTTGAAGAATCCAAAAGACATCGTGAAAGCGGTTTCGGATTTACAAGCGAAAAACATGCAGTTGCAAAAAGAGATTGAGCAATTACAAAAAGAACGCGCTATGGCCGTTAAAGCTCAATTGAAAGCAAACGTGATCGAGAAAGACGGTGTAGCTTACTTAGGAGAAATCGTTCACTTGGATGCTGGATCAATCAAAGACATCTTATTCCAATTGAAAGGAGAATATTCTTCATTCTACGGAGTTTTAGGTGGAATTGCAGCAGACAAATGTTCATTGAGCATTATCGTTTCTGACGAATTAGTTCAATCAAAAGGATTACACGCTGGAAACTTAATCAAAGAATTCGCTCCGATGATCAACGGAGGTGGTGGTGGCCAAGCGGCATACGCTACAGCTGGTGGTAAAAATCCAGATGGATTAAAAGGAGCAATCGAAGCTTTGATGCAAAAATAAAATCGTTCGATTTTTACATAACAAAAGGGATCTATTTAGGTCCCTTTTTTAGTGCACAAAAAAGCCGATTCAATTGAACCGGCTAAATATATCTTTTATTACGAGTTAAATCTTTACGACCCAATTATTCAAATCAGCAATAGATCCATCTTTTATTCCGTCCAATTCACGTTTAATACGAATGGAAAGCATATCAGGTGTAAACGCTGGCAAATTTAACACTTCATCTCGGTACCCAATTGCTTCAATATTGGCAATTGTAGCAGCAGTTCCAGCACCAAAAGCTTCTTGTAACGTACCATTATTAGCAGCTTCAACTATTTCAGCGACAGAAACTTTACGTTCTTCAACTTTCACTCCCCATGCTTTCGCAACATCAATTACGGCACGTTTGGTTGTTCCTTTTAAGATTGTATCTGTATTTTCACCTGGTGTAATTAAAACATCATTGATTACAAAACAGATATTCATCGTACCTGACTCTTCAATATATTTATGCTCTTTAGCATCTGTCCAAACCAACTGGTGGAATCCTTGCTCTTGCCCTTTTCTTGCAGGATATAAAGATGCAGCGTAATTTCCAGCTGTTTTAGCTGCTCCCACTCCACCTTCGGCAGCACGGGTATAATATTCTTCAATTTTCACACGAACAGGTTGCGAATAATACACACCCACTGGACAAGTGAAAATCATAAATTTATACGTATCCGAAGGCTTAATACCAATCATTTCATCCGTAGCGAAAATAAATGGTCTTAAATACATTGCTGCACCTTCCGCATTTGGAACCCATTTACTGTCGACCTCCACTAATCGTTTAATCAATTCAATAAATAGCTCTTCATCCATTGTTGGCATACATAAACGCTCACATGATTGCATAAAACGTTTAGCATTCATTTCTGGTCTAAATAAAGCGATTGTACCATCCTTTTGACGGTAAGCTTTCATCCCTTCAAAAATTGATTGGCCATAATGTAAAGCCGAAGTAGCTGGATGTAAAGAAATAGACTCAAAAGGAACAATTTCTGGTTCCTGCCAAGCTCCATCTTTATAGTCCATCACAAGCATATGATCAGAAAAAATCTTCCCGAAAGGAAGGTTATCCCAATCTACTTGGCTTAATCTTGACGTAGGGGTATAATCAATCTTAATTTCCTTTAAATCTTGTTTCATTTTCTTATCTTGTTCTTCAAAGATACTTAAATAAAGTGGAAAGTTTACATCGTATTCAACGTCAAAATTATTTTAAGTAAATTTGAATAAGATTTATCCTATGAGTATTGCAATAGAAACATTAAACCAATATTGGGGCTTTCCTAATTTTAGGCCTGGTCAGGAAGATATCGTCAACGATGTTTTATACGGCCATGATGTTCTTGCTTTACTGCCAACAGGGGGAGGTAAATCTATTTGTTTTCAGGTTCCTGGTTTAGCACGCGAGGGTCTGACTCTTGTCATTTCACCGTTAATAGCCTTAATGCAAGACCAGGTTCAAGCTCTGAATAGCAAAGGAATCAGAGCTAAAGCATTAATTAGTGGAATGAGCTACCGTGAAATCGACATTGCACTTGACAACGCTAAATTTGGCGCCTACGATTTTTTATACACTTCACCAGAACGTTTGCAAAGTCCTCTTTTCATTGAACGCTTTAAGCAGATGAATCTAGCACTAATAGTTGTGGATGAAGCGCATTGTATTTCAGAATGGGGTCATGATTTTAGACCTTCTTTTATGGAAATCAAGAACCTCAGAAACTACCAGCCTAGCGTTCCACTTATTGCCCTTACAGCAACAGCCACAGAAAAAACAAAAGAGGAAATAATAGAACGTCTCGAACTTCGAAAACCAAAAATTCATCAAGCTCGATTTGAGCGTCCAAATTTAGTTTACAAATCCTATTTAAGTAATAATAAGCTGGCTGATATTACAGAATATTGCCGCGCATCCAAACAGTTTACTGGTATTGTGTATTGCCAAACAAGAAAATCTGTTAAAAATATTGCAACCCATTTAGCAAACGCAGGTCTATCTGTCGGAATATACCACGGTGGATTAGATAAGGACATGCGTTCCGACCAACTGAATAAATGGATGAAGAACCAAAATCGCATTATGGTTGCAACAAATGCCTTTGGTATGGGAATTGACAAACCAGATGTGAGATATGTTTTACATTATGAGTTCCCTAATTCGTTAGAAGCTTATTTTCAGGAAGCTGGAAGAGCTGGAAGAGATGGCAATAGTGCTCAAGCCATAAACTTTTGGGAAGAACACGATTTAATGGATTTAAAACAACAGATTTCTGATAAATATCCACCTCTAGATGATATAAAATCAACATACAGAGCCTTATGCAATCACCTACGGATAGCCATTGGAAGCGGAAAAGGAGAAACCTACCCTATTGAATTTCAACAATTCAGTAAAATGTTTAACATCCCCTTAGTTACCGTTTATAATTCATTAAAGATATTAGAGAATTTAGGAGAAATAATGCTAAATGAAGGGGCGTATCAACCTACTCGAATGAAATTTTCAGTTTCAAATGCGACACTGTACAATTTCCAATTGCAAAATGAAACAATTTATCCTTTAACTACACTACTCATTCGATCCTATCCTGGAATTTTTGACTATTTCATGGAAATAAACGAAAATGAAGTAAGTAAAAGATTAAAAATAACTTTTAAAGAATTACGTCGACAGCTAGAATACATTGAGCAAAATGGAATAATTGACATAACCTATTCAACGGATCAACCAACAATTACTTTTATTCGGGAAAGATTACCATACGACTATTTAGAAATTCGTCCTGAGGTTTATCTTTTTCGAAAGCAGGTGGCCGATAATAAAATTAAGGCTGTAGAAAGCTATCTAAAAGAATCCAAATGTAGATCCTATCAACTTATCACCTATTTTGGTCTAACCACCACTAATTGTGGTAAATGTGACATTTGTGTTGAAAAGGACAATCTACATTCTATAGAAAAAGTAGAAAATCAAATCGTAGCTCTCCTAAAAGAAGGTGCTAAGAATTACAACGAATTAAAACTATTGGTTGAAAATCGGAATTTTATTCGGCTAGCACTACGAAGATTACAGCTTTCAGAACGCGTGTTCTTTGATGGTCAAAACTTCCATCTTTAGTTTTTCATATCTTCACGCAACTCCTTTACTTCGCGTTGTAGCTCCATAATTGACTTAGTCAATGAAGCTTGATCCATTTGCACTTCTGGTAATTCAGGTGAAATATAATTGACAAACTTCCAGATTTCTAGAATTTCGTTCACATGTACTTTATAAGGTTGATAAAGCGTATTGGTAGAACATAACTGAAAAGACTGCTCTGATTCTAATCGATTGTGTAATATTTTAAACACAATTCCGTCCTCTTTGGTCACAACTATACATGGCGTACCATTTCGGATAGTCATCCAATTTTGAACAAATTCTCCAACTACAAATGATCCTTCTACAACCGGAGGCATAGAGTCCCCTTTGATTGGAAAAGAACGATATTTACGGTCTTTTGATAAAAAAGGAAGATTGAATGTGGGTAATACCTTGATATAATCCGGATCAGCATAACCAGAGGTATAACCTGCAGAAGCCTTAACAGAAACCATTTCAATAAGTTCATCATTATTTTGATCAACTACTGCTGTCAAGACCCTTAGTTTTTGTCCCTTCACATCAGCATATAATCCTTTTTCTAGGCGTGACCAATCATTTTCTGAGAATGTCAAAAAGTCTTTTTTAACGAGATCATCAATTGGAATTTTATGAAAATCTGATAGCGCGATAAGGCTGTCAATACTTGGTTGGGCAACGCCATTCTCATAACCTGAATAAGTAGAACGCGTTAAACCGATAGCTGAAGCCATTTCTTCTTGCGATAACTTTTTAAACTTGCGAATTAGCTTTAGATTATTCCCTACACTCATACAAAAAAACTTTCACGAAAGATACAGATTTATTTAGAATAACAGCATAAATTGATTACATTATAATCAATAAGTAGCAATTACATATTAAATGCATCGCTAATTTAAACTATTAAGCCAAGTTAAAAATAACGTTTTTGTATAAGTCCCAAGTATACTCTTTAAAGACTGCTCCGTTTTTTATTTAATATGAATACAATAACAATCATTGCACTATTCAAGACGATTAACAAAGTGATAAATACATCTGTCATTCCTTCCAACCTTAACCCTTTATTAAATATATACTCAGATTGTCCCGCTCCGAAAGAAAATTTAACCTCCAATTGAATCAACAGCCAAAAAAGTAAACTTATTAATATATTGATTATGGGTATCAAATAAGATAAAAATTTCATGTAAAAGCGCTACGAATTTAAAGTGCTATTCGGATTCAAAATCCCACTAACATTTCCTTCAACCGCCTTAAATTTCGGTTGAACGCTATAACCTAACATATTGGAATATACTTTGACAAATTTTGCTCCTAAGAAAATAATTTGTGCTGTATAAAAAATCCAAGTAAGAACAATTAAGATTGACCCCACTACCCCCATTCCAGAGGCAAATATCATTTTACTTACAACCAACTTAATCACCAATTGCCCTAAATAAACAAGTACAGCAGTAACCAAACCACCATAAAATGCGACTTTCCAACGAATTTTACCATCATGTACATATTTAAACATCAAAGTAAAAAGTATCAAATTGGTAATTAAAGAAAAAAGATGCGCAATCCCATTTTTAAACAACCAATTTAGTGTTTGATTATTAAACACCTCATCACTGATAGCTAGAAACACCGTTTGCGATAAGTAAATAACAATAATCACAAATCCGAACACTCCAATTGCAACGATGGAAACCAAACGCTTAATAATAGTACGCACAATTGCTTTAGACATTGGGACCTTTTCCACCTCCACATCTAAAAAATCATTGATCGAATCTCTCAGGGAAATCACCAAGGCAGATGAAGTAAATAGCAAAGTACCAATCCCAACATACTCCATTAGTACGTTACGACCAGAAATATCGTATTGCTCCAGTAGGCTCATTATTTCATTTACATCACTTAAACCTACATTCTTATGTAAAAACTCTTCGACAATATCCATTACAAATTTTGGATCAATAAAGCGTCCAAAAAAGTAAACAGCCAAATAGATTAATGGAATTAGCGCAAAAATAGTGTAGTACGCTAGAGCAGCTGCGTTACGAAAAGAATCCTCGCCCAAATACTGAACAATTGTTTCTTTCGTCAAAACCCAGACTTCCTTCCAGGTCAAACTTTGCTTTTGCTTAATTGGCTTTATGAATTGTAATGAATCTGACATGTGGCAAAGGTTCTTTATCTGTTAAAAATAGGCTTTCTTCCAAATCTGTACAAAATTCAGACAGATAATATTCCCCCATAAAATGGGCTTGAACAAATTTCAACGCTAAACACCCTTCTGGATGATCTTCAATTTCATATTGATCGGGTCTAAAACAAATTGATTTTCCGCTAAAATTCACTTTATTTACCACTCCAAATAATCCTGCCAAAATCGCATTATCCATTTGGTAATATAGATCTTTTGGCGCTCCTTCAGCAATTATTTGACCTTGTTCCATCACAATTAAATGATTACACAAGGACAAAAGGTCTCTCGCGTCGTGACTCACCAAAATCAAAGTCACGTTCTGAATTTTCTGAAGTGCTTTCAAATAATTCAACAATCGCAATTTTGTATTTGCATCTAAATGGGCAAAAGGTTCATCCAAAATTAAAACTTCAGGTTCTTTGGCTAAAGCTCTTCCAATAGCTAAACGTTGTTGTTCGCCACCAGAAAGGTTTAAAGCTTGCTGTTTACGAACATGTTGTAATTGCAATAGTTCTAACAATTCATCAATAAACTCAACCTGCTGACTGCGATGTAAATGAACCATTTTATTACGCAAATTCTCCTCTACCGAATGGTAAACATCTAACGCAAAATCTTGATTGACCAATTGTATGTCGGGATGCCCTGGAATTAAGCGTTCACTAGGGCCAACAACACGTTTGTTTTTGAACAAAACAGTACCACTCGAAGCGTCGAGGTTACCTGTCATTATTTTCAATAGCGAAGATTTCCCCGAACCACTTTCACCTGCGATACCGAAAATAGTAGTCTCTGGCACAACAAAGTTAATCGTATCTAATACGGTTCGTCCACCTAATTCAAGTCGAACATCTGTAATTTCAATCACTCTACTGCTAAGTCATTTGGAAACTCTTTTGAGGCAATATAGATTCCAGGAATTGGATTTGCATAAGGCTCATAATCGTTGATGTATATTCGTAAATAAACAACATCGTCAATGATCTCCTGTTGAAAATCATTTAAAATACTTTCCGAACAACCAATAAAATTAGAAGGTTGATCTTCATTTATAATTTCAAAAAGAAACATTTCTGTAACATCATACTGAAAGGGTGTACCATCCCCCATCTCGCCTTGTAAGGGAAAAGATACTTTACGGTGTTCCAATACCTCTACAACGTTTGACGTAATTTTCATTTCATCTTCCCAATCGTACAAACGATTATTTTCAGAAGGTTTACCTCCATGTTGTGCATCTGCATGCTCTTGCGAAAAGTGCTCATTGAGCATAAAAACGTTAATCTGACATTTCATAGTTGCAAATTTAAGGAAAAGGCGCATTCATTCACACGATTTCGAATCCTTTAGCGGAATAAAACTTACTTTTGTAAAAAAAATACAGTGTCAAAAATCGTTCAATTACATAAAAAGAAGACGCATTCAGTAGAACGTCGTCACCCTTGGATTTTCTCTGGAGCCATTGATATGGTGTCAGATGACTTAGAAGATGGTGAATTAGTAACCGTTACTGATTATACAGGTAAGTTTCTAGCAAGAGGTCATTTTCAAAACGCTACCATTGCTGTTCGTGTACTTACATTTGAAGATAAAGAGATTAACGATCAATTCTTTGAAGAAAAAATCGCTAATGCTATTGCAGTTCGACAAGCCTTGAATTTATTCCGAGAAGACAATTCTATTTGTCGTTTGATTCATGGTGAAGGCGATGGATTACCCGGCTTAATCGTAGATTATTACAATAAAGTTGCCGTTATTCAATGCCATTCTATTGGTATGTATAAACACGTAGATAGCATTGCAAAAGCGATTGCAAAAGTAATGGGCATACAAGTGACTGCTATTTACAGTAAATCATCAGATACCCTTCCGGATCGTGTTGATGTAACTGACCGCTATCTAATTGGCGCTTGTGAAACACCACATGTCGCTTTAGAAAATGGCGTAAAATTAAACATTGATTGGATTACAGGTCAAAAAACGGGATTCTTTATCGATCAACGAGAAAATCGCTCTTTATTAGGTCGATACGCTAAAGACAAAACTATTTTAAATACATTTTGCTATTCGGGAGGATTCAGTTTATTAGCTTTAAAACATGGTGCTAAAGAAGTTCACTCATTAGATTCTTCTAAAAAAGCCATCGAACTAACCGATGCTAACATTGCTTTAAACGGTTATACCAACCATAAAAGTATTGTCGCAGACGCAATGGAATACATGAAAGAATTGGGCGAAAGCTATGACATTATTGTTTTAGATCCACCTGCATTTGCTAAACACCGTGACAAACGCCATAAAGCAATTCAAGGTTACAAACGTTTAAATGCACATGCAATTCGTCAAATTAAACCGGGTGGTATCATTTTCACTTTCTCTTGTTCTCAGGTTGTTGACAAAGAACTTTTCACCAATACCGTTATTGCAGCAGCAATTGAAGCAGGCCGAAATGTTCGAATTTTAGAACAATTACACCAACCAGCAGATCATCCAATTTCAGCAGTTCACCCTGAAGGTGAATATTTAAAAGGATTGGTAATTTACGTTGATTAATGTTAGCATACGACCATAAAACCATACTTAAAGTAGCTTTACCCATGATGGGGGCAAGTTTCGTCCAATCGATTGTATTGATGACTGACTCTGCTTTTTTAACCCGTTATGACAATGATGCGTATGCCGCTGCAGGGAATGCTGGTTTAATTTACGTTACATTGTTTATGCTTGTCACAGGTATGAGTGATGGTGCGCAAATACTCATTTCAAGAAAAATAGGTGAGCAAAACTACGGTTCTTTGGGACGTGTCCTTTCCAATGCTCAGTTGTCGCTACTGGGATTAGTTACCATTCTGTTTATATTTTCCTATTTTTTCATGCCGCAGTTTATTCAAGGGTATGCAGGTAATGAGAAGATTGCAACTATGCAAGGCGAATATCTATCTATTAGGTCAATAGCACTCTTTTTTGCGTTAATACAATTGCCATTACAAGCCTATTATTTTGCTTGGGGGAAATCAATGGTTCCGTTTATTGCAACGATGATGACAGCCTTTGGAAACGTTATTTTGGATTATGGTATGATCTTCGGAAAGCTAGGTTTCCCAGAAATGGGACTTGCAGGTGCTGCATGGGCTTCAACTATTGCAGATGGATTGGGTGCTTTTTTTCTATTAAGTTATACCCTGCTCTCTAAAGAACATATCAAAAACAAACTTTTTCTAACATGGAAACTAGAAAAGGAAAGTGTCAAAGAGCTATTCAAGCTTTCCGTTCCAATTATTATCCAAGGAACAATCGCTCTAATGATATGGGCAATTTATTTTGCTTGGCTAGAACAACGTGGAGTTTTTGAGGTAACCGTTTCACAAAACATTCGCAACATTTACTTCTTAGCGTTTATCCCTGTATTTGGCTTTGCAACCACGACAAAAACATACGTAAGTCAATATTTTGGAGCCAAAAGAGTCGATTTAATTCCTGTAATTCAAAAAAGAATAATCTTATTAAGCTTACTATTTATGGTATTGGTTTTTCATGGAGGTGTGTTGTATCCTGAATCACTGGTACGTCTAATCAATCCAAATGAAGAGTTCATCGCCACTAGTGCAGCAACACTTCGTTTCATCGCTCCTTCTATGTTATTATTTTGTATCGGATCTGTATATCTTCAAAGTATAAACGGAATTGGACGAACCCCAATTACCTTATTGATCGAAATTGTAATCACAGGGGCATACTTAGTGTATTCCTATTTTACTATACGCATCTGGCAATGGGATGTCCAATATATTTGGAGTGTAGAATATATATATTTTGGGCTGATGACAATTTTATCATACAGCTATTTAAAATTCAGTAATTGGAAGAAAATATGATCGAGAACCTAAAAATCGTTTTCATGGGTACCCCAGAATTTGCGGTAACCATCTTAGATCGCTTAATAAAAAACAATGCAAATATTGTCGGTGTTATAACAGCACCCGACAAACCAGCTGGAAGAGGACAAAAAATAGCAGAAAGTGATGTTAAAAAATATGCAGTCGAAAACAAACTGAATATTTTACAACCAACCAACTTAAAAGACGAAACTTTCATAACTGAATTAAGTACTTTAAACGCTGATTTGTTTGTCGTAGTTGCTTTTAGAATGTTACCAGAAGTGGTTTGGTCAATGCCACCCAAAGGAACAATAAATCTACATGGAAGTATTCTTCCCCAATACAGAGGAGCTGCTCCCATCAATTGGGCTGTAATAAATGGTGAAACTCAAACAGGTGTAACAACTTTCTTTATCGAAAAAGAAATTGACACTGGTAAGATTATTGAACGAAACTATGTAAACATAAGAGAAGACGAAACCGTTGGAGAATTACACGATCGTTTGATGGAATTGGGAGCAGAAACGACACTTTCTACGGTAAAAAAAATCGCACTAGGTGATGTAGCTGGAATCCCACAAATTGACCTAACTGAAGGTGAATTAAAAGCAGCTCCAAAAATTTTCAAGCATACGTGTCGAATAGACTTTAATCAGAATATTTCGCAGGTTCATAATTTTATAAGAGGATTATCTCCTTACCCTGCAGCTTGGTGCATGGTTAAACTTGGTGAAGAAACACCAAAGACGTTTAAGATCTTCCGAACTTTCAAAACAGATCAAAAGACGGATGGAACAAACAAGATAAAAGTCTCTAAAGAAGGAATACTATTCCCTTGTAGTGACTATTATATACTTGTTACTGAATTGCAACCTGAAGGTAAACGCCGCATGGATTACAAAGCATTTTTAGCTGGAAATACATTAGAAGATTTTGAAGTGATTTAAAAAATAAGTCCGTTTTTGTAAAAATTAACTTACGTTTTTTAACCGAATTACTTTTTAGCGTATCTTGAATAAAAATTCCACTATGGCAAACGAACTTTCTCTAGAAAAAGTTGACAATGGAGCAACCGGTCAGTACAATGTTTTCATGGAAAACAAACGTATTGGATCTATATCATATTCATGGATACAACCCGACCACATGTCAGTTGATTATGTTTTAATTGACCCAATGTTACGCGGGAAAGGTTTAGGAAGCCATGTTATGGAATGTTTAGCTCAAGAAGCTAGAAAGGATCACTACAAGATAACACCCATTTGTGGATTTGCTAGAAACATTTTTATTCGAAAACCAGATTTGCAGGATGTATTACAACGTTCTCCATTACCCCACTAATAAATAATACATTAGTAAACGAAGAAGTAAAGGGATTAAACACTAGTGTTTAATCCCTTTTTATTTCACTATTCTTCCTCTTTGTTTTTCATTGCCATCAATAATGTATATGCATTTTTTATGACTACCTCATCCGTAATTTGTAAATCTCCTCTAATACCGATGGATTTCCCGTTCTCTTTCACCTTCTCCACTTCAATTAATTCAAATTTTTCAGCGTCACGCTGAACAAAAACATAATTTTTTAAATTCCAACTTAAAACCGCTTCCACTGGAACAGTCATCAATTCTACCTCTTTTTGCTCAATTTCTAATTTGAAACCAATTCCTACATAAAGATTTGCAGAATTATTCCATTCAACAATAACCGTAGCAGAATTATTTTTATCCAAACTTGGAACTATCCGAACTACTTTACCTTTTAATTCTTGACCTCCAACGCTTGCATATGCCTTGTCATTAATTGCTATGTACTGTAAATCGCTTTGAAAAACCTGAACATGTGTTTCTGTCATTTTACTATCCAATAAATCAATCAATTGTTGATTTGATTCAAAAAAAGCACCTTTGGAAACATTTAAGGCTGTGACCACACCATTCATCGGAGCTATTATTATCACTGATTTCCGAATAGAATTGGCTGTTAAACCGCTCGTATTAATACCAATCATAGCTAATTGCTCTTGGTATGCGCGCATCAACGCTGTTAAACGATCAAAATTAGATTGCGCTTGTTGCTCATTTCTCTTACTCGTTGCGTTATTGGCTCCCATCTCTTGTTGACGTTCCAACTCTTGTTTTGCAAATTGTAATTCAGACACTGTCGTCAAATAATTTTGTTGTAACTCGATGATTCCAAGGTCTTCTACAACTAACAATGTCTGCCCTTTCCTTACCACCTCCCCTAATTTCACAAATATCGAAGAGACCCGCGCACGTAAAGGAAAAGTAACACTCTGGATAGCTTCAGGTTGTGCCATCACCCGACCATGTACAATCAAAGGTGTAGAAATTAACTCCATCTTGGGTGGACTCACAATTATCCGTGCCTTTTGAATTTGATCTGCAGATAACTGTACCCATGTTGATTCTTCTGCTGCCGTATTTTGCTCTAATTCTGGATTACTAGCACAACTTATCACTAAAAAAAGACATACAATATATAAGAAAAAAAACCTCATTTTATTCATTGTTTAAACGTTTGTAATAGATGATGGCTTGATTGTAATTGCTCAAAGCATTTAGATAATCAGTTTGAATACCAATCACCTGTTGGACATAAATAAGCCAAGAAGAGAAATCAATATCTCCCGCCTGATATTTATTATTCGCCTCCTTAAAAATATAATCACTATTAGGCAAAGCTGTTTCTTCATAGAAAGCCAAATTCATGATTTGTTTTTGAACCGCACTAATTGCTACACGCATCTCGTAATTATACTTAAATTCCTTAATCTCGAGCTGAGTTTTTAACTGATCAATCTTGAATTGTTCATATCGTAAACGCTTACTTACTCCAAAGAAGAACAGAGGGACGCTAACGCCAATTTGATAAGAATGAAAGCGATGGCTACGTCCTAAAAATTGTTCGGAACCATTTATGGTATAAAATCCGCTCAAACTTTGATTTAAATATCCAAAAGAAAGATCCGGTAACAAACTACTTTTTTGAGCTTTAACATTCCATTGTGCTGCTTCAATTTCTTTCAACACCACTAAATACTCAGGATCTCGCTGAATATCGATCGTTTGCAACCATCCCTTTGAATCCATCTTATAACTATACGTAGTCGGAACATACATTTGCTCTCCTTGAATTAACCAATTAAATGCGTCAACTAGAATTTGCCGATCCTGATCAATTAATCTTAATTGCATTTGCACCTGCTCTTGCTGTGTTTGTGCTAATCTATATTCCATCAAAGTAACATCACCGGCTCTATTTCTAACTTCCAACTGTTTGGATGCTTTAGTCAATAAACTATCGGAGTACCGAAGTAAGTTCACACGTTGATCTAACACTTGGTATTCATAGTAAACTTGACGAATTTGCGCTATCAGTTCACGAATATTAAGTTGTTGTTGAGCACGGATCATCTCTATTTGAGCTTGATAAGATTTAGACCGATTGATGTAAACCGTCGGAAACTCTATTGTTTGACCAATATTAAAACTGACATCCTTTAGATCGCTGTTATAATTCCCAAATCCCATTCCTAAATTCGTTTTAGGTAGTTCATATGCAGAACCTTTCAAGTACTTTCCACTTTGAATAGCAATATCCCCTTGCTTTAAAATTCGGTTATTATTAGTTGCCAGTAAAATTGCTTGCTCCACTGAAATTGGTGTTTGAGCCAATGTTGGTAAGCAAAGTAAAAGCACACTAACAGAAGCTAGAACTTTAGTGTTCATCCGCTTCCCTTTGTGAATCACATAGTAAAAAGCTGGAAGTATAAATAAAGTCAACATGGTAGCGGAAATCAAACCACCAATGACAACTGTTGCCAACGGGCGTTGCACCTCTGCACCTGCTCCATTACTCAATGCCATTGGAATGAAACCAAGTGAAGCCACACATGCAGTCATCAATACAGGTCGTAACCGAGTCTTTACCCCTTCACGCACGACCGTCAATAGATCCCGATCAGGATGTTGCTCACGCAAACGATTAAACTCAGTAATCAATACAATTCCATTTAATACGGCCACGCCAAATAAAGCGATAAAACCAATACCTGCACTTATACTAAACGGCATACTACGCCACGTCAACGCTAAAATACCACCGATAGAAGATAACGGAATAGCTGTGAAAATCAATAAAACATCTTTGAAATTTCGAAAAGCAATATATAGCAAAACAAAAATAAATAACAAAGCCACTGGAACAGCAATTACGAGTCGCTCTTTGGCTTCCTGTAAATTTTGGAAGGTACCACCATATTTCACTTGATACGAAGGTGCAAATTGCACTTGTTTTTTAACTTTCCCTTGTAAATCATTCACCACGGACTCCACATCACGCCCACGCACATTGAAACCGACCATAATTCTTCGTTTTGCATTTTCACGTTGAATTTGATTAGGTCCTAACACTTCTTCCACACTCGCAACATTATGCAAGGGGATTTGAACTCCATCAGCATTCGTAACAAATAAATTATCAAGTGTTTTGTATGCCGATCTTATTTCCTCTTTCAAACGAACAACCAAGTCAAACCGCCGTTCCCCTTCATAAACTACCCCTGCAATTCCTCCTGCGAAACTTGCATTCACCACACGATTTACTTGCTCCACTGTTAAACCATGTCTAGCCATTGCTTCACGATTATAATTCACTATAACTTGAGGCATTCCTGTCATCTGTTCCACATAAACATCTGTAGTACCGTCAACCGATTCTACAATCTTGCCGACTTCTTCTGCATATTGAGTTAATAATTGAAGATCTTCACCAAAAATTTTCACGACCACATCCTGTTTGGATCCTGTCATTAATTCATTAAAGCGCATCTGCACTGGAAACTGAAAGCTCATAACCAGTCCTGGATATTGTTCCTTAATCTTATCAGACATCTTATCTGCTAACTCAGAAAACGATGTTGCATTTTTCCATTCTTTTTTAGGTTTCAGGACAATTATTACGTCTCCACCTTCGATTGGCATTGGGTCGGTAGGTATCTCGGCAGCTCCAATACGAGAAACAACTTGCTGTACCTCCTCAAATTCGTTTCTCAAAATAGTCGAAATCCCGTTAAAGGTTTCAATGGTCGTGTTAAGATTTGTCCCGACTAGTAGCCGTGTTTCGACAGCAAAATCACCTTCCTCTAACTGCGGTATAAATTCTCCTCCCATACGGCTAAAGATTACTAGACAAAATGACAACAGTATACCAACCAATCCTAATAGCATATATTTAAAACGAAATACCCATTCAAATGCTTTAGCAAATGTTACCTCTATTTTAATCATCATCCGATCCGACCAAGTAGGTTTTAGGTTAATCCTTTTACTTAATGCCCAACTTGATATCATTGGAACATAAGTGATAGACAAAATGAACGCTCCTATAATCGCAAAGACAACCGTTTGCGCCATTGGTTTAAACATTTTCCCTTCGATCCCTTGCAATGATAAAATAGGTAAATAGACGATTAAAATGATTAGTTGTCCAAAAACAGCCGCATTCATCATCTTTGAGGCAGCCGCATTCACCTCTCCATCCATTTGATTACGTGACAAAAGTGTTCCATCAATAAATTTTTTAGAAACCAAAATGTGTAATACTGCTTCAACAATAATAACTGCTCCATCGACAATTAAGCCAAAATCCAAAGCTCCTAAACTCATTAAATTTCCACTAACGCCAAATAGGTTCATCATACTGATGGCAAACAAAAGAGACAGCGGAATTACGGATGCAACTATTAACCCAGCACGAAGGTTACCCAGAAAAAGTACTAATACAAGAACAACAATCAAGGCGCCTTCCAACAAATTAGTCTTCACCGTATCGATTGCATTATTCACCATCTTGGTGCGATCTAAAAAAGGACGTATTTCCAGACCTTCGGGCAACGTTTCTTGAATTTCTAAAATACGTGTTTTAACATGTTCAATGACTTTGGACGAATTCTCATTCTTAAGCATCATCACGATACCACCTGTAACTTCCCCTAAATCGTCAGAAGTTAATGCTCCATAGCGAATTGCTGAACCAATCTTTACTTCTCCAACATCATTAATCAGAATCGGTAAATTCTTATCACTCTGTTTCACTACAATATTCCGAATATCATCTAATGACTCCACTAAACCTCTACTTCGAATATACAACACGGTCTGTCCACGTTCAATATAAGCTCCCCCTGTATTGGCATTATTATTTTCTAAAGCCAGATAGACTTCATCTAAAGTCACGTTTTGGGCCCGCAATTGAAAAGGGTCTACAGCAACTTCATATTGCTTCAATTTCCCTCCAAATGTAGAAACATCAGCCACTCCTGATGTTCCAAGTAATTGACGCCTAACTTGCCAATCTTGAATACTTCGTAATTCCTCTAAAGAATATTTCTCTTCATATCCTTTCTTTGGTTGTAACACATATTGGTAAATTTCCCCTAACCCGGTGGTTATAGGACCCATTTCGGGGCGATCCATTCCTGCAAGTAATTCCAATTGATTAATACGTTCCCCTATTTGCTGTCTCGCCCAATAAACATCCACTTCATCATCAAAGACTAAAGTGATAATAGACAACCCGAAACGGGACATAGAGCGGTTTTCCATCAAATGAGGAATATTACTCATCAATTGCTCCAAAGGAAAGGTAATTAGTCTTTCTACATCCTCTGCTCCTAAAGCGGGCGCAGAAGTAATTACCTGAACTTGATTATTAGTAATGTCAGGTACCGCATCGATGGGTAGTTTGGTTAATTGGTAAACACCAAATACTAGCCATAGCAATGTCAAGATACCGATGGTAAGCTTATTCTTGATAGAAAAAGCAATAATTCTTGATAACATAAAAAGATTTTGATAAAATACAACAAATCATCCCTCCTAAGAGAGACGTCCACATGATATTAAACCAAATTAGAAGGTGGATGTACAATATCAAAAATAGGATCCGGATATAATTCTTCCAAATACGAGAAATGACTTTTCTTGAATTCAACTGCAAGTGCTAAAACATAAATCCCAAGCGGCTCAGTAGGCACAAACTGGAAACACGATACTTGTATAGTCTTAAAAGGTAAACTTTGATCTTTTTCGTCATCCTCATCCTCATGATTGAAATCTAAATAATGATGGGATAAAAACTCAGAAAAACTCATTGAATTTTGCAGATTGTGTTCAGCAAAATGTGAAAAAAGTATTGGTACACGAACAAACTGCTCCCCTGTCAAACCTTGCAGCATGATAAAAAAAAGGATAATCTGTTTGATGATGTACATAAGATTAAAAATAAAGGTCTTTTATGAAAATTCCTTAAAAAAAAAAGTAAATTTAGATAAAGTAGATACATGAGAACAATTAAATCCCTACTAGACGAATATGGTGAAAGTCATCAAAATAAGGTCAATAAAAAGGTTCATTGGGTTTGTGTTCCCTTAATATTTTTTACCATTTTTGGATTATTAAGATGTATCCCTTTTCCACAAACACCTTTTTTAGCACAAACAAATTTAAGTTGGTCATCTTTAGTCTTAATTGCTGTATGGATATACTATTTTAATCTTTCAAAAATGTTGTCTTTAGGATTTATCATTTGGGGAAGTCTGGTCTACGCAGGAAATGAGTTCCTTTATGAAAACCTAGGGAGAATGAATATGCTTTATTTATCTTTAATACTATTCGGATTAGCATGGGTCGGACAATTTATTGGCCATAAAATTGAAAAAAAGAAACCCTCCTTTTTAAAGGATTTACAATTTCTATTAATTGGCCCCGCTTGGCTAATGAAATTGATTTATAACTATCTAAAAATTGATTTGTAACACACTATTAATTACAAATTATTGTTAACAATAGTATTTCTACTTGTTTAAGTGTCAACAATAAAGAATAATTTTACGACCAATTAGAAACAAAACGTATTCTAATTAAAGTCTCTTCACTAGAAAAACATATGACAAAACACTTTATAATCGCTTTTTGCGCGGTATTTTTCACCGCATATTCGTTTGCTCAAGGAATACAATTCTCTAATTCAGACTGGGAAACACTAAAATCTCAAGCTAAAGCAGAACAAAAAATTCTCTTCTTAGATGCCTACACAACTTGGTGTGGACCTTGTAAGATGATGTCAACGAAAGTATTCCCTTTAGAAAACGTAGGTCAATTTTATAATGCAAACTTCATAAACGCGAAAATTGACATGGAAAAAGGCGAAGGATTAATGCTTGCAAAAGAATATAACGTCCAAGCTTATCCCACCTTTCTATTCATTGATGGTGATGGTGTTTTAGTACATACATCACTTGGATATATGAGTGCATCTGAATTAATTATAGCAGGAGAAACAGCTTTAAATCCAAGAAAAAATGTCAAAGGATTATCTGAACAATATGCTGCAAATCCATTGGATGATGAGATAACATTGAAGTACATCAATTCTCTAATTTCAATTGACTCTCCAGAATTGTTGGAAGTAGGGAAAAACTATTTAAAAAGACAAAAGAATTGGTTTTCTATGCAGAATGAAGATTTAATTGTTTCTATGATACAAATGGAAGATTCTACAATTAGAAATTACATTTTAAACAATTGGGAAACATACCTAGCAAATAAGCAAAATTTTTCATTGACCTTTCAAGAAGATTTCCCTTATAAAATCGCCTCTTTTGAAATTTTCTTTAATATAGATAATTATAAAACAGATGATGCATTTAAAACACTTACTTCTAAGATAAAAATAACAAAAGAAGATAAATCCTATAATGCTTTATACGCATTTTATCTTGCTGAAAATGACAGAATACCTGAACTAATAAAGTTCTATAAAAAAACAGCAAAAAAGGTTGATAAAACAACCGATCTAGCGCCTATCGCTTTTAACATTGCTGAGAGAGGACAAAACAAGAAAGATTATAAATATGGAATGAAATTAGCGAATAAAGTCCTAAAAGAAAATCCCAAAGATGAATATGCGAGATATGCAAAGATTCTACTTCTAAACCATCTGGGACAAACTGAAGAATCCAAAATGCTCTATGAGGAATTATTAAAAGAAGTAGAATGAAATCTAATAGTTGTATCTCAATTCTACTTGTGTAGCACCAAATCCATAATTTGAATACGCACCATCTAAAAACTCAGTAGCACCTTCTTGTCCTTGTAAAAACACGCGTATTTCTTGTCTGAGAACTCCCTTTCCAACTCCATGAATTATAACAATTCTTCTGACTTTTTTTGACCTTGCGTCAAAATAAAAGCGTCTAAAAACGGCTAATTGTTTGTTTAAAATTTCGGTGTTACTTAATCCTTTATTGGAAGGTGCGATCTCTTCAAAATGTAAATCTATTTCCCAGAATTCAGCATGCTTTCTAATGGCTTTAGGTGACTTCTTTTTTTGAACCTTACCTTCCTTTTCAGCGATTACTTCTTCAATAGATGGCTGATGCTTAATTTTAGCACTATATTTTTTCCCTAAAAACTTAGCTTCAAAAGGTCGATCAAAGCCTGTCTCGTCTTCAACGAAATACATTACCCCAACCTTTCGCTTTATAACCCCTCCACCAATTTCATGTAGGAAAACAACTTCATCACCAATTTCGAACTGCATAATTCATCCAATTATGATCAACCACAAAATAAAGTATAATAGGTGAGAAAAGCGCTAAAATCCAAAATCCAAGTAAAACAATTCTAAAGAATAAAGAGGCATCAATTTTCATCGGTGGTGTTAATGCATTATTAACTTGATGTGCTAATAGATCATCAACTTCCTCTTTCTCTGCGATCTCCGTATATTTCTGCAAAGAAGAATTACGATTCAAAAGAATGTTTTTTATCTTAAAGAAATCTTGATTAGACAGTTCATCATACGCCTTTTCATATTGAATCCCTTGATTATCCATTACATGTTGTAAATCGCGTTTTTTCTGAATACTACGTACCCTTATCCCCATGAAAAAACCAAATAAGATTAACAAATTACTGCTTAACCAAAAGCCAATGAAAATCATTAAAATGGAAGACAATAAAGAAAAAATCAATAAAAAGAGATTTGATTTTGAATAAAACAACGAGCGCACTAGCTGGCCACCATCTAGAGGGTCAATTGGTAAAAGATTTAAAACATTTAATAGTAAAAAAATAATTCCTAAAAGGAAAAGTGCTGACCAATTGAAATATTCACTTAACAAAACACATTGAACACCTAACAGTATACCAGGGAATGGCCCAGACAAAATCACCCATAGAGATTCTTTTTGTGAATATTTATCTTTTTTTCCATGAACAAAAGCACCTAGAATGGGAATAAAGAGCATTCTAACATTTCGATATTTAAAATGTTTCATAGCCCAATAATGTCCTAATTCATGGATAAACAGAACGCCAACTAGAAAGAAGATGACGTTCATTTGATCTTCAAAGATGTAGGAGAAAATTAGCACAAAAAGCGCCATAGAGAATAAAGTTACCGCCCAGTTATTTCTGCGTTTCACTTCAATTAATGAAGGCTTTTCGGGATAAAGTTCAAAATCAGACATCTTATTTATTTTTCACCATTTTAGCAAAATCTTTCGCGAAGTATGTTAATATACCATCAGCACCAGCACGTCTAATACTTAACAACATTTCATAGACTGCCATATCATAATTCAACCATCCATTTTGAGCTGCGGCATAAACCATAGCTACTTCACCACTTGTATTATAAGCAGTAATAGGAATAGGAAAGTTTTCTTTTAAAATATGAATAATATCTAAATAACACAAGGCCGGCTTAACCATCAACATATCAGCACCTTCTTGAAAATCCAATTCAGCCTCCAACAACGCCTCTTTCTTATTCGCTGGATTCATTTGATAAGTTTTCTTATCTCCACTTTTTGGCGCAGATTTTAACGCATCTCTGAAAGGACCATAAAAAGCACTAGCATATTTTGCCGTGTATGACATAATGGAGACATCAGTATATCCATTATCATCTAGAATACCACGAATGGAAGCAACACGTCCATCCATCATATCTGAAGGTCCGATAATATCAATTCCAGCTTGGGCTTGTGCTAAAGACATTCTATCCAAAATAGGTAAAGTATCATCATTCAAAATACGTCCAAAACCATCAACCAAACCATCATGACCATCAGAAGAATAAGGATCTAATGCCACATCACTCATTAAAACAGCTTCGGGAAACCGCTCTTTAATTTGTCGAATTGCGTGCAAGTAAAAATTTTCATCCGCATAACTGTAAGACCCAACTTTATCTTTCAAATCTTCATTTACAGCAGGAAATAAGTCAAATACTTTTACACCTAACTCCATACACTCCTCAATTTCTGGCAACAACCGGTCTACCGACCACCTGTAATTACCTGGCATTGAACCTATTTCTTCTTGTACGTTTTTTCCATCTTTCAAAAATAAGGGATAAATCATATGCTCTGTCCCTAATTTTGTTTCCTCCACCATCGAACGAATAACCGCCGATTTTCTATTTCTTCTAGGTCTGATTAACATAACTTGTAAACTTTAAATCAAATTTAAGGAATATTCATTGGTTGTCGTAAAAATATATAGGCTAAGTCACTAAAATTAGAATAAATCATTAGCTTTGGCCCATCTAAATCACTAGTTTATGAATTCCTTATATCGCTATTTATTTTTTGGGTTAGGATTTTTGTTGTTTTCATGTAATAACAACATGGATAACTCAAGTGTCGAAAAAGAGCTTGATCCAGAAACATTACTCCAAACCAATTTTAACGGGAAATTATACAGCATTCCGTCCCCCATTTTAACAACCCTATTGCTGAAAGAACTTAAAACTCCTTATGCTCCGGAGTTATTAATAGACAAACCGACTATTGAAGAGTTAAACCACGAATATACACAAGCGTTATATCTAGGAGTTCTAGCAGCTGACTTAGGTTATGCCTCTTTTTACAAGGATAACTCTAGAATTGTTAAATATTTAATGTCAGTAGAAAAATTATCAACTCAACTTGGTTTAGATAAGAATTTTAATAAAACATTCATTCAACGTTATGAATCAAATATATCAACAACAGATTCATTAATACAATTATCATCAGAAGCATTCAAAAATGCAGACTCCTATTTAAAAAACAACGATCGAGTTGAAACCTCACTTTTAATATTAATCGGAGGTTGGGTAGAAACAATACATATTGCTTCAAACCTAGCTGTGACACTCAAGAAACCAGAATTAGTTGAAAGAATTGCAGAGCAAAAACAAACATTAGAAACAATTTTGAGCATTTTGAACGAGCAGAATATAGCAGATGAATTACCCAAATTTGTAAATGCCTTTAACGACTTAAATAATTCGTATCAAAACATATCAATGCACTATACATATAGTGAACCATCAATTGATATCGCTAATAAACTAACTACTTTGAACCATTCTATTTCGTTTGAAGTTTCTGAAAAAACGTTACTCGATATCCAACAAAAAATTGCTGTTATTCGTAATCTAATCATTCAATAATTATGTCCAGATTTATTGCACTTATCATACTTTCAATTGCTCCTTTTTTGTTATTTAGTCAAGAATGTGACCAAATCTTAAAAAATTGTGAGAAATATTTTAAAGATGAACGTGGGGTTTCCCAATTCACATCAGATGGTCAGGTTTATGCCGCTTTTTTAGATCGACAAACAGCTGAATACAACGTTACCTTATATGGAGGTACAACATATCGAATTGTCGCAAATGCGGGAAAAAATGACAACTACGCCATTTTTACAGTTAAAGATTTAAACGGTAACATAATCTATCGTAATTCAGACCATAAGAACGCTCCATATTGGGATTTTAAGGTTCCTAAAACAATACCTGTAATTATTGAGACAGGTTTAGATGCTGACAAGAAGTTTACAGGATGTGTGGTCATGTTAATTGGGTTTAAAAAATAAAATAGATGACGGAAAGTGTGCTCAAAGCGCAGATGCAGCTATTTGCAATTGTTGCACGACTAGAGGCCTATTCGGATGAATTCCAACAGCTAAAAAAACAAATAGAATACCTCGATTCGGTCAGGAATTTTATTGAACACGAGATTGCCCCTTCACAAATAGACATGTATCTTAATACTTTTATTGAGTATTATGAATTACTGGGTAAACGGAAGAAATTTTCAAATTTTGAAGAGCAAACAAATAGTAAACGTACAAGCCTTAATTCTGTTAAGGCTTTACGTATTTGCGATGAAATAAACCGCGAATTAAACTTCAGACAAAAATTTTACGCATATATCCGAATTAATGAGCTAATTGCTCTGCAAGATAATATTACGGATTCAACAATGGACTTTTTAAGTACATTAACAGACTCTTTTCATCTAGACAAAACGGATGCCGCACTAATACAGAAATTTATTTTAAATCCCTTATTAGAAGAAGATCTCCCCAAGAACATTTTGATCGGGACAAATGAACGAAACAACAAAGCCAGTTATTTATATGTTAGAGATCTAAAAGGAAAAGTGTTTTTTGGTTATTTACACTCTGTAAATATCGTCATTGCACGCTACTTTGGTCCCGACCCTCTAACTTTAAACTCAAACACTGTAGATGCTAGTAAGACCATTCTCATGCAGTCTGGTGCATTTATACAATGTGGCCCTACACCAAAACTCTATCAAAGCGATATTCTAAATCGCTTTCTGAAACTAAAAATCAAAGAGAAGATTGTTTTTAAAGCCAATAACATCACCTTTAAATCAAAATTCACAAATAAAACAATTATTCAACCAATAACATCAACATTTAATTCAGGCCGACTGGTAGGAATAATGGGGTTATCGGGTTCTGGAAAAACTACACTCGTCGAATTATTTAATGGGACATTAAAGCCCACCACCGGCACAGTGACCATCAATAGTGTAAATGTTTATGACTCCTTTAATCAACTAGAAGGAATCATTGGTTATGTACCTCAGAACGACCAATTGAATGATCAGTTAACCGTTTACGAAAATCTATTTTTCACAGCTAAATTATGTTTTGCAAATGCATCCAACGGTGAAATAAAATTAAAAGTACAACGTCTATTAAAGAACTTTGGTTTATACGAAATAAAAGATCTTAAAGTTGGAAATAAAATAGACAAAATTATTTCTGGTGGACAAAGAAAACGTTTAAACATAGCATTAGAATTAATACAAAACCCAGACATTCTTTTTATTGATGAACCCACCTCAGGATTAAGCTCCAAAGGTTCAATGGAAATAATGAATTATCTAAAAGAACTAACCTTTAGTGGAAAATTAATATTTGTAGTAATACATCAACCATCATCAGAAATATTTAAGCTCTTTAATCGAATATTGATTTTGGACAATGGTGGATATTTAACATTTGACGGCAAACCTCTTGACGCTTTAAAATACTTTAAGTCCACAGCAGATCAAGTTGGTAAACATGTCGAAGAGTGTCCTACTTGTTACACAACTGACCCTGAATCTATATTTGAAATAATAGATGCACGCGTATTAGATGAATCAGGAAAACAAACGATTGAACGAAAAACTAGTCCAAAAATATGGAATGAACGTTTTATCCAAAACCGAATAAATAAAAAAAATGACATTATTGATCTGGTTCCTCTAGAACCAAAGATTAAAAAGCCATCCAAAATAAAACAATTCGAAACATTCTTCATCCGTGATGCAATTGCTAAAGTAAAGAACAAGCAATTTATGGTTGTCATGCTACTTCAAGCACCCATAATTGGTTTTTTATTAGCCGCTTTTTTGAAAGAATACACAGGTGAATTAGAAGAAGGTTACAATTTTTTCACAAACACGAATATTCCCTCTTACCTTTTTGTCAGTGTACTTGTGGCCATTTTCTTTGGTACAACCATGTCAGCAGAAGAAATCTTTAAAGATTTAAAAATACTAAAAAGGCAACGCTATTTACATTTAAGTTGGAATAGCTATTTACTCGCTAAAATTACGACACTCGTAATTATTTCGGGTGTTCAGAGTTTATTATATGCACTTATATCAGCTTATACCATCGGATTAATGCACTCATTTCTTCCCTATTGGTTTGTCTTGTTTTCGCTATCAGTATGGGCTAATATGTTAGGTTTATCCATATCAACGTTATTCAAATCCACAAAAGTGATTTATATAACTGTACCTATTATCATTATACCACAAATAATATTTTCAGGATTAATAGTAAGGTATGATAGAATGCATCCTTGGATCAAATCGAATAACGAGGTTCCTTGGATTGGGAATTTGATGGCATCACGATGGGCTTTTGAAGCACTTGCTGTAGATTTAACGACAAATAATCCGTTAGAAAAAAAGTTTTACGAGGCTAAATTTCATCGAAGTCAAGCTAATTGGAAAAGTGAATTTTGGCTACCACAAATGCATCTTTTATTACAGGAGAAAGATTCGTTGTCCCAACAAATAGTTAAGAATGAAATTGTAGAAGAGAACAAAAAATGGACAAAATTAATTTGTACGACTTGTATTGAATCCGATCAAATTAACGAAAAGGAAACTTTATTACATCTAAAAAAATTACAAACTGCTTATAATAAAGTCTACATACATTGGACGCAAAAATTAGACGAACTGCGAAATGGAATTCCAACTTCAGATTTAAAGAAATTAAATCAACAATATAATAATGAAGAGTTGATATATACTGTAACCAATAAATATAATTTAGAAAAAGTTAAAGTTGATAAGGAAAAGAAAAGAATAATTCAATTATCAGACCCTATCTATCAACAACATACAACTCGTATATTAGACGCACCACAATATGTAAAAACGAAGAAAATATTTAATTTACAACTCGACACCTACTGGGTTAACATGCTAATCGTATGGTTATTTTCTATTTTATTGTATCTAATTTTAGCTTTCAAATTACCATTAATATTCGGTAAACTTATACAATCCTACCTTAAAATAAGAGAAATAAAAAGAGTTTCAACGCATAGAAAAGCTGAGGTAAAATAAAAAAGGGGAGCAAAAACTCCCCTTTTTAAATAGCTATTAATGATTAGTTCATAACCATTCCTCCACAAACATTTAATGTTTGACCAGTTACATATGTTGAAAGATCTGAGCCTAAGAAGACTACCATATTAGCTACATCTTCAGGTCTACCACCTCTTTTCAATGGTATAGTATTTCTCCACTCAGCTACCACCTTTTCATCTAAAACTTCTGTCATCTCCGTTTCAATAAAACCAGGAGCAATCACATTACAACGAATATTACGTGAACCTAATTCCTGCGCTATTGATTTAGAGAAACCAATTAGACCAGCTTTAGAAGCAGCGTAATTAGACTGACCAGCATTACCTGTCAAACCAACAACTGAAGACATATTAATGATTGATCCAGATTTGGCTTTCAACATAGGTCTTTGGACCGCTTTTGTTAAATTAAAAGCTGATTTCAAATTCGTGTTAATTACCTCATCCCACTGTTGCTCTGACATACGCATCAACAAAGTATCACGTGTAATACCCGCATTATTCACCAACACATCTATCGTACCAAATTCTGCAACTACATCATCCACCAACTGCTGTGCAGCATCAAATAATGCAGCATCGGATTTATACCCTTTAATTTTAGTTCCAAAAACAGCTAATTCAGCCTCCAAAGCTTTTGCTTTCTCTTCTGAAGATAAATAAGTAAAGGCAACGTTAGCACCTTGCTTTGCACATTCAACTGCAATAGCTTTACCAATACCTCTAGAGGCACCAGTAATTAAAACAACTTTATTTTGTAGTAAACTCATATCCTTAAATTCTGTCCAAATATAATGAACTAATTAAATATTCTCATTTTTAACCAAAAACTTATAGTACTGTAAATACGTTCAAAATAAAACGAATTAACTTTTTTTAATATTTAGGTTGCTTTTATGCTTAAATAATAAAAAATTGTCCTATATTTGGTCAGGTTTAGTTGTAAAAGGTAGGTTAGGTTAGGTTTGAAAGGAGTGAGAAATCACTCCTTTCCCTTTTTTATGGAACTTTTTTCTCTCAGTGAATAATCAGCTATCCATCCGTTTAATTAAAGAAATCCCAAGTTATTCCGATTCTAAAATGAACAGGTGCTATAACATATCCTTTCATCACTTCTATCTTATCATCGTTAAATAAAGAACCGAGATTTTCAACTCGGAAAAAGAATCTAAATGTTTGAATTTCTAACGCTCCAAATACATGTACGTTAAAGCGAGCAAGTGAACTACCTATTCCATTTTCATAACGATAGGTTTCCATAAGAGGCGAAAAAGCGACCAAATTATAATTAGATAAGTAGCTACCTTCTACTCCAATTTGTGCAAACAATTTCTTAGATTTAAAAATCTTACCATTTGCAGCAACACGAAGTCTGGTATATATATCTGGCATCCACTCCGCTGATGAATACATTCCCTTTAAGCCAATATTCAACCAATTAAAGAATTTAGAAGTATAATTAATTCCTAAAGACATACCATTTAAAGAGGAATTGTTTTCCTGTGCCCAAGCACCATCTTTATACCAATACACATTTTTCATTCCTGCAAAACCGACAAATGCTTCCATCTTCATGTTTTGTAAAGTCAAGTTGGCATTACCGTCTATTTGCATTTTCCACTGATTTTTCAAATCTGACAATGCATAATTATAACCAATAAATTGACCTCTGAAAGACCTTTGAAAAGGCTCCGGAAGAAGGTTATCAAGCTTCAATGATGCATCAAATCCAACCTTCTTGACTTTTGCTTTTATTTTAGCATGAGTAAACCACTCTCTATTGGCTCCAATAAGGTTAAAGTTTGTGTGGTTTGAAATTTCAAAAGACTGTACAGTATAAGCTAATTTAGCATCTACATTTATCTCGTTTTGTTTATTGTCATTACCAAGATTGAAATATTTCCAATACGTATGAGCTAAACCAGCTTTAATGTAAAAATTAGGTCTATTATAGTACAACCCTCCCCCCGTAATAATTTCAGATAATTGATATTGATCATTTAATGAATCACCACCAAAAAAAGGAGCTCCATAAAGAATAGTATCCCCTAAGTTGTCATGCATTTTTCGATTAAAGACTCTAAAAATATTATCTACGTATATTCCCGTAGCATTTATGGAATCATTTTTAAGGAAATCAATGTAATGTTCCAATTCCACCCTAACTCCCTTCGTGCGTACCATTGCGTCCATGTTGTTAACGGGAATAAAACCTAAATCATAACGCCCAATAAGGGTATCTGAAATTAACCCCTGATTATATTGGCTATTCCGACCTAAATATTGAGCTTTTAGACTAAAACTATATATAGGAGCTTGCCGTTCCAAACGCAATTGAACATTATGATCTGCTGTAGTTGAATGCCGATAAAAGCCATTTGCCTTACGCATGTCATAATCAATATTCAGAAGTAATTTTGGTGTAAAAGCTTGTGTATATCGTACATGTACATATTGTGTAGCTTGTGATCCAAATTGATAACTAAACCCGAGATGAGGAATTCCTGAGAAACGCATTGCATTCCAACTCCCAAATAGATAACTACGAACACCGCCTAAGGAATTTAAAAAGAAATTATACGGTAATATATTCTCCTCTCTAGAGAATGGCCCTCCCGGCATTGTTGTTCCCATATAGGAATTATTGATATCTAAACCGAAAATATCACCTCCAGTACGATACGAATATTTAATTGTATCGCGCGTTCCCATGGCAGGATTGTTCTGTGCTTGAAGAGCCCCAGCCAAAACGATAAAGAGCCCAACTAATATCTGTTTCATTTATCTCAAAAATAGCAAAAAAAAAGAGGTCTGTATTAGACCTCTTTTGTTTCTTTTAAGTTTAGTATTACATTTTGTTAACAAACATCTGTAAACCTGACTTTAAATTTCCTGCTTTGTTTTTGTGAATGATGTTAGTCTTAGCTATTTTATCAATCATTGAAAACACACTTGGCAACATCTCAACTGCTTCAGACTTCTCAGTTAACGATCTGAATTTACGGATAGCGTTACGAGTTGTTTTGTGTTGGTACTTGTTACGAAGTCTTTTACTTTCGTTACTTCTAATTCTTTTGATTGCCGACTTGTGATTAGCCATTTTTCTAAAATTAATTTGATTGAACTTGTTTGCTCTTGTAGCCCATAGGAGAATCGAACTCCTGTTTCCAGGATGAAAACCTGGCGTCCTAACCACTAGACGAATGGGCCATATTAAGAATCTTTGTTATTTTTGTAGCCCATAGGAGAATCGAACTCCTGTTTCCAGGATGAAAACCTGGCGTCCTAACCACTAGACGAATGGGCCGTTTGCTTTCTGATTAACTCTAGTCTCGTTTGACTTTCGTTGTTATCGTTGTTGCGAGTGCAAAGTTAAGTACTCTTTTTGTTTTGGCAAGCGTTTTTTTAATTTTTTTTTGAAAAAAATTACTCTTCTTCTGCTTTAAACTTGAATCCTAGTCTTTTACCTGTAGAAATTTTATTCTCATCCCCCATAGAATAAATCTGTCCCACCGTGATTTCTTCCATTACCTTATATGGTGGTACGTCCAACTCAAAATCTAAAGCATAAGCAAATGATACTTGTATAATATGTTTTATGGATTCTAAAGTCCATTCGCCTTTTGAAACATCCTTAAATAGAAATCCTAATTGTCCTTGCCCCTCCATAAAAAAGTGAGCATCTTTATTAACTAAGATTCGTCCGATTAAAAAACCAGGGTCATTATATCTATTCTGAAGGAAAGATTCGGCTAGAAAATTATAAATATGAATGAGTCCAAAGTAACCTCTGGACTCATCTTCTTTTAAATAATTTGTTTTCCAATTATGATTATCTTCCTGTAAACGGAAAATATTTGCATGCATATTGAATACTAAGACGTCACTCCCCACATAGACATGAAATTCAGATATATTTTTTTCCACCACATTGAGTCGAACCCGTTTATCCGCGATCTTGGTTCTCAAAAAAGCTACTTGCTCTTTTGCAACCTTCAATAATTGTTTAAACGCTGTTTGCGTATCTTCATACACATCTTGTTTTAACGCTGATTTATTAATCAACAAGTCTACAATACGTTTGGAATTTACATCCATCTTAATAACAAAATTTTATGTAAGGACTATCTATTTAATATGCTTTCGCTATAACGACTCTTTGCTTAGAAGGTTTACCCGTAACCATACATTTCCCTTCCTCACCTTGGTAATCAAAAGGAATACAACGTATAGTTGCTTGTGTCTCTTCTTTTATTTTCATTTCTGTTTCTATCGTTCCGTCCCAATGACATAAATAGAAGCCACCTTTCTCAGTTAATTGAGTTTTAAACTCTTCATATGTATCTACCTTATGTAGATTTTCATTTCGGAAATTCAAGGTACGTTGAAATAAATTATCTTGAATTTGATCTAATAACTCTTCAATAAATTGATCTAAATTTTCAAAACTTACAGATTCTTTCGTTTTTAAATCACGACGAGCAACCTCCACCAATCCATTTTCTAGATCACGTGGCCCCATTGCCAAACGTACCGGAACACCTTTCGCTTCATATTCAGCAAACTTCCATCCTGGACGCTTCTGATTGTCATCATCGTATTTAAAACTGATTCCTCTAGCTTTTAATTTAGCAGCCAATTCATCAAACTTATCTCCGATTGCCTTCAACTCTTCGTCTGTTTTAAAAATCGGAATTGCGACAACTTGTATTGGTGCCAATTTTGGAGGTAAAACCAAACCATCATCATCTGAATGCGTCATAATCAACGCCCCCATCAAACGCGTCGACACCCCCCATGAAGTAGCCCAAACAAAATCTTGTTTTCCTTCTTTATCCGTAAACTTCACATCAAAAGCTTTTGCGAAATTTTGACCTAAGAAATGAGAAGTACCTGCTTGTAATGCTTTTGTATCTTGCATCATTGCCTCAATACATAACGTATCAACAGCCCCAGCAAAACGCTCACTTTCGGATTTATGCCCTTGAATAACCGGCATTGCCATAAATGTTTCAGCAAATTCAGAATAAACCTTCAACATACGATCAGCTTCTTCATACGCTTCCTGACTTGTAGCATGTGCGGTATGCCCTTCTTGCCATAAAAACTCAGCAGTTCGTAAGAATAAACGCGTACGCATCTCCCAACGTACAACATTTGCCCATTGATTAATCAAAATAGGTAAATCTCTATACGATTGAATCCAACCTTTATATGTATTCCAAATAATCGCCTCTGAAGTTGGTCGAACAATCAACTCTTCCTCCAACTTTGCATCTGGATCAACCATCAACTTACCTGGATTATTTACATCATTTTTTAAGCGGTAATGTGTAACAATAGCACATTCTTTAGCAAATCCTTCAGCATTTTTTTCCTCCGCTTCAAATAAACTTTTGGGCACGAAAAGAGGGAAATATGCATTTTGGTGACCTGTTTCTTTAAACATTTTATCCAATTGGGCCTGAATCTTTTCCCAAATAGCATACCCGTATGGTTTAATTACCATACACCCGCGTACACCAGAGTTTTCAGCTAATCCTGCTCTATCAATGGTTTCATTATACCATTTAGAGTAATCCTCCGCGCGAGTCGCAAATTTTTGTGCCATATTATTTAATACTAATTTTTGAAATTCAAATTGATTTGGTTCAATTTTTGTTACTTATCATGCAAAAGTACTGAAAATTGTATATATTAGTTAAATACAAAACTCGTGAATATGAAAAGTTATCAATTTTTAATCGGAACGTTTGGTCTTTTATTGTTGCATTCTTGTTCTACAACAAAAGATTTCACTTACGATGATGCTTACCGAGTAAGATCAAGTGAGGTAGCAATTGGTGAATCAACTACCGATGAAACTTCATATGCAGCATTTAAGGATAGAAAAACCGGAAACTCTAACGACCGACAAGTTTACGCAAACACAAACTCTTCTAGTCTAAGTGGTTCGTCATCCATGGCACCCCCACGTATGCGTATGTCAACAAGCGTCATGTTTGGCTACGGAATGGGTGGGATGGGATATGGTTCTTCAATCGGTTTTGGATATCGTCCTAATTACTACGGGATGGGGGCTTACGGGTACAACCCATATTACGGTTACTCCCCTTACTACGGTTACTCCCCTTACTACGGATACAACCCTTACTACGGATACAACCCCTACTACGGGATGGGTAATCCCTATTATGGAATGGGTTACTATCCTAATTATGGACTAGGTGGTTATGGTTATGGAGGAAATTATGGCTACGGTGGTAACTATGGTTATGGCGGGAATTATGGTCACGGAGGTAACTATGGAAACGGTCCAGCCGGCAACTACCCATCAAACAACAAACCTTCCAATCAATACAGTGGACCAAGAGGTTCGTCAATGGGTACAGTTAACACAGGTACACGTGGAGAAACAGGAGGATTAAAATCAGCAACTGTTCCAACAACAGCTCCTGAAAAACAAGGTGCAGGGCGAAGAACTGAAGTGGCAACTCCAACAACTCGTCAATCTATTTCAAATTCTGAAAGAATTAGTTCTGATCGTATAAGTACGGGCGTTCGAGAAAATATATCTACGAGACCAACTACACAGGACATTCGTAACCAAGGCGTATCAGCTCCAACACGAAGCACTTTGAGTAACGACAGAATCCCTTCGCCGTCAAATAACGATTACCGTACCACACCATCAAAAGGACAAATAGAAAATACACGTCCTAGCACTGAAACATTACGTAATTCAACCACACAACCGTCGAGAACTGGTAATCCGATAGGAACACCAACTCGATCAAATGACAATAACTATTCTAGACCTTCACAGCCTACTTATTCTAGCCCCTCAAGAACGACTAGTCCAGCTACATCCTCTCCATCACCATCAAGAGGTTCTGTAGGAAATACTAGTGGAGGATCAATTGGTGGAGGATCAATTGGTGGAGGACGAAGATAATAGTAGCTAAATCGTATATTTGACTTCAAATGAAAAAAATACTTTTGAGCCTAATCGTTGGATTAGGCTTTACTTCTTTCGCTCAAACAGACGAAGACATTTTTAATGCATCTAAGCTTTATCACGGTGGTTCCGCTCGATTTCAAGCCATGAGTGGAGCAATGGGAGCAATGGGAGCCGATGTAAGCGCAGCTCAAATAAACCCTGCGGCAAACGGACGCTTTTCCTCTAATGTCTTTTCAATAACTGCCGGAGCAAACATAAATTCATCCACATCTGAATTTGTTGGGCAAACAACTAAAGCTAATATTTCAAAATTCACAGTCCCTAGTATTCATATCGTTTTAGTAAAGGACCTATCAAGAAAAAATAAAGGTGGAGTATTTGCTCAAAATGCATTTGGATACAACCGTATTACGAATTTTAACCAAAGATTAATAATAGAAGGTCAACAATTCCCAAGTTTACTAGAAGGATTTATGGGACAAGCTGCTGGAATCGAACCTTCGAACATCTACAATGCGTTTCCTTTTTCTACAGCACTAGCCTATGAAACATGGGCATTAGATTACGACTACGATGAAGGACAATATTTGTCTTACCTAAATGAAGGTGACATGGCGATGAAACGTACATATATAAAAACAGGTGGGGTAAATGAATTCTATTATAATCACTCGCGAAACTATATGAACAAACTTTATTGGGGATTTAGTTTAAACCTTCGTGACTATAAATATGAACAGAATTACGTTCATCGTGAAATGATGACAGTCACAAACAACACCATTTTCAGAGGTTTTGAATACCAATATAATTTAAAAACACAAGGGACAGGTTTCAATGGGAAGATTGGAGTTATCTATCTTATATCAGATCGCTTTCGAGTTGGAGCCTCTTTTCACACACCTACTTTCCTCCGATTAAAAGATAATTGGTCAGCGAACATGGTTACCTATTTTGCAGATTCAACCAAAGTTGTACAACCTCAAAACGTACCAGAAGGATCTTATAAATACCGTATGATTACACCCTTAAAGGTTGGTGTTTCAGCTTCCTACCAAATTGGTATGCGTGCCACAATAAATGCGGATCTCGACTATATAGCCTATTCAATGGGAAGATTAAGAAGTTCAAATGATCCGACCGTTACGTCTTACAATTTCAACTTGGAAAATCAGAATGCCAAAGAAAGATTGTCACAGGCCGTGAATTTAAGAATCGGAGCTGAATACAACATTCAACAAAAGATTTTTATCCGAGCAGGATTTAGTATGTACTCCCCTGCCTACAAAAAGATAGAACTTGTTGACAATGAACCTGATTTTGGATACAGT
This sequence comes from Taishania sp., assembly GCA_045629585.1. Classification (GTDB taxonomy): domain Bacteria; phylum Bacteroidota; class Bacteroidia; order Flavobacteriales_D; family Crocinitomicaceae; genus Taishania. The sequence continues at coordinate 40,904 of JAZQRM010000048.1, read as the reverse complement.
GCTGGTTTGGGGTACAAGAAAAATAATATTTCTATTGACCTCGCTTATTCAGGTAGAACAATGAATCGAACAAATTACTTATTTGTCAATAGCAATACCGCCGATGTAACCACTGTGGCAAATCAAGTTGTATTTACCTTTAACATACACTTCTAATCACTTAATTTTTAGTCCTAGGTTAGCAATGAATACTAAGCATTATGATCTAGGACTAAACATATTACTTTAGCTATAAATTGTTTTTTTGAACCTCTTCAATATAACTTGTGCGATTAATCTTTGCATCAACCCAAGCCATTACATCAAAAAACTCAAGTACTACTCTTTCATGTTTATCTTCAAAAAGAATAATTAACTGTTTTTTCAAGCCTTCTAACAATTGATTACATTCCAACTGGTTTGGTGTCTTTGCGAGTTTTCGAATCGTCTTAACAAATACGAATTCTGTTTCTTGTTTACGTTCTTGTTTATTTAGATATCGACTCAAAGACTTAATAATATATTCTATGAAATCATAATTTTCTAATTCATAATGAATGATTAGATTTAAAATTCTAGCAAAATTGTAAATATCCTTTCTTAGATTTTGTTCATTATCATTCAATACCTCATTGACTAATACCAAAGCTCGCTTATAGTCACCAACTGCAAAATAAGAAACAGCTTTATAATATAAGAAAGACATTTTTTGCTCTTTGCTCAACACATCTTCATAGCCAATCATTAAATCACGAATCTTATCCACCTCCTTTAAACTAGCGTCAAAATCACCTTTTCGTTGTAACATTAATAACTTCAACAAAGCAGATTGGGATAAAATCTTTACTTCAGAATTTATATTATTAAAACCTTTTGTTCCGCTAAGGGCTGTCAAATCATTGATCAATTTTTCCGCATTTACAAAATCTCTACTATCAATATAACACCTCAATAAATAAGTCAAAGTGGTAATATATCGTTGAGGTAAATCAGCTTTAATTACAGGATTTTGATCCAGAACTTGACGCGTTCTATTAAAAAACTGGTAACTATCTTGATAATTATTTACTGTTGCTGCACAAAGTCCTTTAATATAGTAACAAATGGAAGTTGCTCGAACTGAAAGAGCGGTATTCTTCCCTTTTATAAGGTGGTGATTTGCTATTTCTTCAACCATCTGTTCCTCTTCTGGTGTTCGTGTAAATCCTCCCGAACGATAAATTAAATTAATCCGAGAATAAACCAATTGATATTCGGCCAAATTCCTTAATTTATCAACGACCTCTTCTTCTTCACGTATTAACTGCTCTAGATCATCGGAGAAAACCCCATGCTCCAATGCTTCATCCATTAATCTTTTTTCCCAAGCCAATACATCGGTGTGATAATAAAACTTCTCCCCTTCAATACATAATTTCTTTGCCTTATGTACAAACTTCTCACATTCTTTAAAAAGCGCTTTATTATAGAGAATTTCGATATTTTTTAATTCTTGCTTAATAATACTACTCAAAGAATCCTCGCCATAAAAAGCACGCAAACTCTTAAGAATAAGCTTATACAGATGGTTTTTTTCTGAAGGTAAATGTTTAACAAACGTTTCTTCAATAAAATGTTCCTTTAACATCTCTTCATCGTATTCATACTGGCTATCTATAAAATCAAAGATTTTGAGATAATTCTTCTCCCCTGCCTGCAAGGACGATGTTAACTTAAAAAATCGTTTTTCAGATTTCGTTAAAGACTTAATTAATTTGAATAATTCGATTGAGGGTTTCATAGCTTAAATTGAAATTTTAAGAGGCAATATGAAGACAATATCTGTTTTGATATAAGCCAAATATAAAAAATATTATTGAAATCCTACTAAAAAAGAAAACCCTTCCGAGGAAGGGTTAACAAACAACAACAAACTAAATACTTCAACAGATATGTCGTTCTATCGAAGTAAAACTTTAGTTCCCTTTTTGGCTATCTGAAGAGCTTCAGAACCAATGTTTTTATCCAAGATAGTTTTTAACTTAACCCCTTCTTGTTGTGCAATTTGGTAATAGGTCATATCATTTTTAACTATAATTGAATCGACCTTACCTTTTGAACGTTTCGGGAAAATATTTACCACATCTCCTTCTTTCAAAACAACATTAACCTTATTAACGTCATTGTAACTTTGTAACTGGCGCAAGGTCATTCCAAATTGCTCTGCAATTTTATAATAAGTATCACCTTTTTTAGCAATAACATACTTAACTCTGTTGGCACGTGTAAAGACTTCATTCGTACTGCTCCCTCCAACAGTAACAACTACCTCCTGATTCTTAACAGAAGTATTTGTTGACTTCTTCCCAAACAATCCTTTCTGTTCTTTGGCATTAGTTGGACTCTTCACCTCTTCCTTTCCTTCTTTTTTCGCGAGTACGCTTGCTTGCTTAGAAGTTGCTAAGTCATCCAACTCATATAGTTTATTTTGCTCAATCAAATCTATTAACAACTGAGCGTATTTTGGATTAGTAGCATAACCTGCATCTTTCAATCCTTTCGCCCAACCCTTATAATCTTTGCTATTTAACAAAAATAAATTCGCGTAGCGCTGCTTCTTCAAAAAGTCACTATGATCAGCATAAGACTGATCTGCTCTCGAGTATTTACGAAAACATTCATCCTTCTTATCATCATCCTTAAAATAAGTTGCCCCCGTCCAAGTATGACATTTTATGCCAAAATGATTATTCGCTTTTTGTGCCAAGTCAGAATTTCCGTTCCCTGATTCCAATATCCCTTGTGCTAAAGTGATACTTGCAGGAATCTTGTGCGTAATCATCTCCTGAATAGCGACAGATTTCCATTTATCAATATACTCTGATTTTGACATTGGCTTATTCGCCCAACACGTTGAATACAAACCAAATAAAACAAAACATAATACTACTACTCGCATAATAATTTAGTTAAAACTATTGAGGGTTTACGGAAGAAAAAATGAAAGGTTACAGAAAATTGTTAATAACCACCAATTAAATGTTAATAACTAGAAATGAGATAAAAACACGCCAAAATGGCTTAAAAGTAAAAATGGCTTGATTTTAGCTAAAAAAAGTAAAAAAACCTCAAATTACGTACAAAGGAAGTAATGAATTATTTTAAATTTGAACTTCCAATAATTTATTGATATAAATGTTACAAGATCTACTTAAAAAAGTATTTGGTGATAAGAGCGCAAAGGACAGAAAAGCCTATCAACCAATCATTGATAAAGCACGTGCTTTCCAAATAGAATACGCTCCCTTGAGTGATGATGACTTAAGAGCAAAAACGGTTGAATTTCAAACGCGCATAAAGCAAGCAATCTCTGACTTAGAAAATGAGATTTCAAACTTGAAAGATAAAGCAGAAGAAAAAGAACTTTCTATTTTGGAGAAAGAAGATATCTATGAAAAATTAGATGCTTTAACGAAAGAAATAGATTCCAAAATTGAAGAAGAGTTAAAAGATATAATGCCAGCAGCATTTGCTGTTGTTGTAGAAACAGCTCGTAGATGGTCAGAAAACGGAAAATTAGTTGTCACTGCTCAAGATTTTGACCGTGAACTAGCTACCAAAAAAGATGGTATTATTATCAATGGTGATACTGCTGAATGGTTAAGTGAGTGGACAGCTGCAGGATCTCCTGTAAAATGGAACATGACACACTACGACGTTCAGTTGATGGGGGGAGCTGTATTACACTCTGGGAAAATTGCTGAGATGCAAACAGGGGAAGGTAAAACCTTAGTAGCAACATTACCGGTTTATCTTAATGCTTTAGCTGGAAAAGGAGTACACATTGTTACCGTGAACGACTATCTAGCAAAACGAGATTCGGAATGGATGGGGCCATTGTATCAGTTTCATGGTCTAAAAGTAGATTGTATTGATAAACATCGTCCAAATTCACCTGAAAGAAGAAATGCTTACAAAGCTGACATTACTTTTGGAACAAATAATGAATTTGGTTTCGATTACTTACGTGACAACATGACAGGTAATCCAGCGGAATTAGTTCAAGCCAAACATCATTTTGCAATTGTAGATGAGGTCGATTCAGTTTTAATTGATGACGCTCGTACACCACTAATTATTTCTGGACCAACACCAAAAGGAGATCAGCACGAATTTCATATTTTGAAACCACGTGTTGAAAACATTGTTGAAGCTCAACGCAAATTTGTAAACCAAACGCTTGCTGATGCTAAAAAATTATTGACGGTAATCCAAAATGGTTTTGAAGACAAAAAAGAAGGTAAAGAAATGTTGGAGCAAGGTGGAATCGCTTTGTTACGTGCTTACCGTGGTTTACCAAAAAATAAAGCTTTAATTAAATTCTTATCGGAACCAGGAATTAAAGCTCACTTACAAAAGACTGAAAATTTCTACATGCAAGAGCAAGGAAAACGCATGGCAGAAATTGATAAAGAGTTGTTTTTTGTAATTGATGAAAAAAACAATACAATAGAATTAACGGGCAAAGGGATTGATTTAATTTCAGGAACAGAAGAACACGATTTCTTTATCCTGCCAGATATCGGAGCTCAAATTGCACAATTATCAAAAGAATATAAAGATCCATCCGAATTCCAAGCTAAGAAAGATGAAGTAATTCGTGATTATTCCATTAAATCAGAACGTATTCACTCCGTTTCTCAATTATTGAAAGCATATACTCTTTTTGAAAAAGAAGTAGAATATGTAATATTAGATGGAAAGATCAAAATCGTAGATGAGTCAACAGGACGTATCATGGAAGGTCGTCGTTATTCAGATGGTTTGCACCAAGCATTAGAAGCGAAGGAGAATGTAACTGTTGAAGCAGCAACTCAAACTTACGCTACAATTACATTGCAAAACTATTTCCGAATGTACCACAAATTAGCGGGTATGACAGGAACAGCAGAAACAGAAGCGAAGGAGTTTTGGGATATCTATAAATTAGAAGTTATATCTATACCTACCAACCGCGTTATGCAACGTTTAGATCATCATGATGTTGTTTATAAAACACAACGTGAAAAATTTGCTGCCGTAATCGAAGAAGTAGAACGCATCGTTGGCGAAGGAAGACCTGTATTAGTAGGTACAACAACTGTAGAAATATCGGAATTACTTAGCAGAATGTTGAAGATGAAAGGAATCAATCATCAAGTATTGAATGCAAAACATCACCAACGTGAAGCTGAAATTGTTGCAGAAGCAGGTAAACCAGGAGCTGTAACCATTGCAACAAACATGGCTGGACGTGGTACGGATATCAAATTAGGAGAAGGTGTTTACGAAGCTGGAGGTCTAGCAATCATCGCGACAGAACGCCACGATTCTCGTCGAGTTGACCGTCAGTTACGTGGTCGTGCTGGACGTCAAGGAGATACTGGTTCATCTCAATTCTTTGTTTCATTAGAAGATGATTTAATGCGTAAGTTCGGTTCTGAGCGTATTGCTAAAATCATGGATATGATGGGACTCAAAGAAGGAGAAGTTATTACTCACTCTAGCGTTTCTAAATCTATCGAAAGAGCACAGAAAAAAGTAGAAGAAAATAACTTCGGAATGCGTAAACGTTTATTGGAATACGATGACGTTATGAATGCTCAACGTAAAGCGATTTACAAAAAACGTAGAAACGCATTGTTTGGTGAACGTTTGGATGTAGATGTTGATAACATGTTCTATGGTTCAGCCGAAGCAAGCGTTAACAACCATTACAAAGGTGATTATGCTGCTTTTGATCACGAACTAATGCGCGATTTTGGAATTTCAGCACCGGTTGAAGAATCGGAATTCAAATCAATCGATCAAGTTACTTTAACAGAAAAAGTATACATGTCAATTTTACGTGCTTACAAACGTAAAAATGAACGTCTAATTGCAATGTGTATGCCACAGGTTAATCAGGTTTTGACAAATGAACCTGGCAGATACACAATGATGTCTGTTCCTTTAACAGATGGACGTCGTATGATGCAAGTTGGAATAAACCTAGAAGAAGCACAGCAAACGGAAGGAAATAGTATTCCTAAAGAAATTGAAAAAGCGATTCTTTTAGGAATGATTGACAATGAATGGAAAGAGCATTTACGGGAAATGGATGATTTACGTTCAGCTGTAAACAATGCTCAATACGAACAAAAAGACCCACTTTTAGTTTATAAATTGGAGTCATTTGAGTTATTCCGATCAATGTTAAAGAGATTGAACAAAGAATCTATTGAACTATTAATTAAAATGGATATCTACGTTGAGCAAGCGCCTCAAGCATCAAAAAACATTGTTATTGAAGATCATTACGCAAATCAGCATACAAATACAGAAGAATTAGAAGGTAGCCAAGGATATCAACAAGCTATTGAAAATTCAATTCAGCAACCCAAACAAGCTCCTGCAGTTGCAGAAGATCGTATTGGACGCAATGACTTATGTCCTTGTGGAAGCGGAAAGAAATACAAGCAGTGTCACGGAAAATAATCCCGTAACATGAATATTGCAATTATAGGATCAGGAAATGTTGCCTTTCATCTTGCACAAGGATTAAAGGAGGCTAATCATACGATTAGTTACATTATGAGCCGCAATGAAATAATCGGTCGAGAGCTAGCTCAGCTAGCCTCGACCGATTTCTTTTTATCAATACCTCCCATTGAAGTAGATTTAGTCCTCGTATGTGTCAATGACGACTCAATCATTCCTGTCATCCGCCAATTTCCGAAATTTCAAAAAATAGCTTATACATCAGGAACTGTTGACTTGCAATCTGTACTCAATGCAGTTCAAAATCCAGTTGGGGTTTTTTATCCATTGCAAAGTTTTAGCGTAGAAAGAGCTTTAAACTTGACCGAAGTACCTTTTTTAATAGAAGCTAAAGAAGAACAATTTGGGGCAGAATTATTTGCCCTTGCTTTAACTCTTTCTTCAAAAGTTAACTATTGCTCTTCCTTAAAACGTAAGCATTATCATGTGGCTGCTGTCATGGTTAACAATTTCACCAACCATCTCTATTTTTTAGGAAAAAATCATCTTGAAGAAAATGAATTACAATTTGATCTTTTGTACCCATTGATAAATGAAACGATCTTAAAAGCTAAAGATTTAGGTCCTTATAACGCACAAACAGGGCCAGCACGACGAAAGGATCTACAAACCATTCAAGAACATTTGAACCTACTGGACGAACCGACAAAAGAAATTTATAAAACATTATCAGACAATATCTTAAAAACATATCCAAAATGATCTCTTATAAGGAAAGACTAAATGACATCAATACATTAATTTTTGATGTCGATGGTGTATTCACTGACGGAATGGTCTCTTTATTAAATGGTGATTTCATTCGCCAAATCAATAGTAAAGATTTGTATGCCATTCAATATGCTTTGAAGAAAGGTTATCAGATATTTATTATCACTGGAGCACATTCTGAAGAATTGAAAGCCGCTTTTGAAAGAATTGGCGTAACAGAAATATTTATTCGTTCATCTGATAAAAAAGCAGTCTATCAAACAATCAAAGACAACTATAAGATAGAAGATAATAAAGTACTTTTCATGGGAGATGATATCCCTGACTATCCCTTAATGGAACTGGTAGGATGTTCAACTTGTCCTCAAGATGCAGTTTCAGAAATCAAAAGAATTGCCCATTATCAATCCCCTCTATCTGGCGGAAAAGGAGCGGTAAGAGATGTTGTTGAACAAGTTTTACGCGTGCAAGGAAAATGGTTTATGGAAGATGCTGTAATTTGGTAATTACAGCTTCACTCCTTTTATTAAATTCTTTCTATTCAATTTAGTATCACTCACCTCGAAAAAATACACACCCTTCGGTAAATGAGTAAAATCGATTGATTGCTTACCATAAATTGATAATTCGAAAATTACGCTTCCATTCAAATCCGTTACTTTAACTTCAAATTCACCATCAGGTAAATCTATATTTAGAACTGTTTGAATTGGATTTGGATATAAAACCATTTCCTTTATAGTATCGTCGATCTCCGCTATAGACACAAGGGGTGACCAGTTGTTAAAACCAGAAGCTTGAAAGAAAGGAGTATTCGGCATTTTTCTAATAATGAAAATAGAACTACCTCCTGTTCCCCATTCTTCATTCGTTCCCACAGCCACAAAACCGTTACCTGTAACAGAAATTATACTTCCGAACACCTGATTTGATAGATGATTTATCGCCGCTAAGGAATTAATCCACACGAAAGGGTCCACACAATGGTGAAAATCAATATCCAAAAAACCGTGCGAATATTGACCATTGTGAACAACAGCTGCAACCATTTGATCATCAAAACGTGTCACGCCAACCCCACGAGCATCAAGATTGGAACCATTGAGTTCTTCTGTCAGAACAGCCCCCGTAGACCATTCGATTTTATACCAAACGGCACCACCTGTCCCCTGATTGTTTACATATTCTCCAATAGCAAATATATAATTGGGATCAGTGAAGTAAAAATCATTAATCTGAGAACTAACACCTGTATTCACTTGTAGTTGATTTATAACAACTCCATTCAAACCATTGATCTTAATTAATAATGAGCTTTTTCTATCCAAAACGTCATCGTGCACCTCACCTCCAATAAGGAAATCATCTCCGCTAAGATGTCGAATAACATAACCTTTATTAACACCCAAGTTTTCGATCTGATTACGCCACAATTCATCCCCATTGTTATCAATACGAATGAGTAAGATATCCGCAAAACCATCGATTGTAGAATTTGTCTCACCTAATAATACTAAACCATTGTCATTAGTTTTTTCGATTGCAAGTATTTGATCAAATCCATTTGTACCATAAGTTTTGTACCATTGTAATTCATCATCGGCATTAAAATACCATACCGCAAAATTATAACTTGTGCTATCTGAACTTTGAGAATACCCTCCGATAAAATAACTGTCGTCTTGTAGAATCTCGATCGCATTTCCTCCATCCGCTTCTGCTCCGCCAAAATCTCTTGACCAGAGACGATTTCCATCTATATCCAGCTTTAAGACATACATCTGAGCAGGTGCATCTGCAAAGCTAGAAGAACTACCTGTCACCAATAATTGGCTGGTACTCAACTGCCCAACTGAATTCGCTCTATCATATCCATTACTTGAATATTGACGGTAATAATTAGCTTGTCCCCATCCAAGAATATGGATCAAAATAAAGGATATTAAAATTGTACCTCTCATAATTAATTACTTATTAATACGATAACCAATCGAAATATTTGCACTCAGCCCACGTCCATAATTCGTTAATCCTAGCACATTATTTATATGTACACCTGCTACGAATTTATCCCAAATACCTTGAATGTAAATATTTCCACGAAGACCTCCATAACCACCGTAATTAAGACCAGCACCAATACGCAGCCAATTATTTGCACGGAAATGCGTACCACCATACAAGAGCGGAATGGCCGCATTTTGAACATAAACACGAACTCCATACGAAAACTGCCAACGTTTAGTCAAACTTTCATTGATGAGCTTACCAATATGGATTTGCATTGGCATTAGTACAACTTTAGAACCTTGAGTACGGTTGACACCAAGTTCCTCTATTGTTTTGTCAATATCATCAAATTTTTCACCCAATTCATTAAGTTGATTGAAAGTAAAACCTGAATAATTCCAAGTTGAATCGACTTCATATCTATTCAGAGGATTATTCAAGAATCCAACTCCTAGATTTTTAATAGAAAAATTAAAATAGGTTTCCTTTCCTACTTTCCCCACATTTAGATTAAAGCTCGCATCTATCCCAACACCAGCTCCAACATAATAGGCATTCGAATAAGCATTTTGAGCTAATCCTTCCATCTCTAAAGAAAGATCACCCATCGCGTTAAAGATCATCGATCCATCAACAACAGTTCCTTTTGCGTAGGATTGAATGCCATACGCATTTAAAGAAACGCTCGATTTCGATTTAGCATCTACTAAACCAAAACCTATTTTATGTGCGTTAAAATATTCATAAACTTGATTAGATAAAGGAATGGAGTTCCCAATAAAAGGCTCATTCCCCACCATAGCCATTCCGATCAAACCACCAGAAACTCTAGCTGCTCCTGTCATTAAAAGCCCTGCATTAAAACGCAATCCCCAAGGCTTCTTTTTAAATATTCGAACATCAAAAAGGCTAATCGATAACTCAGGATCGATATAAGCTCCCAATTTTGTCAATTGCCCTTGTCTATTTGCTTCCTTTTGCATGGTTTCCTTTTCAACATATCCACCAAAAAGAAGAGGGAAAATAATGCGATTACTAATCGACTGTGTAGTCGCTTCAGCGTTAACATTGAGATCAATACTTATCTTTCGTTCAAAAGTATCAAATCCAAGACTCGTCATTTGCTGTCCAGCACTTTCAAAACAAAATAGTAATAAGAAGGAGAATAATGAGTACTTCATTCTTAAAGTTTAGCGTTTAATACAAATTTAGCTCGTGCCTTCAAGCGTAAAAAAGATCCAAAGGGAATATCTACCATTGCGTATGATAATCCACTACTATTTGTAGAATTCAAATGTGCACGAACCACTACTTTTTTGACTTCACTCAGGCGATCCATCACATCTTTTGCTAAAGGAATGGACACCTCCCCTTTCATTACGGAAAGACCATTTTGAGAAGCTGTACCATAAGCACTCGATTGTAATCCATTTAACATTTGTGATTGGCCAATTTCTTCATTGAATTCATTCAAAAAAACGAGATCTAAATTTGCTCCTATAGGGAAAGCATTTTCATAATTAACGATTAATTCTCCCTGTGAAATATTTGTTTTTTCCTTTGACATTTGCACGGATAAGTCAAACGTATCTCTCAACACCAAATTATTAAGTCCTATGCTTAAAGGCATATCTACAGCTAATTTGACACTTAACTTAGAATTCGCAAAAATTTCATTCCAACCTCCGGTGGTATTTCCCCACGGATTTAGACGCAATAAATAACTAAGATCATACTTATATCCTAAATGCTCTATAAATGCTTCGATATTTGAATTAGAAGAATTAAATAGAAAACTATAATTACCCGCTTGCCAATTATTCCATGTTCCTGTAGCAGAAGGCACATGAATAGCTTGCCCAACAATTCCACCGGTTAAAGGGATAGTAGTACCTGCAAAATTAGTACTCTTCAAAAAATTCAATTGCGCTTGCAAATCTAACTTCACTCCATTTTGAATGTCAAATCGAATTTGAGTTTGAGGAATATTGACCGTTCCCGACTGAACTATTTTAAGCAAATCTAAGTTGAAATCATCGATCTCATTTATAACACGTGCCCCAAAATAACCACGTGCATAATCTAATTTTATGTCCTTAAACTCAGCATTAACAACAAATCCATCTTGATTTGTAACCAATACCGCTGGACCATTCGGATCTGTTTTTATAACAACCTGTGATTGTAAACGATTAAATCGGCCTCCATTTTGCCCAGTTAAATCCACCGAAGTGCCACTCAAGTCAATAAAAGTATTAACAAATCCATTCTGTCCATTACGTTTTGGACCAACAATCATTTCCTTTTCTATTGTCTGCCCGTTTTTAGTCATGCCAGGCATAATAAGCCGAATAAAAACAGTCGTTTCGATGGGATTTTCTAATCGGAAATTTATTCGTCCCCCACTTATATTTATTTTCTTTAATTGTACGTCTCCCATCTCCAAATTAAATTCCTCAATCGAATTCATCAACTCAAAACCAGGGTTAACATTCAATGAAATAAACTGCATGTATTTAGTATAAGCAATTGTAGTATCAGGAATATTCACGAAGCTTGCCAAATCAAGATCAAGTAAATTCCTTCTTAATTGAACCCTATAAAAACCACCCTCATTTACAAGAGTGGAGTCATTTTCCAACTTAGCCAAGTTCATTTCTTGATTAAACAGCGCCAATACCCAATCCGAATCCCATTCTACTTTCTTACGACAAGAAATCAGTAAAATAAGAGCAATCCATAAATATGCAGTTCTTTTTATCATAAGCAGTTCTTAAAAAAAATCGATTTTATACACGTTCTAAAATCGTCGCATAACCTTGTCCCACACCGATACACATTGCCACTAAAGCATATCTTTTATTGGAACGTTGCAACTCACGCGCTGCAGCTAGCAATATACGTGCACCCGACATACCTAGGGGATGCCCTAAAGCAATTGCTCCTCCATTAGGATTAATTCGAGGGTCATTATCTTTAATTCCCATCTTGCGTGTACATGCTAAAACTTGTGCCGCAAACGCCTCATTTAATTCTAATATATCCATATCATCTATAGTTAAACCAGCACGTTTCAATGCTTTTTCAGCAGCATAAACAGGACCAATTCCCATTATTTTAGGTTCAACACCAGCAACGGCTGAGCCTACAATTCTTGCTAAAGGTTTTAAATTGTACTTTTCTGTAGCTTCCTTCGACGCTAACAATATCGCGGCCGCACCATCATTAAGTCCAGAAGAATTTCCAGCAGTCACAGACCCATCTTTCTTAAAAGCAGGTTTTAAAGTACCTAAAGAATCAATCGTGGTTGAAGGTCGAATAAATTCATCTTTATCAAAGATAACGGGCTCTCCTTTTCTTTTTGGTATTGAAAGAGGTGCAATTTCCTCGGCTAAGATTCCATTCTCTTGCGCAATAGTCGCTTTTTGTTGTGACCAAGCTGCGAATGCATCTTGAGCCTCGCGATCGATTCCATATAATTCCACCAAATTCTCCGCTGTTCCTCCCATAGGATCTACTCCGTACAATTCCTTCATTTGCGGGTTAATAAAACGCCAACCAAAAGAGGTATCATGCATTTCAGCATCTCTACCAAAAGGAGTACTTGTTTTTGAAATTACCCATGGTCCGCGTGTCATACTCTCTACTCCACCAGCAATATAAATATCCCCTGCACCATCTTTTATAGCTCTAGCAGCATTATTCACTGCTGCCATACCAGAAGCACACAATCTGTTCACGGTCTCTCCTGCAACTTGATAAGGTAATCCAGCCAATAATCCAGCCATTCTTGCTACATTTCGATTATCCTCACCTGCTTGATTTGCGCAACCAAAAATCACATCCTCCACTAAGGTTGGGTCTAACTCTGGATGTCTTTCCATTAAGGCTTTAATCACATGTGCTGCCATATCATCTGGTCTAACCGTTGACATTGTTCCTGCAAAATTTCCAATTGCAGTTCGCACTCCATCAATTATATAAATGTCTTTCATCATTTGTTTGGGGTAATCTTACAAAAGTAAAATTATTCTATAAAAAAGTACCTTTACTTCTATAATTCAACTGCTGCAATTGAATAAAAGCAACAAATATTATTGAAACACAACCTTTTTGTACATTTGTTTATATGAAACAAGCACTCACATTCTTTCAAGAGCTATTAGGTAACCGATGTAAATGGGATTCAGAATCATTATATGACTACTCCCATGACCACACCGAAGGAATTTCACAATTACCAGCTCTTGTTTTATTTCCCCAAACCACAGAAGAAGTAAGCAAAATACTTGCTTATTGTAATAAATACCAACTTCCCGTTACTCCAATTGGAGCAAGAACGGGTTTAAGTGGTGGGGCCATTCCATCTTTGGGGGGGATTGCAATGAGCTTAGAAAGAATGAACCAAATCTTATCAATCGATGAACAAAATCATCAGGTTACTACAGAACCCGGTGTAATAACCGAACATCTGCAAAATGAAGTACGCAAAAAAGGACTCTTTTATCCACCAGATCCAGCAAGTAAAGGAAGTTGTTTTATCGGCGGAAATGTAGCCGAGAATTCTGGTGGACCTAAAGCTGTGAAATATGGGGTAACCTCCCAATATGTCCTAAATCTTGAAGTGGTTTTACCGAATGGAGAAATCATTTGGACAGGTGCAAATACATTAAAAAATGCAACTGGATATAATCTCACACAATTAATTGTTGGGTCTGAGGGAACACTAGCAGTTGTAACAAAGATTGTTCTAAAGCTACTCCCACATCCAACAAATGATCTATTATTATTAGTTCCTTTTACAACCATAGAAGACGCCTGTAAAGCTGTTGCAGCAATCTACCACGCAGGAATCATCCCAAGTTGCCTCGAATTCATGGAGCTAAAAGCCCTCCAAACTGCTCAGAAATTTGCAAACGACTACACGCTTTCAATAGATGAAAGTGCAGCAGCTTTCTTACTAATTGAGGTGGACGGATTTGATCCTGCTTTACTTTTTTCAGATTGTGAGAAAATCATGAAAGTTCTGGAATCGTTCAGCACAGGAGAAATACTTTTTGCTGAATCACAAGCACAAAAAGATTTAATCTGGAGCTTACGTAGAAAGATTGGAGAAGCTGTGAAAGCAATCTCTATCTACAAAGAAGAAGATACGGTGGTCCCAAGATATGAACTACCTGGACTAATGAATAAAGTAAAAGAATTAGAATCAAAATATGGTTTCAGAAGCATTTGCTACGGACATGCTGGAGATGGTAATCTACATATAAACATTCTAAAAGATGCGTTAACTGATCATGTTTGGGAGGAGCAGTTACCACTTGCTATTCGAGAGTTATTTACTTACGTGGTCGCAGTGGGAGGAACTTTATCTGGTGAACATGGAATCGGTCTAGTTCAAAAACCATATATGGATATTGCTTTTCCAGAAACGAATCTAACGCTAATGCGGATGATCAAAAAAGTATTTGACCCAAATAATATAATGAACCCAGGGAAGATTATTTAACCTTCCCTCGGATTGCTAATTCAGCTTCCTTAATAACTTCAGCGATATCACGCCCCTCTGTTTCAATAGGTTCTAACACCTCCCAAGTTAAAGGAGTAAAAGCCATCAAAGGAAACATCCCTTTCTTTGTCATTTCATAAGAACCGTTCACTGCCACAGGCACAATCAGAACATCTGGAATCACATTATGAATCATCGCAATTCCTCCTACATGGAATTCTTTCATAAAGCCAGTTTTAGTACGTGTTCCTTCAGGGAAAATAAATGCGGACCAATTATTAGCCTTCATTTTTTCAGCTAATTTTTTAATCTCTTCCTTAGATTGGTTGGAATCTTTGCGATCAATATTAGCTCCACCACCCTTATGTAAATTATAAGCAATAGAAGGAATCGGAGCTCTTGACAATTCAATTTTTGAAATAAATTTTCCATGATATTTACGCAAAAAATAAATCAATCCAGGTATATCATAAGCACTTTGATGATTTGACACAAACACTATCGGTCGATTATGTGGTATCTTATATTTATTCTTGAAGATCGGAACATTTAGTAATATCAAACTATTGTATGTCAAGAAGAAATTCAATACATCTACACTTTTTTTATGTGCTTTATAGCCAAAGAGATTATAAGCAATCACCTGAACTGGGTGAAATAACACCAACCATAACCCAAAACACAAATAAAAAGGAATGGATAATATAATTCCAAATATTAACTTCATTTAATCAAACTTTATATTCAAAGATAAAGATAAATTGCCACTTAGACTATTTACATGCCAAAACAACTTACCATAAAAAAGGATATACGGTCCTTCCTTACACTTTCCCTTATATTGAAAAACAACTTTTAACCATATGATAATATACAATAAACAAAAAACCTATTGTCTCTATAAAAATCACATTTTTGTACTAAAAAACACGACCGAAATTATGCAAACCCTCGTTTCTATAATTACCCCAGTAAAAAATGTCTCAAAATGGATTGAAGAAACCCACCTTTCGATCCAAAAACAAACCCTTAAAGAATGGGAATGGATTATTATTGACGACCATTCTAGCGATGATACATGGAGAAAGATACAAGAATATGCTACATTAGACACTCGTGTTCAATGTTACAAAGCAACAGAAATAGGAATAATTCCAGCTTTACAACTTGCTTTTTCATTGGCAAAAGGGAAATTTATCACCCGCATGGATGGAGATGATCTAATGCCTTCTAATCGTTTGCAATTAATGGTTAACCAAGCATCTATCTGTTCAAAACAAACCATTATTACAGGAAAGGTTTCTTATTTTTCAGAAAATAAAATATCAGAAGGATATCTAAAATACGAACAATGGCTGAATGATTTAGTAGATAATAAAAACCACTACGATCATCTATATCGAGAATGTATTGTTGCTTCCCCTAATTGGTTGATGCATCATTCAGTAGCAAAAGAAATTGGGCTTTTCGAACAATTAAAATACCCCGAGGACTATGATATGTGCTTCCATTGGAAAAAGAACAATTTAGACATACATGCACTAGCACAAACAACTTTATATTGGCGTGAGCATCCGGAACGGACCTCCAGAAATAACGATAATTACCAACAAGAGGCTTTCTTTCAATTAAAATTGGACTGGTTTAATAAGAACTATCCAACAGAAAGCATTGGAATATTAGGTTTCGGTACCAAAGGGAAATTAGCTAGTAAAATACTAGAAGTAAATAATAGATTAATAACAATTTACGTACAAGATACAGAGACTTTACAAAATTCTGAATTAAAGCAATTTAAAAAGGTCGATGCTATAAACACCGACCTTCTCTTAATTTCCATATATCCACCAAATCTATCATTCTTAACGCAACAATTAGCTCAGAAAGGGTATATTATAGGTGAAAATGCTTTCTACTTGTGACTCTTAAATTTTCCAGCAACACCAACACGAACACCAAAAGTTAGGTGCGGCATCACCATATTCAAATCCCTCTCCGCTGATTGCAAAATAAGCAGATTAGTATCAGGATCATTTATAAAATTTTGATCTGGGAAAGTTCCCCTTCTATTATTGAATCCAATACCTGTATACAAATCTAAAGCAAAAGAATTTTTTATGATAAACTGATAGCCAACATTAAATCTTAAGATAAGATGATTAAGTCCTCTTGTTTGAGTAGTTTCATGAAAAGATTCCTGGCCCACCTCTGAATAAACGAGATAATCATTTCGAAACTGACGAAACTTTATCTCAGGTGAAATATACAACCCGCTTGGTGCATTCAGTTTATTCAGTACGTAATATCTAAAAGAAGCTTGAAAAACAACCCCCAACTTACGCCCTTGTAAAGCAGGACCCAAATTACCCCCGTTAAAATTAGGATTATCTTGGATGCCATTTCCACTACGAGACATCGTTAAACCAGCTGTAACTTCATAAGACATGTTCTTAGAAAACGCATGCTCAAAAGAAAAAGGCAATTCATTAAATAGAGGTTGTAGTAACCCAAATTTGACAACGAAATTACGATCTTGGAACCTCTTATTGACTTCTTGGCCAAATCCCAAACTTGACAAAGCTACAGTAAGTATAAATAGAACTATCTTTTTCATCATTTCTTAGATTTAAATTGAGAACCAAACCCTATCCGAAGTCCTGTTGTAAAAGCAACATAAAAATCTTTTTTCTGTATAAATGAATGCGTATCATATGTATTCTGTCCGTCGAAATTAGACATGACTTGATCACTAGCAAAACTTCTATGACCAAAACCAGTACCGACAAACATATCCAACACTAGACCACTCTTAAAAACAAATTGATAACCTGTTTGAACAGTAAAAACAAAAAGATTTGCTTTAGAAAAAGATCTTCTAGAAAAAACAAATTCGGAATCAAACACTTCTTCATCGAAGGAACGAAGCAAATTGTACTTAATAACAGGGCTTAAATATAATCCAGCTAAATTGGTATTGGGAGACTTAATCGCATAATAGCGATAACCTAAACTTGCGTTAAATCCAAGTTTACTATTTCCTAAAATAATATTACTATTTGTAATTCCAAATAAATCTAAAGGAGCAAAACCAACAGCGCCAAAAGTAGGTCCAAGTGAAACTTCTAAAGCTCCTCTTTCATGAATCGCTGCTTCAAAACTAAAATTAAATTGTCCGGACATCATTTGAACAGGAGCAAATTTAACCGCATATTGTATTTCTCTTGGATCCTCTAAAACAATATCTTTGGATATTTCATCCTGTCCGAAAAGCGTGGTAGTCGAAAGCGAACAATAGGAAAAAATTATCGAGAATAATAAGATAGTTTTCTTCATATAAGTATAATAATACAACGAAGAAAATAAAAAAAAGGCAATTACTTATGTAACTACCTTATAATATTGAAAATAAGTTTATTTGACGTTTAAAGATTTAGATTTTAACGCCTTACTTCCTTTGTCAAAACTCACGTCTATCCGCCCTAAATTCAATCCCCCAAATCCTACTTGATTGATTAAAACAGATTCCCCAATTTTATTTTCCACAAGAGTTGGTTCTTCAAGAAAAGTATGGGTATGACCACCAATAATAATATTAATATCAGAAGATTCTTTAGCTAATCGAATATCCGAAAACTTCGTTTTATCTTCATAATCATATCCTAGATGAGAAAGACATATAATTAAATCGCAACCTTTTTCTTTCAATTCAGCGGCGTATTTATTGGCGTATAAAATTGGATCTCTGAATAGAATTCCATCATAACAAGGTAAAGGCGCCAAACCTTCTAATTCAATACCGACACCAAGAATTCCGATTTTCAATTTTCCTTTCTTAATAATAGTATAAGGTTTGATTATTTGAGCCATAGCAGTATTCCCAAAATCATAATTACAATTTACAAAAGGGAAATTTGCATTTTTATATGCGCTCATAAAACCATCAATACCAATATCAAAATCATGATTACCAAGAGTGGCCACATCATATCCCATTTCTGACATCAAACGCATTTCCAAATTTCCTTTATATCTATTGAAATAAGGTGTTCCTTGAAAAATATCACCTGCATCTAATAAAAGGACATTTTCATTCTGTTGACGGACCTCTTCAATCATTGAAAACCTGCGAGCGACACCTCCTCTGTTTGGAAATTTATTGTGATTCGCAGGAAAGGCTTCGATATTAGAATGCGTATCATTCGTATGAAGAATCACAAGTTTACTTCCCTTTGGTTCATTTTGCTGTTGTTGTCCGAGACCATTTTTTGCTAACAAAACACTTCCTGTAACTAAAAAAGAGGTACGTAAAAAATCACTTCTTTTCATCTTATAATTGAATTCGTATGGTTGTATCTTCTATTAATTGGCCTTGTGTTGAAGCTGCTTCGATTAACACATCTCTAAGAAGCACTCCTGTCTCAGTTAACTCTACACGTTTATTCATAAAAGTCATCTTATCACCTCCTGCGGCAAGATAATCTGAGGTGATAATCGTTATATAATCACTGTCCGAATCGCCATTAATAACGAGACCCTTATCCGTAAGAATAGCATTAGAGATTGGTTCACCACCTGATTTGCGTAAATAAGCTTCAATTTCTGGCAAAACGGTTTTGGGCAGCCGAACAAATACTAACCGATTATCAAAAGGCATAACTTTAAAAATATCACCTAAAGTAACCTCTCCTTTATTAATATTGGCTCTAATTCCACCCGTATTAAAGAGACAAAAAATAGGATCTTGAAAACGCTTGTTTTTGGTCATTTCAGAAAAAACAGCATCTGCGAACCAATTTGTTAAATTACTACTTGGTCGTTGCACAACAAAATCGGTCTCCGCGTAAGCGATGACTTGATTCATATCAGCATCCAAACTATCCTTGTATGGCTTTAGATAATCCTTCACCCACTGACTAGATACTTTTTCAGCTTCAACAGGAAAAACTTCAGTATTATAAGAAGTTTTTAAATACGAAGAGCAGGCTGTTAAACCTGCTCCTAGTATTATTGCTATAACTATTTTTTGAAACATTACTCTACAATCAATTTTTTCACTGCAGTTCCATTATTAGTAAATACCTTCACTAAATAAGTTCCTACTGTAAAACCAGTCACATCAAATGAAATCATCGTTTCAGTTGTAGACTCATTCAAAATCGAACGACCTTGCACGTCTATTACTTCATATCCTACTACAGAATTATCTGGAGCGAAAACAGTAACGATCTCTTTTGAAGGGTTCGGGAAAACGATAATGTTTTGTAAAGCGATTTCAGCTGCATTTAAATTACACGCTTGTTTCTCTAAAGTACGGAAATTAACTAAACAAGCCCATTCTGGATTATCAATGAAAGGATTACGGTTATTTTGGATGCTAGCTACATATTCGTGACGAGCTATTTCGTATGAATCTGGTAAATCATTATTATGCCAATCCATCAATAAATTAACATCTTGCCCATAAGGAATAATAAAACTAATAAAATCAGGAATTCCCCATGTACCACTTCCATCATAATTGTTATAAGCTACCGCTTGATAGAACAATGCTCTAGCTACGTCTCCTTTAACATCATCCTTAGGTTCGAAAACCGTATCACCATTGGCGTTAACACCTCTTTTAGCTCCCATAAATGATTGACCAGCTGTAACAACTTCACCAAATGGGAAATTAGATCGTGTATTATTCACATTTAAATACTTCGTAGGGAACAAATTGTGTTGATCATTATACGGAATTGCCTCTGTATTAGTTCCGTTATAAGGATAACCTGGCATCCAAGAATGCGCAAAAACGTGCTCGCGAGAAAAATCTTGTGCAGTCCAATCAAAGCTTCCTTCAAACTCGGAAGTATATCCAGAGTAACGACATTCAACCATAGATTTGTTACCTGGAGCATCTACTAAATCAAACTCATTCATAAATGTTTGACGGTAATTAAAATAAGTAATTACATCTCTATCAGAAATTAAGTTTGTTAAATCAGAAACAAAAGAAGATGCTTCAGTTGAAATATTTTGATAGTAATTCCCTGCTGCAGAACCAGTAGAAGAAATAGTTCCCGTTGCAGGAGAAGTTGTTAAATAATTTTCGGATCCACCTTGACCATTAAATGGATATACTGCGAAATTATAAGTTTTATTAGCGCGTATCCCACGAGGTGCAAAACCGTTTGAAGTACCAACATAAGCAACTTTTGCATTGCCTACAACATCTCCTCTCAAATAACTAACACCATCTTGTAAAGTAGCTGAAATAGGTTCAGTTCCTTCATTCCATAAAACGATATAAGAAGTCGCATCAGCAACCGCATTAAATGAACCTGCTATAGTATAGGCTTTAACATTAGTGAAGTTTAAATTAGTAACCGATTGAGTTGGTTCACTCATAAACCCGTCGCTACCACCAGCAATAATATTAATCGAATAGTTAGCTTCATCTGCATCGTCATTACTAATAATCATTGTTGCAAAATGTGATCCATTTACTGTAGGTGCATACGTAACTTGAACTGTTTGAGAAGAAGTTCCAGCTACAGTGAAATTTGTTCTATCCACAATAAATTCACTCGCATTTGCACCTGTAAACTGAATATTAGAAACCGTTAAGCTTTGCGTTCCTGAATTAGAAATAACGACAGGAAACGTTAACTCACCTCCAAGGTATCTTGTCGTACCTGTCAAAGACTGAATACCGTTAAATACGACATCGATCTCACGCTCAGGTGCTACATATGTTTGTAAATCTGTACTATAACGAACAATAAGTTGATAATCTGCTCCATATTGAGATACCACTGCTATAACAGTAAGTGGACCTTGTGGAATTGCACGAGTGTTTACGATGTTATTTGCTCTAAATTGTATTGTTTGACTAGGATTTGTATTACTACGCAAAACATAATTTGTGTTCTCAACAAAGTTTCCTGTAGCAGTAAAACTTACGTTATCCAATCGAATTAAACGTCCTTCCAAAGCCTCATTGATTGCCGTAATTGGTACAACTAAAGGTGTTACAGCAATACGAGCCGCTCCATGATTCACAAGAACAGGAGGATTTGTATTAGACCCTATTTCTAACAAGTTTTGAAATTCCGTCAAGGCTCCAGTAACAGTAACAGAGTCACCTACGCGAACTCCAGTAAATGTAGAGTTATTTCCATAACCTACTATACCTGCAGTTACATCTTCAAAATAGATGATATGAGTCCCTAAGGTTGTCCCGGTACTTACAACTCCAGTTGCAGTAACAGTTGTACCTAACGCATTTGCTCTAACCTCAGCAATTGTAGGTAATTGTGCAGAAGCAGAAAAACCAGCCAATGCACAAATTATAAAAGAATATATTTTTTTCATTTTTTTTAATTTAGAATTCTATTCCAACAGAAACGTTAAAATTTGCACCCATACCCAAAAATACAGTTGACGATGCGGCGTCAAAACCATTACCTGCATAATTATTACGAGCATCAGAAATATACATTGTGTTCAATGCATTAAATACATTTGCACGAATATGTAGGGTTGACTTACTCATACGATAAGCATAACCTGCGTGAATGTTTAACATTCCGTAACTTGGTATTTTCCATGAATCACGACCTGCATTTTCTCCTCTTAAGGAGAAAGGATCAAAATTAGAATAGTACTTTGCAAAGTATGTATATTTCGCTTTCAAATAAAAGCCTTTGAAAGGTGCCCAACGAACAGAAGCAGCAAATACATTTTGAGCAGCATCTCCAACGTGAACTCCACGAGCGTCAAACTCATAAATACTTCCTAGTACATCAATTTTTTCAGCTGAATTCCATTTCCAATCTCCTAAAGAAACCATCCCTTCGATAGTAACTTTTGGATGAACATACCAAGAAACATCTCCTTCAATCCCCATATGTATTGCATCCATGCCATTTACGTTAGCACGCACATAGGTTCCTGGGTCGTTTGGGTCTTCCACTTGAATTCCATAAGGGAATGGCTTGTTTTGCCAAATTGTATAATACCCATTTACATTAAAAGAAACTTTTTTAGAACGGAATCCATACCCTAATTCGATGGCATAAATTTTTTCATTTAAAATTTCTTTAAATAGAGAATTTGTATTGTTATCAACAACATTCGAGAATTGAGGAGTACGATTTAGCCACCCTAAATTCATGAAAATATTAGATTTATCGGTAACGTTAAAGTTAGCACCTGTTTTTACAGTTGTTCCAACAGCCCAATACTTACCAGAATTATTGTATGTTAAACTCTTTGAATTATTATCAAATTCTTGACCATTATAAACTAATACATCATTAGCTCCAATGAAGAAACGATCGTTATCATAGATTTCAACATCAATACCCTCTACACCATTATAATTAGTTCCGTTATAAGTAAAAGGTCCTTCTGCTCCACCATCAACAATAAGTTCTTTCTTTTTGAAATAGTCATATCCGATATAACTGTTTACTACTGTTGCTAAGTTAGCAAACCAAGACCATCGTTTTTTAGAATACTCTATTTGTGTAAAAGCACCATACCAAGACATTAAAGCATCGCGGTGATTATGGTAAGGGTTTTTAGCAATCTTATCCCCTACACGCATCATATTTGTATTAGAGTTCTGATTATTAAAATCTACATAATAATCTCCTCCTAATAAGTTACGTACTTCATAATAATGTTCACCTTGATACCATCTGTAATCTAATCCACCTGTAAATTTCCAAGCATCATTAATCTTGTAATCGACTTGAGAAATAGCACCTACCCAAAAGTGATTATTAACAGCTGATGCTAAAATATTATTTGCTTTAATTTCATTATTTGAATACGATGGATCAATATTAGGAAATGACTGTCCAAAGATTGTTGTATTTTGATTTGAAGCAACTATTCCATCCCAATCAATTGTTCCATCAGCTGTGTAACTCAGGTTACTTGAAGAATACGCTTGTTGTCCTCCACCTCGACCGATAGAAACATAAGCCATATTTGTCCAAGAAACTTTATTATTTATTTTCCAGAAATCTTTTAATGTAATTTGAGGCTTATGAAAGTAGTTTAAACGTTCATTTAATTGTTCACGCTCACCGTTAGCGTTCGTTATATATCCATAGTGTTGATTATAGCGTCGACCATAATTAGCACTTGAATTATTCACCAAAGAAATATCAATACCTAATTTTTCAGCATAAGCAGCATCCCAATAACCAACCTGCTGATTATAGCTACGTTGACCGTGTTGTTGAGGAGCTCCAAATCCGCTTAAAGAAATAACGTGATTTTTTATTATCTTTTGAATTTTAAGATAATAAAAACCACCTTGTGTCATCAATCCATCTACCCAACCGTTACCTTGTTTGTAAGATGCTGAAGCAATTACTCCCCATCCGTTTTTTAAAGTACCCGATTTATATGCTAAAGAGGTACGAAAGAAGTTTCCAGAACCATACTCTTGTGTAAACTTGATTTCTTGCTTCCCCATTGGACTTTCAGTGATAATATTCATCATACCTCCAACGGATGGCATTGCCATTTTAGTTGCTCCAAGTCCACGTTGAACCTGAATTTGCTGTGTAATATTATCTAAACCAAACCAGTTTGACCAATATACCCAACCATTCTCCATATCATTTACAGGAACTCCGTCAATCATCACCCCTACATTTCTTTGATCGAAACCACGAATTGTAATTCGCGCATCACCATCACCACCACCTTGCTGAGTGGCATGAACTCCAGGCTTAGAGTTTAGGATCATTGGTAAATCTTGCGACCCCAATTCCTCTGTAATTTCCTTTTTACCAACATTTGTAACAGCCACCGGTGTTTTACGATCTTGCACTAAGTTTGCTGTAACAATAGTCTCTTCCAATATTTTTGTGTTACCAATTTGAAAATCTGCTTTTACAGATGGTTGATTCACCTCTACTGTTGTATATACAGTATCAAATGTAGCCATTGTGATCATTACTCTATATTTACCATACGGTAAACCTTCGATAACATATTCACCATCTACGTCAGCTTTCGCCCTAAATTCTTTTGAGAAAGTCACCAAAGCACCAGCTGCTGGCTCCTTAGCTTCGATGTCAAAAACGGATCCTTTTACTGTTGCACTTTGAGCAAAAATGAACGTAGTACAAGTGAAAAAGAAAACAAAGTTTAAAAAAGATTTCATTGTATGAAAATTGAAAAAGTCACCCTCTTTCAGGAGGGTGACTTTAGATATCAAATTATTGAACGATTAACTTACGTGTTGCTGCTTTACCAGCTTTATCTTTAATAGTTACGAAGTAAACTCCGCTCTTGTCATTAATTTCAAAAGAGATAATGTTTTTACCTTCATTAATTTCTGTAAAAATGATTTGACCTACAGAATTTACAACCTCAATGCTTGCAACTGTCTCAACATTTGCTAAAGTTACCTTTCCAGAAGTTGGATTAGGATACATTTCAATTACATCCAAATTTAATGATGTAGAAGATAAAGATGCTGGATCACACTCACATGTATGCCATCCTAAAGTTTCCCAATTCCCTACTAACTGAGGCTGTCCAGGATTAGAAACTGACATTATAACATTACCGTTAGCATCTCTTTTAGGAAGAACTGCTGGTACAGAGTCCCATTGAGCTAAAGCATTAAAAGGTGTATTACTTGCTGTTACAATGTTAGAAACACCAATTTTAACATTTCTTTTTCTGATTAATCCATGATTTTCTGTAACAACTATACCTGCTGCATTGTTATAAGGTGCTACTGTAGACCATCCATTCCCTCTAGTCGTATTTACTTCTGGATTTTCCCCTGGTCTTCCAAAAATATCATACATTCTATTTGACACTGAGTTTGGAGCTGTTGCACGTCCTTTCACCAATAACATTGCATCGTTACCGTTAAAGTTCATTGTATTATTTACCGCATATGAACTAGACATCATCAAATTAGCCTTAGCTTGTAACTCCGTCCAAACAGCAGGATCAGTATCTGTAGCATTAGCAGCAGTACGATCCAAAACAATTACATAGGTACTTTTAGGTGCTAAAGAGAAAGACGGTAATTGATGACAATTTGAATTAAGAGTACCAATAGCATTCATAACTGTAGTACCATTATTCATACGAGCTAAGAAATAATCTCCTAAGTCAACGGCATTGTCACTTGGATTATAAATCTCAATAGCCTTGTTATTCCCAAGACCTTCATAGTACTCGGAAATGAATAAATTTTGGCAATCTCCAGATACTTGAGCTGTAGCTGTAAATGCTGCAAAAGAGCTTAAGAAAAGTAAAAACTTTTTCATAAAAGAAAAATTAAATTATTAAAAGGTAACAGAATATGCGGTGCAAGGACAGGAGTGTAATGAAAGATACCTCCCTCTAGAAAAGTCATGTCAAGAAAAGAAAAAGGAAGTAAATCCAAGTTCTTAATCAAACAGTTAAACATTATCTTCTATTCATCTACATGATTTTTTTTCTCAAAAGGTTTCAACCAAAAACAGGTTTCAAGGACAACAATTGAAAAATTATGCTGCAAAAATAGGTCAAAAATTTTGATCAGACATTAATTAATTGTTAACACTTTTTAAGATTATTAACCGTTTTACTAAAACCATTTAAAACAGAATGTAAAGATACCAATCTGTTTACTGAACCGTTTTTAAAGAAATGAAACTATATTAGCGTTAAATATTAGTAAGATGCGTCAAAAAATCACCTTTATTATCGTATTGTTAAATCTTATTCCGTTGGTCGCTCAAAAAGATTTAACTGTTGAAAAGATTTGGTCCAACTATGAATTTATGTCCAGAGGAAGCGGATCCTTTAAATGGCAACCATCAGGAACTAAATACACCAAATTATCCAATTCAAATGGACAACAATCAATTATTGAATATGACATTACAAAAGGGCAAGAATACAGCAAAGTTATTGCAGATCTTTCAGCTCTAAACAAACTAAAATTATTAGTTCAGGAATATAACTTTAGCCCTGACCAACAAAAAGTATTATTAGCTACTCAAAAACAAAGTATCTACAGACATAGCTACGAAGCTGTTTTTTACATTCTTGACCTTAAAACAAATCAACTTACAGCGTTAGACAACCAAAACTCCCCTCAAACACTCCCGCTATTTTCACCTAAAAATGATAAAATAGCATACATAGCCGGTCGAAACCTTTTCTATAAAGATCTAAACACCAATAAAATTGTCGCTATAACCAAAGACGGAGCGTATAATGAAATAATCAACGGAACCACAGACTGGGTTTACGAAGAGGAATTTGCCATTACTCAAGCATTTGATTGGTCTCCAGATGGCGAATTTATAGCCTATCTAAAATTTGATGAATCAGACGTTAAAGAATTCACTATGAATTATTATGGAGAGCTATACCCTACTCCATATACCTTTAAGTACCCTAAAGCTGGTGAAAAAAATTCAGAGGTAACTGCTAACATATATTCCTTAAACAAGGAAACAAATACGGTTATTGTTTTAGATTCTTACGAATATATACCAAGAATAAATTGGTCTACAACTCAAAACACACTATTACTGCAGACGCTAAATAGACATCAAAATAATCTACTATATTATAAGGTAGAACAAAAGGAAAATAAATGGATCGCTTCAGTATTCCATAAGGAAGAATCTGACACCTATATTAACGTAGATGATAACCTACATTTCTTTAAAGATGGTAAATCAATTTTAAGAACCTCTGAGAAAGACGGATTCAATCACATCTATAAAATAGATTTCGATGGAAAAACAACACAACTTACAACAGGAAATTGGGATGTAATTGATCTATACGGATTGAATGACGCAAACACAGATATTTTTTTCACGGCTGCTAAACAAGGTGCTATTCACCAAGGAATATATAAACTCGATCTTAAAAAAAACAAAATCATTGCCATCAGTGATGAATACCATAAAAACACTGCACAATTTACAGCTGACAAAAAATTCTTTATCAAAAATTCAAGTACTGCAAACACACCTAATGAAATAACATTATGTGACCATACAGGAAAACAATTGCATCTTTTATCCAATAATGAACTTTTGCAGAAACGAATAACAAAACATGAGTTCGCACCCAAAACATTTAAACAAATAGCGTTAGAAGGAAGAACGTTAAACACGTGGATTATTCTTCCAAATAGTTTTGACTCCTCCAAGCAATACCCTGTATTCATTAATATATATGGTGGACCTGGATCAAACATGGTTTATGATGGTTGGGATAACAATATGGCATTTCATCAACTACTCGCGCAAGAAGGATATATCGTCATGTCTGTTGATCCAAGAGGAACGCAATATAATGGAGCAAAGTTCAAAAAGTCCACTTATTTAAATTTAGGAAAACTAGAAACTCAAGACTTCATCGACTTTGCAAAACACATAGGGGAATGGAATTTTGTTGATAAATCAAGAATTGGTATTCAAGGATGGAGCTACGGAGGATTTATGGCAGCCAATTGCATGACAAAAGGCGATGGAGTATTCAAAGTAGGTATTGCAGTTGCACCAGTTACCAATTGGAAATACTATGACAACATCTATACGGAACGCTACATGAGGACACCACAAGAAAATCAATCTGGTTATGATGAAAATTCACCAATCAACAGTGCCGGAAATTTAAAAGGTAAGTTTTTATTAATTCATGGAGCTGCAGATGACAATGTTCATTATCAAAACACCTTGGAATTAGTAGATGCTCTTGTAAATGCAAACAAACAATTTGATCTATTTATATATCCAAATAAAGACCATAGCATAGTCGGTGGAAACGCACGGAATCACTTGTTTCAGATGATACTAAATTACGTTAACCAAAATTTATAAAAAATAATTTTCACACAGGTTTGGAATAACAAATATTCTAACTAATTTTAAGGGTCGTTATAAAATAACTTAACATTTACACGCGATGAGTGAAGTTGCCAAAATAGAACTAGAAGGTAAAGTATACGAGTTTCCAGTTATTACTGGAACTGAAAACGAAAAAGCTATTGATATTAGCAAATTAAGAGGAACAACAGGATATATCACTATTGATTCTGGTTTCAAAAACACGGGAAGTACGAAAAGTGCTATAACGTTTTTAGATGGAGAAGAAGGGATTTTACGTTACAGAGGTTATCCTATTGAGCAATTAGCTGAGCAAGCTTCTTTCTTAGAGGTAGCATATTTACTTATATACGGAGAGTTACCAACTCAAGACGAGTTATCTAAATTCGAAAACAGCATTACGAACCATACTTTGGTTCATGAAGATATGAAACAGTTTTTTGAGGCTTATCCAGCAAAAGCACACCCAATGGGAGTATTAGCTTCAATGATTTGTTCTTTATCAACCTTTTATCCGGAATCTTTAGATCCAAACCGCGGGGAAGCTGCTAAAGATTTAACGATTCACCGTTTATTGGCGAAGTTACCAACTTTGGCTGCATGGGCTTACAAAAACTCAATGCGTCATCCGTTTAACTACCCAAACAATGAATTCAACTACTGTGAGAATTTCTTGCACATGATGTTTGCGATGCCTTCAGAAAAGTACAAGATGAACCCTACTGTAGTCGCTGCATTAAACAAACTATTAATCTTACATGCTGATCACGAACAAAACTGTTCAACAGCAACTGTACGTGTTGTAGGATCATCACAAGCAAATTTATACGCAACTATTTCGGCTGGTATCAATGCGTTATGGGGTCCATTACACGGAGGTGCTAACCAAGCAGTTATCGAAATGTTAGAGCAAATCCATGCTGATGGTGGAGATGTAGCTAAATTCGTTGCTAAAGCAAAAGATAAAGAAGATCCGTTCCGTTTAATGGGATTTGGACACAGAGTATACAAAAACTTCGATCCTCGTGCTAAGATTATCAAAAAAGCATGTGACGATGTTTTAGATGCAATGGGAATCAATGATCCTTTATTAGATATCGCGCGTCAATTAGAGCAAGTAGCTTTAAATGATGAGTACTTCAAAGCTCGTAACTTATATCCAAACGTAGATTTCTATTCAGGAATCATTTACAAAGCAATCGGAATTCCTTCAGATATGTTTACAGTAATGTTCGCATTAGGACGTCTACCAGGATGGATTGCTCAATGGAAAGAGATGTCAGAGGATGGAGAACCTATTGGACGTCCACGTCAAGTTTACATCGGAGCAACAACTCGTGACTATGTAGCAATAGATAAAAGATAATCTATCTTAACCCTATTAAAAAACACTTGGATTTAATTATTCAGGTGTTTTTTTTTGCTATTCATCGAATATAAATTGCAATTAAATATTGGTTCAATTATATTTAGGTGAAACTCACTAACAACACAAATGAAACTACTGTACGCCCTAAAATTCATAGGTGTGATTATGATCACATACCTATTTAGTATTCCTGTTTACGGTCAACATGTTTTTACGTCGTCCTGTGGATATAGTATCCAAGTCAATGTAGTTCCAATTGGAATAATCCCAGAAAACCTCAATTGTCCGACATTCTACAATTATAACGTAAGATTTACCTATCAAATGAACGTTCTTAATGGTCCTATTCCTAATGGTCATTGTGGGGGCGGATCAACAGGTGGCAGCCTATGGACAGCCCAAGTAGAAGTTTTATGCTATGGATCAGCTAATGGAAGTTATCAATTACCCCTAAATGGTGGAGCTGGAACAATTACAACAAGCAGCTCTAATACAATCTATAATAATGGAACAACAAACAATTATTCAGCACCTTTTGTCCATTGTTCTCAAGCAAATACAATTGATTTTCAATGTAATGAAGCTAGAATAAGACTAGAAGGACCTGGTTTAAGTGTTAACACAACGATTGACCTTAATCCAATTATACCTTTAGGGATTGAAAATGTAAATCTCAACGTTAAGCAGATCGACGAGAATACAGCACAATTAACCTGGCTAACACCATTACTAACAAAATATGACTATTATAGAATAACCCATATAGACCAAGACGGGAAAATAAAGGATGAGTACCAAATCGACTACAACGGACAGGATACACTGAACAAGCTAAATATAAGCCCTCTAAATGCCAATAAAAATTATTTCAAACTCTACGGCATTAATATGAACAATGAACATTTACTAGCTCAAGTACACTTAACGACAAATACAATTAACCTACTTACCATTTACCCAAATCCTAATACAGCAAATAGGCTTAAAATAAATGTTTCAAAAAATCTCAAACTAAATACATTGGTAATTACGAACACTTTGGGACAACGCATTTTGGAATTTAATCTAGAAGATGTAAATGATTACACGGAGTTAGACCTCCAATTAAAACCAGGAGTGTACCTCTTAAACTTTTATACAAATAACAAAATCATCACAAAAACGTACAGCGTACTATAAAAAAAAAGGTAGTGACCAAACTTGATCACTACCTTCGTATAAAAATCTATATCTTAATTACTTTTGAACTACAATTAATTCGTTATAAGCTTTTCCATCAGCCAAGATAATGTTTACCACATACATACCTGTATTTAGCGCATCTAAATTATGTTGAGCAAAATTAGATGTAGTTGAATACACAACCTGCCCACTCAAACTCATCACTTGAACCTCACGAACGTCAAACTTCTCTAAATTTTCAATCTTCAATAAGCCAGATGTTGGGTTAGGATACATCTTAACACCCTCTAAAGCTACTTGTAAATTCCCTAACGTCGAATTACCTTCTACTACTAAAAGTGCACCATTAAGTTCTACATCTCTAATAACATCTACTCGTCCACTAGGCCAACGAACAATAACAGAATCCACAGACGCTACTTCCCCTAAACCAAAATGGGCATTTAAAGTATGCATAAACTTAAAACCAGTACCAGAAGAGATATCTCTAATTTGCATACGACCACCCGCATACATCTCTACACGAGCCCCAATTCCATTCATATTTGATGCTGTACCTCTTAAATTAACTTTAATCCAATTATTATCATTTGGTACTTGAAAATGAACCCGATCCCCTACTTGAAAATCAAGAAATCCATCATTATTTAAATCACCAACCGCACCAAAACCAAATGGCAGATTACTAACACGGAAATCCATATTTCCATAATTCAAATAAAGCATGTTTGAACCCGAGTAAATGTCAGGCCATCCGTTATTATCAAAGTCAAAAGAAACCCATTCTGCGTGACCATCACTAGTCGGAACAATTGCTGTTTGATCAATTACATCTGTAAACGTGCCATCTTGATTATTCAACATCAAAATATGTCCACCATCACTCATTGCATTTGCTCCGGCAAAAACATCCATCCATCCATCACCATCAAAATCATTCACAGCAGCTGACCAACTTTGATTCGGATGATTCATATTCGATTCAACAGATGTTTCCGTAAAGGTTCCATCCCCATTATTTTTTAATAATTGATTCAGCTTAGCTGTTGAGGCTCCACCTCTACATTTTGCAATAAACAAATCGGTTAATCCATCGTTATTATAATCGAACCAAATAGAACCATAATTACCTCCATTTGGATGATCACCAATTCCTCCCTGATAATACGTCAAGCCACCTGTCCCATCATTTATGTAGAAAACATTAGGAGCTACATCATGGCAAACAAAAACATCAAGGTTTCCATCATTATTCAAGTCAACCATATTTGTTCGTTGAGAAAATACATACGTTTCTTCAGCAACGTGACGATACCCAAATCCATTGTCTTCTGCATACAAAAAACTAACACCTTGTCCCCCCCCAAGAACGATATCATTAAACCCATTCCCATCAATATCACCAATTGCCATACTCCAAGTTGGCAAAAACTGAATGTTCACTGGATATGTGCTTGTGATAAATTGATTATTTTGATATTGAAGTGCTATTTGTACATTTCCTGCACTCACAGCGATAATGTCGTCCAAAAAATCACCATTCATATCCGCAACTGCAATACGATAAGCCCCTGTTGCAGATACCGGAAGTGAATTAAATAATAATGAACCCGTCAAATCAGGACCTGTATAAGGTGTAGTTACTAACTCAAATGTAAAACCACGTCCCGAATATCTATTATCAAAGGCAATATAATAGGTAACACCACCTACTGCAATGAAATTAAATAAAGATGTATTACCAACCCCAGAATCATCGTCTCCACCAATACAACCTAAGGAATTACAATCACCTTGATAAACACTTAATCGTGTGTCCACGGCAACATTCTCCTGAAAGTCACTAGAAACACGAACATTAACTGTTGTGGCTGGAGTAAAAGAAAACCATTCTGCTTTTGTAAAAGCACCTGTACCAACACAAGATGTGGTATGAGGAACACCCAAAATAGTGTCTACTTGATAAA
This sequence comes from Taishania sp., assembly GCA_045629585.1. Lineage (GTDB taxonomy): Bacteria > Bacteroidota > Bacteroidia > Flavobacteriales_D > Crocinitomicaceae > Taishania. The sequence goes on along the minus strand of JAZQRM010000048.1, from coordinate 7,754 downwards.
CACCTGCAGTAATCACATTTGCTGTAGCACATGTAGTTTGTGCAAAGCTCGTACCTACGAGCAAACAGCTTAAAATAGCGTAGTAGATTTTTTTCATAGTCTTTAAATTATTCACATGATTGAATTGTATTTATATATTGCTCCAAAAGAGAGACCGCTTCTTGATGCACCATCGAACGACCTAACAACGGCATCCGTTGCGCTTCATCATTAGTCGACATTCTAAAATGCATCATAGATCCAGCCGGATCTAAAGGTGTAATAATATTTCTTATAGCGGGATCCAGAACTTCATCAGGAGATACACACAAACCTAAATTTGTCATGTTTTGAGTCTCTCGGAAGGCTAAACGAATAGGACGATAATCACAATGCCTCTCACTCGCATGACAATGCGCACAATTAACATCTAGATAAGACCGTACGCGCTCATTCAAACTTTTACTTGCGTCAGTATAATCAACTAAAGAAAGAATTTGTCCCGGACGACTATTCAAGTAACCTACTTCAATCCATTTATCCAATTGATTCATATAGCCATCACTATAGGTGTAATTCTTATTCAGATGCTGAGGTTTCACTCCAATTGGAATAGCATCATCAACAAGCTTATGACAAATCATACACTCTGTATTAGAAGGAACACGATAGGTCGTTGAATAAGTAGCTCCATTATTAATAAAAGAAATCGCTACATTTTGACCGCCACTATTTAGATAAGCCTCCGATTGATCATCATTCCACACATAAGTAGCAAAAAACCAACCAGAAGATCGCTTAATCATCAAACGTGTTTCTATAATATAGGCGCTATTTGAAGGCAACATCTGCTGATAATAAAAGTTTTTTATCAATACGCTACCCGTAGGGAAATTAAACACTTCGCCATCATTCACATACGTCGCTTTCACTCCTTGCGGCATCCAAACAAAACGCTTCTTAGCGGCATAATCCGTAAATAAAGAAGTAATCGGCTCAAATGGTAAAACTCCCTCGTTAGGTGAAAGATCCTTTAAATCACCAATAAAAAATCGATATTCAGATAATCTATCGAACGGAACAAGAGATAAATCCATATTCACTGATGTGGTATCTTCAGGATCCGTAGGTACAACTGGAGCAGATGGTGCGTCAGGCACAATAATTGGCTCAATTTCTTTCTTACAAGACACTATGATAAAAGAAAGTAAAAAAACTAAGTAGCAGTTTTTCATAAAGTAATTCATTTCAACTAATTTATAAAATAAAATCTAAAAACAAATAATATTCTTTGAATAAGAAACTTCTAAGACGGCAACACTCCCCATACAGCCTTAAAAAGATTAATAATTTAAAAAAAACAAAAACACCAGTTTTTACAAAACCTTTAAACCAAATAAACAGTAAAAAAACCAAAACAACTCTCAGTCATCCATAATATACTATTCACTGCTTAGAAAAACAAACTATCTGTTTATTCCTATTTAAATGAAATATTGTCCAAAAATTGGTTAAATTCGCAGCACAACTTACACAAGAACAATTATGAATTATGACATTATAGTTTTGGGTTCGGGACCTGGTGGTTATGTAACTGCTATCCGCGCGGCTCAATTGGGATTAAAAACAGCTGTAGTTGAACGCGATGCTCTTGGAGGGATTTGCTTAAACTGGGGATGTATTCCAACTAAAGCATTATTGAAAAGTGCAAATGTTTTTGAATATTTAACGCACGCAGCTGATTACGGAATTGAAGTGAAAGAAGCGAATGCTAATTTCGGAGCAATGATCGAACGTTCTCGTGGAGTTGCTAGCGGGATGAGTGCAGGTATCCAATTTTTGATGAAAAAGAATAAAATCGATGTCATCAAAGGTTTTGGAACGATAAAAGCAAACAAAACTGTTTCCGTAAAAGCAGATGATGGAACGGTTACAGAATATACAGCTAACAAAGGTGTAATTATTGCCACTGGTGCACGTTCTCGTAACTTACCAAACTTACCACAAGACGGATCTAAAATCATAGGGTATCGTGAAGCAATGACTTTACCAACTCAACCTAAGAAATTAGTCGTGGTAGGTTCAGGAGCTATCGGTGTTGAATTTGCATACTTCTACAATGCAATTGGTACTGAAGTAACAATTGTTGAATATATGCCAAACATTGTTCCAATTGAGGACGAAGAAGTATCTAAGCAATTAGAAAAATCATTCAAAAAATCTGGAATTAAAGTAATGACTAACTCATCTGTTGAGAAAGTTGATACTTCAGGAACAGGATGCGTTGTAACAGTTAAAACAGCTAAAGGAGAAGAAACATTAGAATGTGATGTTGTTCTTTCAGCGGTTGGAATTGAAGCAAATATTGAAAACATCGGTTTAGAAGAAGTTGGTGTTGTAACTGACCGTGGTCGTATCTTAGTGAATGACTTCTACGAAACAAACATACCTGGTTTCTTTGCTATTGGTGACGTAATCCCGACAGCCGCTCTAGCTCACGTAGCTTCTGCTGAAGGAATCATTTGCGTTGAAAAAATAGCAGGACATCATCCTCAACCATTAGATTATAATAATATCCCTGGATGTACTTACGCTTCTCCTGAAATTGCTTCTGTTGGTTTAACAGAGAAAGCAGCTAAGGAAAAAGGATATGAAATCAAAGTTGGTAAATTCCCTTTCTCTGCATCAGGTAAAGCCTCTGCAGCTGGAGCAAAGGATGGTTTCGTTAAATTAATTTTTGACGCGAAATATGGCGAATTACTTGGTGGACACATGATCGGTGCAAACGTTACTGAGATGGTTGCTGAATTAGTCGCTTTACGCAAATTAGAAACAACTGGAGAAGAAATCATCAAAACAGTTCACCCACACCCTACAATGTCAGAAGCAATTATGGAAGCTGCTGCCGCTGCATACGGTGAAGTGATTCATTTGTAAGATTATAAAAAACCAAATATAAAAAAGGTGCTATTGAATCAATAGCACCTTTTTTAATGGCAAAAAAAATCCCCTTCAATCGAAGAGGATTTATAGTAAACTATTTCTTATTCACTTAAGAAGTCAATATCTCCCGCTTTCATCTTATGATAATACTTAGATAAATAAGCGACCAATATGCGCATTCGATCAAAAGCTTCCTCGGATTCCGCGGAAATCTCCTTTTTCTGTAACTTTAAAAGTAATTTCATGTAAAGTGCTCCAAAAGCAAGCTCGACATCATTCTTATCTTTTAAATTCGACTTTTCCTTAAACTCTTCCAAGTAAGGTTGAGCCGCTTCAAAAAGATTGCGGTACTTATCATTTTTAAGATTCATCATCGTTTGATGAAGGTAACTTATCTCCAACATTAACTCCGACAAATCATTAATATGTCCAACCTTTTCCTTTCCATTAGAGGTCAAATCAGCAATAATACGACCATACCATCTTTTATATTCGGGCAAATAAGCTGGATCATGTAATTGCGGTTGAACAACCTTTTCTATAATTTGATCTAAGTCAAAGTTAAAAGCTCTGGTAATATCTTCAATCTGGTACATATACAGGATGTACTCCGCGATATTTTCATTCAGCTTTTGTTGAGCAATTAACATATCTTATTCTTCTAATTTTTTCTCTTCTTCATTCATGTACGCAACAAATTCTTTTGTCAAGTCCAATCCTGGATTAGCATAAGATATATTTGATTGCGAACCTCCAGCTAAGAATAAACTTAAATTATTTGCTTGTCCAAACTCCTGAGCATACTTTACAATTTTATTATTAATTGTTTCAGTTGCTTTGTATTGTTTTTCTTGAAATGCTGCCAACTTAGTATTTTGGAATTCCGCCATACGTTGTTGCAAACTACCCAAACGTTGTTCAAAAGAAGCCGCTTGATTAGGTGTTAACGATTGCGTTTTCATCCCATTTTCATACTTAGCGTATTCCTTCTGATATTCGTTTTGCAAACTCTGCATTTGGTTACTCAAACCTTGCCCTTCTTTTTCAATGGCAGCTTGCTCGGCTTTATAAATATCAAATGAAGAAGCTAAAGAATCCAATACATAGTATGCAATTTTGAACGTTCCTATTTCTGAACTATGGCTCTCAACTACTGCTTTATTTTCTCCTTTTTTATCCGTACTTTTATTAGTACATGAAGCAGCTAAAATTGCCATTGCTCCAATGAATACAACCTTTTTCATTTAGATAATATTTTTTGATTTAAATGCTTGTTCCCAATCTATACGCATCTCCACAAAACGCTTCAAAGCATTGGAAAGTAACTCTGGGGTAATCATACGTTCTACTTCTGCCAATTCAAAAACATCCGTATCACCTATTTTATAGGTTTGAACAAATTGAGCTAATTCAATTTGAACAATATATTTACTGTTATAATGAAAGATTTGAATCTTATATCTTTCATGAGGTATATCTTTTACAAGTCGCATAAGACAAATTTACCTTTTTTTATACGATATCCAATTCTGCTTCGCTAAAGACATTAAATTCAAAGGGAACTTTTACCATATAAGCATAATCATGTCCTACTTCATACATGTCTTCATCATTCTCTCTATACAACCAATTTACTTTAGCTGAATTTCCATTATTAACTAAATCATTCAATTTATACAACATAAATAAAATGCGTTTAGAAGATGAAATATTAAAATATTCTAGATTTATAATGAATGTAGTTTCCTTAGTTGGATTCACAACATACGACTCAAACCAATTTAAAACTGGAATCCAAAAGTCATCCGGCTGCTCTGGAATCGCCCTACCCTTTATTTCCATAATTCCAATTTCAGAATTAAAATTAATGTAAGGTGTAAATGCAGTAGCTTCTATAACTAATTGATTCATGAAACTTAATTGTTATTGAATAAAGCATGCAAGTTAACGAAAATTCACAAATGTTCAACTAATATTAAGATAAAAAAAATGGTTTACAAACGATCTATCGGACGGGAAATTACATCACTTATTTTCACATTGTTAGCTTCAAAAACAACCCGTAACACATTTTCAAAAGCACTCGCGTAACCACCAACCACTGTTATATTCTTAACATTATTCGCTAATAAATAACGCATAACAAACAGTTGAATATTTCTTTCGTGCAAATACTTTGTTTCAGAATAGGAGAGTTGACGACATAATGATGCAAACCGATATTTGGATATCTTGTCCCCTTTCATACTTAATAATTCGTGACGTTCCTGTTCATTAATCCCATTGAAATGAGCTCCGTTTTCCAAAGCCTCAACGACCAATTTACCAAAATAGAAACCACTTCCTTCATCTCCGTTTTCCCAGCCTAAACCACCGAACAACTGAATCTTCCCTTTATCAAAGTGAGCTAAGACACTACCTGTTCCCAATATGCAAACCCATCCCTCACTACATCTCGTTGCCTCTACCGCTGCATCAACATCACTTCGGATTTCTACCTCGACGGGTAGGAAAGACAACTGCTTTTTCAGTTTTAACTTACCTTCCTCCCGATAACAACCTGCAGAGTAGATGCGTAACAAAGTATCCGAAGATTTCAACTGAGGAATCAGACCAACAATTTCTTTTATCTGCTCATCCGTTACAAAATCAGGATGAAAACTACCTGTGGTAAATGAATAAATTAAATCTGCATCTAACCAAACCTTCCAATCCGTTTTTGTACCACCACTTTCGGCTAAAATCAAACATTTTTGCATATTCTAAGTTAATAATTTATAGCTTCGCTAAACGATGATACAAAGGGAATATAGGAATATAAAAAATCTAAATGGCAAACAAAAAAGACGTTTTGCCTCTTGCTATTTAGTTGAAGACATCAAAACAAATGAACAATTCGTATTAAAAATAGCCCAAGAAAACAACCTCCTTCACCTCCAAAAAGAAGCTCAATTTTCATTTAGTAATCCGAGTCTACCAAAAGTTATCGATTTTAAAATAAATGAAACGCAAGCTGAACTTTTCTTGAAATTTAAAGAAGGCACGCCTATTCTTACTTATTACAAATCATTAAAACGTAAAGTTCGAATTACATTTTTAATTCAACTAATAGAAGAAATAACCCAGATACTTCTGGAATTAAATGAAAACAAAATTGTCCATTTAGACATAAAACCAAGCAATATTCTTTACGCCCCCCTTCAAAACCGCTTTCACCTTATCGATTTTGGATTAGCTGAAAATCTACCTGCGCCTGCTAGAAAAACACTTTTCCCGCTCGGATATGCCGCGCCAGAACTAATATTGAGTCATCACGATTGTTTTTCACTAGGAAGTGATCTTTTTGCTTTAGGTGCTACTATCTACCACCTATATACAAACGAAGTACCGCTCACCCACTCTAACCCGTCCATATTTACAAATTTGCAATTAGCTCATCCCATACAACGTCCAAATGGCATGCCCAAATCTCTTTTTAACATACTGCAAGGATTTATGATCAAGCCCAACTGGAAAACGTCCCCTAATCGCATGCAAAGCCAGGACGTAAATCTACTCTTAAAAGAAAGCATAAAAAAAAGAGAGGAATCACTTCACTCTCTTTCAAAAAATTTAGAACAACTCAAAAAATATGATAACTCCAACTTATTTGTAAAGCTCTTTTCGAAATCCAATATTTAAATTAAATAATAAGCTTTTGTATGTACTCGTTGGAATCATATTATTAGATGGAATTGCAAACATCATGATGTAGGGATTTATATCCAGAAAAATGGATCCTACTTTTGGTATCGTGTACTTCACACCGCCTGTAAATCCAATTGCTAAACTAAAAATAGACCCACGCCCACCGTATTCATTAAAATTATAATGATCTAATGAATAAAGACTTTGATCATAATCGCTAAATTGATAACCGTATTTCATCGTATTAATAACCATAGCAATATTCGTTCCTCCATACAACGAAACACCCTCATCAAATCCATTGATTAGATAGTAACGTGTGCCACCATCTAAGATGAAATATCCAAAACGATTTTGTTCATAACCTTCTACAGCAATGGTAAAAGGTGTCGTCTCTGTACTACGAGCAATTGCTTCAAAATTATTAGAAACACCTTTGGCCGATTGAGGCACTAAATAAGAAGCCCTCACATAAAATGAGATATTGTTATTACGCGGCATTTCGAAGAATAAATTTGCCCCAACCAGCGGCCTGTTATTCCCAAATTGAAACATTGAGGACACACCTCCACCAATAGCATATTGTGCATGAGAGAAAAAACTCGTTAACACACAACTTCCAATAAATAATATTCTAACAATCTGATGAACCATAAGCGGTTTAATTTCTATATATTATGGAATATTTACAATTCTTAATGTGTACTTTTATTCATCAAAATCTATACCAGCATTGATGAAAATGTGTACACATCCTTATTTAACACATGAATATATAACTAATAATCAGAATAACAATCAACTTTTTTATTCTGTTACAAAACATTAGCATTCAACTTCTTTTATTTGCAAATCATCATTAAAAAAAGGAAATAAAAAAGGGAGACTAACGTCTCCCTTTCTATAACGTTTAAAACGTCTAAATATTATTTAACTGTAACTTTTTGAGTTGAAGTAGCTCCGTTTGTAGCTCTTACATTGAAGATATACATACCGCTAGTCAATTCAGAAACGTCAACTTTAGTATCTTGAGTAGAGATAACCACTTTACCATCTAAAGTCATTACATCGATAGATGCAACATCACCAGACTCGATCGATACGTTAACTACATCTGTAGCTGGATTAGGGAATAATTTAACGCC
>JAZQRM010000047.1:0-6744 GCA_045629585.1 Taishania sp. | reverse complement strand
CTTAGTTGAGAAACCAGGTGAAATCATGAGCTGCCTAATCAGCATGTAAAACTTTGAACGGTTCTATGGAACGGGGAAAAAGAAATTACATAAAACGTGTATAAACTGGTTTGAAAAGATCAGGCATACCATAAATATCAACGGAGGAACGATTTGATGTTTTTTAGATAGCTACGGCTATTTGAAATGAAGCCAGGGAACCTATTCGAACGAAGCGGAACCCTGGCTTTTTTATGTTTGGTGTAGCTTCTTTCTTTACTGGTCGTGATCCAAAATAGGAGCAGAACAAAGCAAAAAATGGTGGAATTGAGTTGAAATTTTTTGCTTGTGGTCTTGATGTTAATTACGTTAAACAGTATGGCTATAACCTATATAAATAAGCCAAAAGATGTCCTTATCTTGAGCTACGGGAAGTCAACTTTGCCCCAAAGGTTTCTTCCCAACGAGTACCTCTCAAGTCTTCCCCATTTGTGGGTATAAAGTTTTTTTTCAGATCAACCGTTTAGGTTTTCATATTACACACAGTAGTAAAATCACTTTCTGGGATTTGTATTTTGTGGTCGAGGGACTGCTAAACCCAAAAGAATATGCGGTTTTTTTAAGAAGTCAGTTAATACGACGCCCAACGGTACCTATATAGTTGATTAGTTATATGGGATAAGTGTATCATGACCCCTTAAAAAGAAAAAAGCCCCGTATTGTAAGACGAGGCACTTAATGTTTTCACAACGGAATAATCCTTATTGTGATTTGCTTTCATCCAAATATATGGAATATTAATGACTTGAAATACGGGAAACCGTATTTTGTCAAAATTATTATTTCTATCTTTAAAGTAGTAGCCCGTAATTATGAAGAAAATTTTAGGAATTGATCTAGGTGTAACGTCAATTGGTTTTGCACAAATTAATGAAAGTGATGATTTCAAAAGCTCATCAATAGAAAGAATAGGTGTAAGAGTTAATCCGTTAACAACAGATGAACAAACCAATTTTGAGAAAGGTAAGCCCATTTCTATCAATGCAGAAAGAACATTGAAACGTGGTGCTAGGAGAACTTTAGATCGTTATCAGGATAGGCGTTCCAATTTAATTGATGCAATGGCAAAAGCTAATCTGATTACAAAAGATACCGTTCTTTCAGAAGATGGCAAAAACACCACTCACTCTACTTTGGCATTGCGTGCGAAGTCTGCTAACCAAAAAGTTGAAAAAGATGAATTTGCTAGGATATTGCTCACGATCAATAAAAAGAGAGGTTATAAAAGCAGCAGAAAAGCCAGCAATGATGACGAAGGAAAAGCTATTGATGAGATGTCAATTGCAAAAAAATTATATAACGATAACTTAACCCCTGGACAGTTAGTTTACCAATTACTGTTAGTGGGAAAAAAATATGTTCCAGATTTTTACCGTTCCGACCTTGAGGCTGAATTAAATAAAGTTTGGAGTTACCAACAGCCATTTTATCCGGAAATTCTTACCAGTGAATTTAAGAAAGAACTAGCAGGGAAAGGACAAAGAGCGACTTCGACAATGTTTTGGAAGACCTATAATTTTAATACTGCTGAAAACAAGGGTACTCGGGAAGAAAAGAAGCTGAAAGCTTATGAGTGGCGAAGTAAAGCTATTGAACAAAAATTACATATAGAAGAAGTGGCTTATGTGATCACGGAGATCAACAACAATTTAAATAATTCAAGTGGTTATCTGGGTGCGATTAGCGACAGAAGTAAGAAATTGTATTTCAACAATCAGACAGTTGGACAGTACCTATATCAACAAATTCAACATTCTCCACATACAAAATTAAAAAACCAGGTTTTTTATCGTCAGGATTATTTTGATGAATTCGAAACCATATGGGAAGTACAAGCTAAATTTCATTCAGAACTAACGACAGAACTCAAGAAAGAAATTAGAGACATTATTATCTTCTATCAAAGAAAGCTAAAGTCTCAGAAAGGGCTGATTAGCTTTTGTGAGTTCGAACGCAAAGAAATTGAAACCGAACGTTGTGGGCAGACAAAAAAAAAGATAATTGGACCAAAGGTAGCTCCAAAATCATCACCGCTATTTCAGGAGTTTAAGATTTGGCAAGTTTTGAACAATGTTTTGATTAGAAGTAAACGCAATATTTTAAATAATTCAATGGCTGATGGGCAGATAGAATTATCTGACGAACAGGAGATTTTCGTTTTCGACCTTCAAGCAAAACAAGCCGTTTTTGATGAACTGAACATTAAAGGAAATTTAAAAGCTAATAAGATTATAGAACTGCTCGGTCACAGTTCAAGTGACTGGGAAATAAACTATTCTGAAATAGAAGGAAACAGAACCAATAAAGTGTTGTACAACGCCTATTTAAAGATCATTGAGATGGAAGGTTACGACACTAAAGATCTCCTTAATGTGAAATCAAACAATGATGAAGTCGAACTTGATGACGTTGATCTCTCAGTCTCGGAAATCAAAAATATGGTTCGCCGTATTTTTGAGTCATTGAATATAAGTACCTCCATTTTAGAATTCAATGCTGAGTTGGATGGAAAAGATTTCGAAATGCAAGAATCATATCAATTGTGGCACTTATTACATTCTTACGAGGGTGACGACTCACCAAGTGGAAATGAGAGATTGTATGAACTGCTAAATAAGAAATTTGGATTTAAAAAAGAACATGCAGAGATCCTGGCTGCTGTTGCTTTTTCCGCTGATTATGGAAATCTTAGTTCCAAGGCTATGCGTAAAATTTATCCTTATATCAGAGAACAACATTTTGATAAGGCTGCGGCGATGGCGGGTTACAGACATTCTGCTTCATCTTTAACAAAAGAAGAGATTGCGAATAGAGCTTTGAAGGGAAAACTTGACTTGGTTAAAAAAAATAGCCTGAGAAATCCTGTTGTAGAAAAAATACTAAATCAACTTGTTAATGTTGTTAACGCCCTAATTGAGGCCAACAGCGATAAGGATGCTAATGGGAAAATAACTAACTTTTTCAAGTTCGATGAAATTAGAATCGAATTGGCTCGCGAATTAAAGAAAAATGCGCAAGAACGTGCCGAAATGACCTCCAATGTTAATTCAGCAAAAATTCGTCATGAAAAAATATACAAACTCCTGCAAGTTGAATTTGGTGTTAAAAATCCTACGAGGAATGACATCATCCGTTATAAGCTGTATGAGGAATTAAAAAACAATGGCTACAAAGATCTTTACACCAATACTTACATATCCAGAGAAATATTGTTTAGCAAAGAGGTGGACATTGAACATATTATCCCACAGTCGAGGGTATTTGACGATAGCTTTTCCAATAAAACCATCGTGTTTAGAAAAGACAACATTGATAAAGGTAATAGAACAGCGTTTGATTATATAGATAGCAAGTTTGGGACGGAAATCCTGAGCGATTTTGAACAAAGAATTGAATTCCTTTACGAACATGGGAAAAATAATAGCGAAGAAGGGATTTCAAAAGCTAAATATCAGAAACTGCTGAAACGGGAAGCTGATATTGGTGATGGTTTTATAGATCGAGATTTAAGGGATTCACAATACATTGCAAAAAAAGCAAGGAATATGCTTTATGAAATTTGTAGGGTAGTAACCCCAACGACAGGAGCCGTTACAGCTAGGCTACGTGAGGACTGGGGTTTGATTAATATCATGCAGGAACTTAATTTAGACAAATTTAAACAGCTGGGTCTAACGGAATTGGTGGAGAAAAAAGATGGCAGTTTCAAAGAGCGAATAAAAGATTGGGATAAGCGAAATGATCACCGTCATCATGCGATGGATGCCTTGACTATTGCTTTTACCAAGCCCAGCCATATTCAATATCTCAATTACCTTAATGCGAGAAAAAATGAGACCCACAAGCTTCATGAACATATTATTTCTATTGAAGCAAAGGAAACAAAAATTTTAATTGACGATCGAGGCAATAAAAAACGAAAGTTTAATTTACCTCTTCCGAACTTTAGAGAAGAAGCAAAAAAACATTTGAAAAATGTGCTGGTATCCTTTAAGGCAAAAAACAAAGTCGTTACTAAAAACAAGAATATAACCCTTTCTGCCAAAGGTGAAAAAATCAAAGTAGAGCTAACGCCAAGAGGACAGTTACATAAAGAAACTGTATATGGCAAGTACAAGTTTTATGTGAGCAAAGATGAAAAGATCGGTGTTAAATTTAATTTGCAAACCATTGGTAAAGTAGCAAATCCTACTTACAAAAGGCTTGTGTTGAATCGTTTAGGAGAGAATGGTGGCGATGCCAAGAAAGCATTTACAGGAAAGAATTCTTTAACGAAGAACCCCATTTATTTAGATTATACAAAAGGGGAGTCCATACCTGAAACTGTGAAGTTAATATGGCTGGAAGACGATTATTCTATTAGAAAGGATATCACACCTGAAAATTTTAAGGATATAAAAATTATTGAGAAAATATTGGATGAGGGTGTGAGGCGAATTTTAAAGAATAGATTGATAGAGTACCACAATAATCCGAAGGAAGCTTTTTCTGATCTTGAAAAAAATCCAATTTGGCTAAATGAGAATAAAGGTATAGCTATAAAAAGGGTCAAAATTAGTGGAATTAATAACGCTGAAGCCTTACATTTCAAAAAAGATCATTTAGGCAATGAAATTTTAGATGAAAATAAAAAGCCCATACCCACAGATTTTGTAAGTACGGGCAATAACCATCATGTCGCTGTTTACTTAGACGATAAAGGCAAGCTACATGAGAACGTTGTATCATTTTACGAAGCAGTGGCAAGGGTTAATCAAAAATTGCCAATTATTGATAAAACAATGAATACGCATTTGGGCTGGGTATTTCAATTTAGCATGAAGCAGAACGAATATTTCGTGTTTCCAAACGACAAAACTGGATTTAATCCTTCAGAAGTAGACTTACTAGACCCGCATAACAACATACTAATTAGTCCAAATTTATTTAGGGTTCAGAAATTCACCATAAAGGATTATTTTTTCAGGCACCATTTGGAAACCAACGTAGAAGATAATCAAAAATTAAAAAACATTACCTGGAAACGGGAAGGACTAAGTGGTATCAATAAGATTGTTAAAGTACGGATCAATCATCTAGGAGAAATAGTAAAAATTGGTGAATATTAATTCGAATTACATAATTAAAAACAACAAAGGAAAATGATATAAAAAATTCTAAGCATATTCTCGCATGATTAAACGAACACTGCATTTTAGTAATCCTGCATATATCAGTTTGCAGCGTAATCAACTTTTTATTGATTTACCACATTTAAAGCCCTTAGGTGAGAAAGAATCAAAAAAATCTATTCCGATAGAGGACATTGGAATAATCATATTGGATAATCAGCAAATCACTATTACTCATGGTTGTATTGCTGCGTTACTTGATAATAATGCGGCAATCGTAACCTGTAACCAAAGCCGCCATCCAACCGGCATGATGCTCCCGATTGACGGGCATAATACGCAAAGTGAAAGATTCCGCTATCAAATAAATGCGTCTCAGCCTTTAAAGAAGCAGCTCTGGCAACAAACCGTTCAAGCTAAAATTTTGAATCAGGCAGCCCTACTTTTTGGTCGGGATGTGCCGTGCAAAAATATGATCCACTGGGCGAAATCAGTTCGGTCTGGCGACCCAGATAATTATGAAGGCAGAGCAGCTGCTTACTACTGGAAGAACATTTTCCCTAAAAAGATAGATTTTTTTAGGGGCCGTGACGGTGATCCTCCGAACAACCTGCTTAATTATGGTTATGCAATTTTAAGGGCTATTGTAGCGCGCGGTTTAGTATGCTCTGGATTATTGCCTACTTTAGGTATCCACCATCGAAATAAGTACAATGCCTATTGTTTAGCGGATGACATTATGGAACCTTATCGACCCTATGTGGATCAAATCGTATTAGGCATAATAGATAGAGGTGAAAATTTTTTGGAATTGGGAAATGATATTAAAAGGCAACTTTTGGGAATTGCAACAGTAGATGTTCAATTTGAGAAAGGTAAAAGTCCTTTAATGGTGGGTTTGCAGAGTACTACCTCATCGTTAGCTAAATGTTATGAGGGTTCAATCCGGAAAATTAATTATCCAACATTGAACAACTTCAATACCAAGAGAATATTGACCCTTAAAGATGACAAAGAGACAAATTCTATATCAGTTACCGAAATTGCTGAATCTTTTAAGGATGAAAATGCTGATAGGTTATTATTTTAATTGATGCGCTTAAATGAATATCGGATTTTGTGGGTATTAGTTTTTTTTGATTTGCCAACTGAAACTAAAAAAGAGCGCAGCATCGCTTCTAAATTTCGTAAGGAAATTTTGCGGGACGGCTTTACTATGTTTCAATTCTCGATTTATTTAAGGCATTGCAGCAGTAGGGAAAATGCCGACGTACACATCAATAGGGTTAAAAAACTTTTACCTGAAAAAGGTCATATTGGTATAATGACCGTGACTGATAAACAGTTCGGTATGATGGAATTATTTTACGGAAAGAAAGAGAAACAGCTACCAGATACTCCTCAACAACTGGAATTCTTTTAAAGAAATACAATATTAGAGTAATAGAAAATGTTTAGAATAAACATTCGGCGGTATGTACCACCGGATGTTTTTAATTCTAAAATCAATAATAACAATCTGATTTACAGTTAAATGACTTGAGGTATGCTGTCGTAAATATCAGTTGTTCAAAGAATGAAAGCAAATCACAAC
>JAZQRM010000046.1:0-4827 GCA_045629585.1 Taishania sp. | reverse complement strand
GCATCAGCTTACCTTCAACAAATTTTGTGATCGATTCCATAACCCGTGAGGCACTCCGTTTACTACGACAAAGTATCATAAGGTCATCAGCGTAACGTACAAATTTGTGTCCTCGAGATTCCAGTTCTTTGTCCAGTTCATGAAGCATAATATTGCTCAAAAGTGGGCTTAGTGGGCCTCCTTGAGGTACACCTTCTGTAGTTACTATAGTCCTTCCGTTTATTTCTACACCTGCTCTCAAGTATCGATGGATAAGTGAGATCAGTCTTCCATCTTTGATCGTGCGTGATAATAATTCAATCAGTTTACTGTGATTCACCGTATCGAAGAACTTCTCTAAGTCCATGTCTACGGAATAATTATACCCCTGTTGAATGTATGCCTTGCATTTGATAAGCGCTTGATGCGTATTGCGACCCGGACGAAAACCATAGCTGTGGTCACTGAATTCAGGTTCGTAGATTGGTGTCAGGATTTGATTAATGCCCTGCTGGATGAGCCGATCAACTACTGTTGGGATGCCCAGCATTCGCTTTGACCCATTGTCTTTAGGAATTTCGACACGTCTTACTGGTGCAGGAGAATAATTCCCCTGCTTGATGGATGTTAAAAGTTTCTCCTTGTGCTCTCTAAGATAATCCACAAGGGATTCGACGCCCATCTTATCGATACCGCAAGCACCACGATTACCAACCACTTGTAAATAGGCAGCATTCAAGTTCTGGCGGTCAAGGAGTTGTTCTAAAAGTCCATCTACTTTTGTGTTTGTATAGGTGAGGTTCTTTTCAATCATCCCAATAAAAGTCTGCCCTCCCACATAGCCTTCGGGTTCCGCCCTATTCTTTTGTGACCAGGTTGATAAACCTTATCAATTTTCTGCATTCTTACTCTCATTAGGTAATTTTCATGTATTGCCCACTAACTTAAGGTTCATTCCTTCCTTGCTTTGCCGTAAGCAAGTACTACGAAATCGGCTGACTTCTCACAGCTAGCTTTACTCCTTGCTTCTGAAAAAAAAACTTCCACAAGTCTGTGAGATCTCCCCGGGTAAGAACGATAACTTTCCTCTCATGTGTCTGCTACATTTACCTTGATGCTTCTGTACAGTATAGGACTTCAATTTGTTTGGCAATCTCATCCAGCAACTTAGGCCTTATATGTAGTTTCTGTCCGTCAGACCGAGAATTTGCCTGAGGCTTCCTTCAGATTCCACCTCACGGTGGACACCCTTGCCTTCGGCTAACACTTCCAACTGTAATGGTGTGTTCGGGACTTGCACCCTAGAGTTATCGCCCATGCCGGGCGCACAACAGAAAAGCCTTAATCTCACGATTAAGGCTTTTTAACTAACCAACTAATAAACTATATTAACCTACTCTACGATCACGTTCTACTTTTTTACCTTCTATTCTGCGTTTTGAATCGCCGCGACGCTCAAAATTTTTCTTACGATCTTCACCTCTTTTGAAAGAGTGATCTCCACGTTTTGCAAACTTCTCTTTCCAAATTTCCTTTTGCTCAGGCGTCAAGATTTTTTCAAATTTTTCACGTTGAGCTAAACGTTCTTTACGAAATTGTTCGCGCTCTTTTTGTCTTATTTCGTGCTGTTTTTTAAATTTATTTGCCTGATCCAATTGCAACTTGTAAATATCATTACGTTGCTTTGATGTCAAACTAAGTTCCTTTTCAAGCTTTTCTGTACGCTTTTCAGCAATTTGCTCTGGGCTTAATTTAACCATATCTTTGCGTACATATTCCTTACGTACATAAGATTTTTTATCAGAATTAGGTTTCTTTATTACCTCTTGAGCTAAAGCTCCAAAACTAATACTTGATAATACTATTGCTAATGATAAAAACTTTTTCATTGTATTGTTCTCCCTTCTTTTTAATTATAAACTTTATAGTACAATAGATGCGAAAACAATCAAATTGTTTAATTTGAGTTTAGTTAAAAATTGTTAAGAAGAAATAAGGAAATTTTGGGATGGTCTATAAACAAAAAATGCTTTCATCTCGAAAAGCACATCATTTTAACTTTTAACTTTCATCAGAAAGTTAACTTCTTGTTAACGTTTCTGACTTTTTGTTTGTTCTGTTTTGGTTGGTTGTTCTACGAATCCCCAGTTAGTCACATAGTACATATATGGGCTTCTTGTCAATAAAGATTTTTTTTCTTTTTGTTTTCTTATCATATTTTACCTTTCTTTTAATCATTTGTTGTATAAACAACAATAACCGAGCCAAACATGTTTTACTGACACAAGCAGCTATTTCTAGCCTGTTGCAACAAAATAAATAACCAAAATGGCTAATATACTAAGTACTAAAAAGAATATTTTCCAAAAACTATACGGGCGATCGCCATATACTCTACCTGAAAAAGCATTAATCAACACACTATAAGTTTTGTTTTTATATTGATAAGAAGACATATACAAAGGCAACAAGATATAACGCAAAGTAACATCACTAATCTCTGTCTCATAATCTCCAATACGCTGTTCGTTACCTCCTATATCACGACGAATCCAAAATTGTACTTCACGATCAATTACCTCTTGCGCTCGTTCAAAACCATAGTGATGGTCTTTTTGGAATGTTTGCGCAAGAAAACCACTTAAATATTGTTCATCAAAGGGAACAAGCTTCTCCAAATTCCATGAATTGACTTTATCCGAATTCGCTTGGGTTAGAGATGTCGAGGCGCAGATAAGAATATCATTCAATTGCCCCGACACTGTACCGGATGCATAACTCCATCTCGTCTTTCGATCTTGAACGGTACGCGATTTTCCATTTCCATCACGAACTGTTCTATTTACATAGTAATAATCCCCTCGCTCCCCTTCATAATCAGACGCTACATACGCATTATAACTCCAATACGGTATATACACTCCTTTCAAGCCATTGACAGAATGTGCGTCCAAAACATACTTCAAATCATTGGGTGCAAACCAAAGTGTCTTTCCCCAGTTTTTGAGATTAGTTAAAGCCAATTTGTAATCAATTCCAAAGGGCAATATTGCATTTGGTCTAATGACACGTTCGGTATGGTGATCAATTACCAACGGAGAGGCACAAAATGGACAGTTTGTCGAGACAATGTGCGCACCCAGCGTTGTATTAGCACCACAATTGCTACAACTCGCAACTTCGGCTTCTTGATGTAATACCTCATCTTGCTTATCAGCAATACTTGCTGAATAATCATCAATCGGTATAGGTGTCAAATCCAAGGTAAATTGTGTTGCATCATATTTTGGGATCTCATTTTTTTGACCACAATATGTACACAACAAAAAGGATGTGCCAGGCAAATAATGTAATGGTGCAGCACAGCCCGCACATCGTAAATTTTTCTTTACCTCTGTTGTTTTATCTTCGAAAGACATAAAATTCCAAACGTATTAAGCTCCTGGTATTGGAGGTGGTGTATTTTGGAATAAAGAAGCTAGTTCTGCATTTTCTCCAGCTTTTTCCCAAGCCGCTAAGCCAGCATACCAAACCAAAGTCTCTTTTTGAATTGCGCCAGAAGTAACTAACCTTTGTACTTCACTTGATGACACTGGACCTTGTTGCTGACCCTGAGACACGTAGAAAATACTTTTTTGCTGTTGCTCTGGAAGAGGTGGAGGTACAGCTGCTCCAGACTGCTGAGGGGAGGTATTTCCTTCAAATTTACGTTCTTGAAAAACATTGCCCATTTGTCCCATCATGCCCATACCAAGCCCTGCTCCCATTCCAGCGCCCATGATGCCACCGCTATTTGGATTTTCGGCAGCTTTCTCCATAGAGTTTGCTGCTTGGAATTGAGCAAAAGCCCCCATATCACCAACTATGCCCATGCTACTTCGCTTATCCAAAATTTTCTCTACTTCTTCTGGTAAGGAAATATTCTCAATCAAAAATTTGTTTAAGTTTAAGCCAATTTCATTAAACTCTGGACTAATCTTATCCTGAATAACTATAGAAACTTCGTCGTAGTTGGAAGCTAAATCCAAAACTGGAATTTTCGATTCTGCAATAGCATCCATACCGCGTGCAACAGCCAGATTACGCAATTGTTCATTGATATGATCTACGGAGAAATCCGGATTTGTGGCAGCTATTTCTTTTAGAAATATTGCTGGATCTTTTACACTAAACGCATAATTTCCAAAAGCGCGTAAACGAACTGGTCCAAATTCAGCATCACGTAGCATAATTGGATTTTTCGTTCCCCATTTTTGATTTGTAAACTGACGTAAACTCACGAAGAATACATCAGCTTTAAAAGGACTATTAAAACCATATTTCCATCCTCTTAAGGTGGTCATAATAGGCATATTTTGCGTATTGAGTTCGTATCTACCCGCAGTAAATACATCAGCGATTACGCCTTCATTCATAAATACAGCAGCTTGACCTTCACGTACAGTTAGCTGTGCACCCATTTTTATTTCATTTTGATATCTCGGGAATTTCCAAACGATAGTATCGGATCATGTACAAAACCTGTGGAGTAGAAGAAAAATAATCGGATATTTGCATTATTTTATTATTCAGATGCACGATTCATTTAAAGCTTTAATTCCTTTCATTATTCCAGAAGGGGTTTCCGATTATTTTGAAATGACCCATTATTCAAAAGGCGAATGTCGCTTGGATATATTTTTGGAGGAGATGAATGTTATTCCTGATGAATTCAAAACCAATAGCTTATTATCCAAAGGTTTTTTTGATCCCGTTACTTTACAAGATTTTCCTATTCGTGGTCAGCAAGTTTATTTACATGTTAAACGTCGAAGATGGCTCAATCAAGATACTGGTAAGGTAGTTTAT
>JAZQRM010000045.1:0-29044 GCA_045629585.1 Taishania sp. | reverse complement strand
CCAGTACAAGGAACCCAAATTCCACCAATTGACTCTACGTATGGTTCTATCTCCTTTACTTGATCAGCTGTAATCTTCTCAATTCCTTCAATTTGATTTTCTAAACCTGTTTGAAAGATTTTGTCCATATACTGGATTTCTTTCTCCTCTGTTGCAACAACAACCTTCCCACAAACATCATGTTTCACGCCATATTCTTTTGCAAAAGCGACCAATTCATGACGCCCTTCACGGCAATTCTTCGCCTTTAAAGAACCTGGTTTGTAATACAATCCAGAGTGAATCACACCTGAATTATGTCCTGTTTGATGATCGGCTAATAAAGCCTCTTTTTCAAACAAAACGATATTTAAATTCGGATTGCGTTTTTGCAATTTGTAAAATGTTGCAGCTCCAACAATTCCACCTCCAATTACAGCTATATCGAATGTCATGTTTATCTATTATAAGTGACAAATTTAGCTAATCCAATTTGAACTTAAGTGCAGATCCTAAAAGTTTATCACCATAAAGACCGTTTGATTGGAAAAAAAGGGGACTTTTTGCAACTTTAGGTCAATAATATAGCTTAAATTTGTGTTATGCGTATTGATATCCTTACCATTCTCCCTCAATTATTGCAGGGACCATTTGCAGATTCGATTATGCAGCGTGCTCAATCAAAAGGACATGCTGAAATTCACATTCATAATATCCGTGATTATTCCACTAATAAGCATAAAAACGTAGACGATTATCAATATGGCGGTGGCGCTGGAATGGTTATGTCCATTGAACCTATTTCCGCAATAATTGAAAAATTAAAGCAAGAACGGGAATATGATGAAATCATATACATGACTCCTGATGGAAAGGTTTTAGATCAAAGCGACTGCAATCAGTTATCCTTAAAGAAAAATATAATGATCCTTTGTGGACATTATAAAGGTGTAGATCAACGTATAAGAGATCATTACATCACACGTGAAATATCAATTGGATCGTACGTATTATCAGGTGGAGAACTAGCTGCAGCTGTTGTTGTAGATGCAATTGTCCGACTGATTCCAGGTGTGCTAAATGACGAAACCTCTGCCTTAACAGATAGCTTTCAAGACGGTTTATTAGCTCCGCCTGTTTACACTAGACCTCCAGAATTCAATGGACTAAAAGTTCCTGAAGTATTATTGTCAGGTGATTTCGGGAAAATTGAAAAATGGAGAGAAGAACAAGCTTTACTTAGAACAAAAGAACGTCGACCCGATTTATTGGAAGACTAATTAAATATTTTAAATTTGAAATAAACTCAATATATATGCAAGACTACAAACACCAAGTAGAAGAAAATTTTATCCGCTATGCGAAAATTGACACTACAGCGGATCCGAATTCAAGTTCATTCCCTTCTTCAATGAAGCAAAAAGATTTAGCTCGTTTACTAGTTAATGAATTGAACTCTATCGGAGTAAAAGATGCATATATGGATGATTGGGGATATGTTTTTGGAACAATTCCATCCAATTCAGACAGCCCTAATGCCCCTACAATTTGTTTTTGTTCTCACATGGATACAGCTCCCGATGTAACTGGAACAAATGTAAAACCAATAGTTCATCGTAATTATACAGGTGCGCCTATCGTATTACCAGATGATAACTCTCAGGTAATTACAACTGACAAACACCCTTATTTATTAGAGAAAATTGGAGACGATTTAATAACAGCAAGTGGAACCACTCTTTTGGGAGCTGATGACAAAGCTGGAATCGCAATTATAATGGACTTCGCGAACTATTTGGTTCAAAATCCAGCAATAAAGCACGGAGAAATCAGAATCTTATTCACACCTGATGAAGAAGTAGGGCGTGGCGTGGATCACCTTGACATGTCAAAAGTAAATGCCGATTATGGATATACACTTGACGGAGGTGTATTAGGTTCAATTGAAGACGAAACATTCTCCGCTGATTCCGCAAAAGTTACTTTTTACGGCGTTTCAGCGCACCCTGGTTATGCAAAAGGAAAAATGGTTAACGCTACAAAATTAGTAGCTGATTTTATTGCTGCATTGCCAAAAGATCGTTGGTCTCCTGAAACAACTAAAGATCGTGAAGGATTTGTTCACCCAGTTGCAATTGGTGGAATTATGGAAGAAGCATTTGTTTCTTTTATCGTTCGTGATCATGATACAAGTAAATTAGGTGAATACGAAGAGGAATTAGAATCTACTGCTAGAATGATTGTGGAGGCGAATCCAGGTTCAGGAATGAAATTTGAAGCAAAAGAACAATACCGTAATATGAAAGAAGTATTACAGTCAGTTCCTTTTGTTACTGAATACGCAGTTGAAGCTATGAAATTAGCGGGTATCGAGCCTAAACCAACTATCATCCGTGGGGGGACTGATGGTTCTCGTTTATCATTCATGGGGCTACCTTGCCCTAATTTATGGACAGGAGAAATGGCCATCCACTCCAAACATGAATACGTAAGTGTTCAAGATATGGAAAAAGCCGTTCAAACTATGGTAGAATTAGTTCAAATTTGGGAAAAACATAAATAATCGATGGATCACAAGCAGATTATTCGTTCCATTGAACAAGGAAATTTCAGCCCTGTGTACTTGCTACATGGGGATGAATCTTATTTCATTGACGCAATTACGGACGCAATTGTTAAAAATGCAATGGATGAATCTGAACGTGATTTTAATCAAACGATTATTTATGGTAAAGAAGCCAATGTAGCATCCTTAATCTCTGATGCCAAGCAATTCCCTATGATGGGACAACGCAGATTGGTGGTGGTAAAAGAAGCGCAAGAATTAAAAGATATTGATGAACTTGAAGTTTATTTTAATGCACCACTTTCTTCTACCGTATTTGTTCTTTGCTACAAACATAAAAAATTAGATAGCCGAAAAAAATCCTTTAAGTCTATTCAAAAAAATGGACTTGTTTTTCTTTCAGAAAAAGTGAAAGACTACAAGTTAGTAGATTGGATTTCAGGATATGCCAAAGAAGCTGGATATGTTATTACCCCTAAAGCCGCAATGCTTTTAAGCGAATTTTTAGGTAATGACTTAAGCAGAATTGTTAATGAACTAGAAAAACTTTCCATATTAATTGAAAAAGGGACCACGATAAATGATGTTCATATTGAGGAGAATATTGGAATTTCAAAAGACTACAATATTTTTGAATTAACCAATGCTTTCGGCGAACGTAATTTTCTTCAAGCAACAAAAATTATTAATTATTTCAGTCATAATCCCAAAGCTGGTTCGATTATACCAGTGATAGCGAATTTGTTTAAATTTCACGTACAGTTAATGACTGTTCACTTTACCAAAGATAAATCCAGAGAAGGTTTAGCAGCCGCATTAAAAATAAATCCTTTTTTACTAAAGAATTATACAGCAGCGGCCAGCATATATCCTCCCAAAAAATTATCCGCAAATATCGCTATCTTAGAAGAGTTTGACCTAAAATCTAAAGGAATCAATAACTCTTCTTCTAGTGAAGGTGATTTAATGAAAGAAATGTTATATCGATTAATGCACTAATGCGATTATTTTACGATTCAAATATAACCCCAGACCAAAAATCATTCACCCTTTCAGAGGATGAATCTAAACACATTGTGAAGGTTCTTCGAATGACTGAAGGTGAACAGATTGGCTTATTGAATGGAAAAGGGGATTATTTCGAGACAACAATAGTTTCTGCAAATCCAAAACGTTGTCAAGTAGACATCAACCAGCATAATCATTTTGAGGATAAAACGCAACTACATCTAGCGATTGCACCTACAAAAATGAACGACCGAATGGAATGGTTGATTGAAAAGGCAGTTGAAATTGGTGTGAAAGAAATTACCTTTCTTCTTTGTAAAAACTCCGAACGAAAAGCAATAAAAATGGAACGTTTTGAAGCTATTGCGATTAGCGCTATGAAACAATCAAAACGCTTTCATTTACCAAAAATGAATGATTTAACAAAAGCGGATGAATTCATTCAAGCAAATTCAAATGGTTTAATTGCACATTGTTACGAAGCTGATAAAAAATCAATTCGTGAAGTTTTTTCGTCTAGTAATCATTGCATCTTAATCGGTCCAGAAGGTGATTTTTCAATTCCTGAAGTAGAACTAGCTCTTAAAAATAACTATCAAGCAATTTCTTTAAGTGAATACCGTTTAAGAACTGAAACTGCAGGTTTAATGGCAGTTATGGAAACTCAATTTGTATGAAAATAGCTTTAACACTTATCCTCTTTTTAATAAGCAGCCTTTCCTTCTCACAAAATGGTGGTTATCAAGTGGCGGTGCTTAAATATAGTGGCGGTGGAGATTATTATGCAAACCCTACTTCCCTTCCAAATCTTGTAAAGTTTTGTAATAAGGAATTAAAAACGAATATATCAACAGATGTACCAATCGTCGAGGTTGGAAGTAAAGAACTATTTCTTTATCCTTTTATACACATGACTGGACATGGAAATGTAGTCTTCAGTCCTGCTGATATTCAAAACCTACGAACTTATTTACAAAGTGGTGGTTTTCTACATATTGATGACAATTATGGAATGGATCCATATATTCGAACAGAAATTAAAAAACTGTTTCCTCAAAATGAATTAGTAGAATTGCCAGCAAACCACCCAATCTTTAATCAAAAATTCACATTCCCTAAAGGGTTGCCAAAAATTCATGAGCACGACGGTAAACGCGCACAAGCTTTTGCTATCTTTGATCAAGGAAAAATGGTTCTCTTATATACTTACGAAACAGATTTAGGTGATGGATGGGAAGATACCAAAGTACATGGAAATACAGTTGAAAAACACCAAGAAGCTTTAAAAATGGGAGCTAATATTCTAATGTACGCAATAAGTCATTAAAGTTCATATGTTATCAAAAGAAGATAGAAAGAAAAAAAACGAAGACTTTTGGGAAGGTTTTAAAAAGTTGATGCGTAAACACATGTCGAGTACTGGTCGACGCATTAATTGGTTACACTATCCAACAGAAGCCAAAGAATTATACGTTCGATTAGAAGCTAACAGTCACACTTGTGCTCTTCACTTTGATTTACAAGCACGTGATGCAGGTGTAATGGATATCTTATGGGAACAAATGGGGGAACTCAAATCTGTACTTGTGTCAGAAATGAAAGAAGAAGGGATATGGATAGAGGGTTTAGAAATCAATTCCATACACACTTGTAGAATTTCCTGGTCAACAGATGAATTTAATTATTTTAAAGAGGAAGATATTCCCAAAATGTATGAGTTTTTAAAAGAAAAATGTATCCGTTTTGATCTCTTCTATCAGGAATATAAAGAAATCTTACTCAGTCTATTAGATTAATAAAAAATACGATTAAATTATGCGCTTTTTTACCCTTATAACTTCAATGATTGGTTTTACCGCTTTTGGTCAAACAAGTGTATTAAATGAAGATTTTTCAAATGGAATTCCATCGAATTATATTTTGATTAACGACAATCATGTACCGAATCAAATTGTCAGTGAATACACTCAAGCTTGGATCACGATTGATAATTTCGATGACGAACATGGAAGTGTAGCCTCGTCAACATCTTATTTTGAACCTGTAAATCAGGCAGATCGTTGGATGATTGTTCCAAATCTTCAATTAGGTGCATTTGGGAATATCCTTTCATGGGATATGAAGTCGCAAGACCCTACTTTTCCAGAAAAAATTAAGGTTCTAATCTCAACAACAGGAACAAACCCTGAGGATTTTAGAGATACATTATATTTGAATAGTTTTGTAACGACTGATTGGACACAGATTCAATTAAATTTGGCAAATCTAGGATATGTTAATCAAGAAATTCATGTTGCTTTTATATTAAACACAATTAATGGTTTCCGTTTTTATATGGACAACCTAAAACTTGAAACAGAAAGTGACTTGTCAACAAAATTACTAACTCAAAAGAATTTTGTTATCCCAAATCCATTTCAAAATACCTTGAAGGTTTTAACCGATGAAACAATCACTCAAATGACTTTGATTAATACAACTGGTCAAATCATTAAACAAACAAATGAAACAAATATACAAACAGAATCTCTGCAAAGTGGTGTCTATATTATAAATATAGAGACGCAGAATGGAAGTTTTCAAACAAGAGTAATAAAACATTAAAAAGAAAGGCGACCATTGGTCGCCTTTCTTTATTCTCTCTAATAAATAGCTTTAAAAGATCATTTGATTTCCTAACAATGACTGATAAATATCATTGGAAACAGAATCCTTCACAGACTCTAATACCCTACCTTTAAATGCTCCGGCAGGCTCTTCTATATATTCTACACTTTTAAATTGGTACTTTCCATTTTCCCATTTGAATATGCAATTATAAAAAACATTAGATCCGTCAATTTTATCAATAAAGCGCATTAAAATATCGTCGTATCCAGAATCAGATTTACGCTTACCGATTAAGTTACCAATAAATCCATTTACCTTTACAAGGTTACCATTTTCTCTCTCAAAAATCAAAACTCTTCTTAATGGAAAGCCACCCGTATCGGCTCTCACGACAAGAATAAAACCATTCTGAATACTTTTACCAGCTGAAAAAGGAATAAAGGTAAAGTTACTTGCTGCACATGGAGCTATTAATTCACCAGCGTCATTTACGGCAATATCAGAACAGATATTTAACTCTTTTAATAAACGATAACTCGCCGTGTCACTAAATGTAGACTCTTTAAATAATATGGAATACGGCTCAAATTCTTCCACTTTAACCTCTTCTGTGTTATCCTCAATATCAGAATTACAACTCACTAAAAGTAATGAACTGAAAATTCCTATTACCACCATTATTTTACGCATATTGTCCAAATACTTTATTCGCTATATTCATTGAAGTTACTAATTGATTTGCATCAATACCTGTTGGAACTCCATTTAAATTCATCCAATCAATCATAAGTTCTGTTGGCATATTCCCTGTTAAGTCATCCTTCGCCATAGGACAGCCTCCAAAACCTTTCAGAGCGCCTTCAAACTTAACACATCCCGCATCATAAGCAGCTTCCACTAACTTGTATGCATTTTGAGGAATTGTATGTAAATGAGCTCCAAATTCAACATTTGGTAATTCAGGAATGAGTTCTTTAAATAACTGATTGACGATTAATGGCGTTGCACTACCAATCGTATCACTTAATGCTAAGTTTTTTATTCCAAAATCAGCACTTAATCTTTCGCTCCACTTAATCACCAATTCAGGGTTCCATTCATCACCATAAGGATTTCCAAATCCCATTGATAAATAAACAACTAGTTCTTTATTTTGCTTAATCGCAATATTTTGGATCTTTTCTACTCGCGTTAAAGACTCTTCGATAGTACTGTTTGTATTCCGAATTTGAAAGGTTTCCGAAACGGAAAAAGGATATCCTAAATAATGAATACGATCTCTTTGTGCAGCTTCTTCAGCTCCACGTTCATTTGCAATAATGGCAAGTAATTTACTTTTTGTGTCGGTTATCAATAACTCAAGTAAATCACCTGTATCCTGCATCTGAGGAATTGCCTTTGGTGAAACAAAACTCCCAAAATCAATGGTATCAAATCCACATTTTAATAATGAATTGATATACTCCGCTTTTAATTCAGTTGGAATAAAAGATTTGATTCCTTGCATAGCGTCACGTGGACATTCTGTTATACGAATTGGGGTACTATTTTCCATATAAACTATTTAATTCGTTTTAACAACGCTTGATTAATCCTTTTAGCTAAAGCCGGGCCTTCATATATGAAACCTGTATATAATTGAATTAAATCTGCACCAGCATCTAATTTTTCAATTGCATCAGCAGCAGAATGTATACCTCCGACTCCAATTATTGGGAAGTCTGCTCCTAATTCTTTCCTTAAATATCGAATTACATCTGTTGCCTTTTGTCGAACGGGTTTTCCTGACAATCCACCAGCTCCAATTGCTTCAACAATTTTATCATCTGTTTTTAAATGAGAACGATCTATTGTTGTATTTGTTGCTATCACTCCTTCAATTTGAACCTCTTTTAATATTTCTACAATATCATTCAATTGATCTTCATTCAAATCTGGAGCAATCTTTAAAAGAATGGGTTTCGGTTTTTCTTGTGTCAAATTTTCTGCTTTTAAAGTCGCTAACAATTGAGTTAGTGGTTCTTTATCCTGTAGTTCTCTTAAATTGGGTGTATTAGGAGAAGAAACATTAACAACAAAATAATCAACATAGGGAAAGAGAATATTGAAAGATGTAATATAATCTAAAACAGCATCTTCATTAGAAGTGACTTTGTTTTTACCTATATTTCCTCCAATAATAACCTGGGTATTTCTTTTCTTCAGGTTCGCTACAGCTTCTTCAACACCATTATTATTAAATCCCATTCTATTAATAATGGCTTCATCTTCCTTCAAACGAAATAATCGGGGTTTTTCATTACCTGGTTGTCCTTTTGGGGTAATTGTTCCAATTTCAATGAATCCAAATCCACAGTAAGCTAAATCATTATACATTGTCGCATTTTTGTCAAACCCTGCAGCTAATCCAACGGGATTTTTAAAGCGAATGCCAAATAACTCTTTTTCCAAACGTTTATCTTCTACACAAAACATTTGTTTGAACATTGTTTTTGCGCCAGGAATTTTTAAAGATAAATGCAGTAAATCTGTAGTGAAATAATGAACCTTTTCAGGATCAAATTGAAATAAAATGGATCGAAGTAACGGATACATGAAAATATAATTTAGGCAAATATACAACGCAAAATGAGGTGACACTGTGGCCACCTCATTTTTATTTATTTTTTAAAGAAATTAGAACTTATAGCGTCCACCTTTCCACTGAGCTTTTTTACGTTCTTTAGCGTAATCTTTATATGTGATATTACGTGTAACTACAATATTCAAATAAAAATACGCGTCTTTTTGATTGTCTCCTCGTTGAGATCCAGGTACAAACCAAGTAGTATTGTTTACAGAGGGATTTGATAAATAAGCAGCTGTTTGTCCAGTTGCTGCTGCAATGGCTGCTGGGTCATAATAAGTACGCCCAACATCGTCAATATAATCAGAAAAGGTCTTAACATAAGAAGCTTCAATACCAATTCTCCACATGCGATCTAAACCAATTCTAGCTCCGATACCAAATGGCATTGTTGCTGTAACAGGCAATGGTTTCTTTGGCCCACCTTCTAATCCCTGTCCTTCGGTCCCTAAAGGTCTAAGATTAACCCATTCACCATTAAAATTTGCTTGTGGATTAAAATAATTGATTCCAATACCTCCGAAAACATACAATTGGTCGTTACGCTCTCTCATGTACTTTTTACCTGATATTCTATATCGTGCACCAAATTGCTCTTTTGCAAGAATAATCCATTCAATTCTTTGCGCCAATTCCACAATAATTGAACGAAAATGTAAATTTCGTGAGTTACGAATAATTTCATTGGTTAAGGCATCATTTCCTTTCAACATTCCTACATTTACAGTAGTCGTTGTTGCCCAATGTGGTTTAAAACGATATCGAAAACCAACCATACCTCCTACTGAAGTAGCTGCCCAATCAATATCTTTTAATGAATAATCACTACCAATCTGATCTTTCCCACCTAAATCTCCTAGAAACTGAGTGGCTCCTAGTCCAAAAAGAATTTCTTTTTTATTAAGAGACCAGTTTCGCTGTGAGTTAAAATTGGTGTGTTGACCATATACTTTCCCACATGAAAAAATCACTAGTAATAAGTAAATAGTTTTAAGTTCTTTTAATTTCATTCGTTTTGTTTTCGAAATTAAACTTTCATTTAGTAGCCAAAGGTAGGTATTGTTTTATAATAGATTGTATCTCTTTTATAAAATTCATCAACAAATGATTAAACAACCCTTTTCTTTATTTATTTGAATAGAATATTTAATTCCATTGAAAGCAAATGTTTTAGATCATTTGAATGAGAAGCACTTATGATATTTGAGATGAAAATTGTTTGGTTCATTCCCACTTGCTCTAATTCTTTAATAATCTCTGGTGAAATTGTATTTCCTTTAACAACAATCGTTCGATCTCCAGACTTAGAGGTATATTGAATAGAAAACTGTTTTATTTCATAATCGTTGTCAACGAAAATTGTATTCGATTTAAAGTCTTCCCATTTAATATTACCGCTACTAACACCTGCGATAACAGGAACAGCAGGTTTACAACTAACCTTATTTTGTTTGGAGTCTTTTTCCACTTCAATTGGAATAACTAGAGTGTCAACAAATAACTCATTTGAATCACTTTTTGTATCACAAATGATATTGGCCTTTTTTGACTTTGCAATGGGAGGAGTCACAAACGCAGAAGACATCAATTCCTCTGGAGAGTTAAATGCTAATTGTACAGTTTTTTCATCTGCTAAATGGTCAGCTACAAAAACTGTAATTTCATTAGATTTTAGAGTAACGTTTGTTTCATCGGCAATATTGTCAAAGTTTTGAATTAATTTAAAAATACCAATAGTGGCTGCTAATCCGGCTAACCCAATTGTTCCAAAGTAATAATACTTTGTCCATGTCTTCTTCGGACTATTTTTAACCGTATTCAAAATGGATTGAAAATCTTGCTTACTGTTAATAATATCCTCACTTAAGGGTTTCCGATCAAAATTAAACTTGATCTTGCTCATAATTATTTCGAATTAAATATATTTTTCAACTTTTCTAAAATACGAAATGACTTCACTTTCGCATTATTTTCTGTCATTTCCAATATTTCTCCAATTTCCTTAAATGATCGTTTTTCAAAAAAACGCAATTCTATCAATTGAAGCTCCTCTGGCTTTAGAGCCGTTAATGCTTTTTTAAGTTTGGTTTTATTTTCTTCCAACTCATCTTCCTCAAAATCATCAATAAACTGACTAATCTTTTGAGTATCAATATTCACAGTTTGAATAGCTAGATTATCTCTAAAAGCCTGATTTAATTCACTTTTTGCAATCCGATATAACCATGAACTAAAAGGAACTCCTCTAAATTCATATTTATGAATATTTTGAAGTGCCTTGATGAAGATTTGAGACGTAACATCATTTGCTAAATCCAAATCATCCATTCGCTGATAAACATAACGGTAAATAGGTGAAAAATACTTTTTGTATAAAGGCGCGAAATGACTGGGATCAGCCTTAGCTTTGTTGATCCAGTCTAATTCCTGCTGAATTGCAGAGTCGGATTGGTGATACACAGAGTTTACATGCATAGTCTTGCCTTTAATATTATTATTAACCGCTATATGTATATCGAGTATCATACATATATAACAGTGTCAATGGCTTTTGTTACAACTTTAAACGATTAAATGAATAAAATATTGTTTCTATCGAACATTTAACCACAACTAGTTAACATTCCCAAACAAAACTGTATCCTTTAGCGTGTTTAGAAAAGAAATTATCTTTTTCCTTTCCTCTGTATTTATCTTTAGGTTTCTTACCCGCTCATCAGCATACTCCGATTTGGGATTAGTTCCATAAAATAGTACTACTTCATCTAAAGTTGAAAACCTTCCGTCATGCATATACGGAGCTGTTAAAGAAAGGTTTCGTAATGAAGGAACTTTAAATCTACCTTTATCACTTTCCTTACTCGTTGCCCTATAGCGTCCATAATCCTCACCTTGGATTACAAGCCCATTAGATTCTGGTAATCCACTTGTAAAATGAGGTAATGAATGACATGAAATACAATTAAACTTATTTTGAAATAAATCCCAACCTTCCACCTCGTCTTTAGTTAACACCCCTTTTTTATCATCAAAATAATAGGCATCAAATCGAGAAGATGTAGATACAAGTGATTTTTGATAAGCGGCTAATGCACTTGTTAATCCTTTTGGATCCATTGGTCGTTTATAAGCCTTGTTGAACTGACGCTTGAAAACAGGGTCATCTTTTAATCTATCTATAATCAATTTTATAGATGAATCCATTTCATTATGATCAGAAATGGGGGAAAGAGCTTGAACTTCTAGGCTTGGCACAACACCATCGAACATAAACACAGAATGATCAGATAGATTAAAAAGAGTAGGTGAATTTCTGGCTGCCTCTCTACCTTCTACTCCAATAGATTTTGCTAATCCATCGGTAAATGCCAATCCAGGTAGATGACAAGTCACACAACCAACAGTTTGATCTTTTGAAAGCCGCCCCTCAAAAAATAAAAGTTGTCCCAAATGAATTTGTGCTTCTTTGTTCAGATAATCAGTTGTCCCCTCTTTTACTTCAACAGAACTTTGGGAGCAACCAACTGTCAATAAATACAAAAATAATAGGATAAGCTGCTTTCTATTCATTAAAAACTAATCTTTATGTATGATATAAAGAACCTCCTCTTTTTGTAATCGATACCGTTCAATCCGTTCCGCACCAATCTCCTTCTCTTTATCAAAACATTCAACTCTAAAACCAACAGACTCTAACCATTGCGGATAATCTCTCCCAAATAAGCGAACATGATCTTTTTGCCAAAAGTGCTTTTCTCTATCTTCGGGTGTCGTAATGGACCAATCTTCATACGTTGTTTCACGCGAAAAATCTTGTGGTACTTGCATAATTGCCCACCCTCCTGGTTTCATAACTCGATAAAGTTCAGACATACATCTTTTCGCATCTTGAACATGTTCCATCACATGATTACAAAAGACAACATCAAATTGATTATCTTCTAAAGGAATATCATGTAGATCAAAATGCATATCTGCGATTGGAGACTCAATGTCAGCTGTTAAATAATCTAAATTTTTCTGTTGCTTAAAGCGCTTATGAAAGCATTGTTCTGGAGCAATATGCAAAACTTTTAATTGTTTGGCAGACAAAAAATCAGAGTGATCTTTAAGGTACAACCACATCAATCTGTGTCGTTCCAAAGTTAGGTCATATGGACACAAAACTCCCTCTCTATGGGCAGTTTCAGATCCGTAGGACAAAAATTTTGAGAATGATTTCTCACAAACAGGACACTCAACATTATTACCTTTGAACAAGAATGGAGCAACCATTTTGAAAGGATAGCTTAAACGAATTAATAATGGTCGAGGTAATTTATTTAGTAAAAATTTATACACTTTAGAATTGTTTAGAAATCAAATGTAACAATTATTGTAATTTTTTATTAATTTTTCCAAAGCATAATCAACTATACAACGCCTAAAATTGAATGAAATACCTATTATTTTACTTTTTTATTCCATTTATTCTATCAGGTCAATCAATCGATGAACCTACGGCACCTATACAGACAAAAATTTTAAAGAATCATAACCATATCCGTCAAGACGATTATTATTGGATGAAAAGGAAAGATTCGAAAAAAGTACTTAAATATATTAAACAAGAAAATAAGGTAACTCAGACTTTTTACAATGAGCAAAAAAATCTTATAGATACACTGCTTCAAGAATTTGAAAATAGAATAAATCCGAATGAAGAATCTTCGCCTTTTGAATTAAACGGAGACCTCTATCAATTCCGTATGCCGTCTTCACAGGAGTACAGTCAATTACTAAAAATAGATCCCGCTGGTGAGTCCGTTTTTATTGATGAAAATTTAAGATCAAAAGGTAATCGATATTATGAATTAATCACGTTTAGTAATGCTCCAAACAAAGAATATGTAGCACTTATTGAGGATTTTTCAGGTAAGCGTCAGTATAAAATCACGATATTAAACAATTCAACTGGACAACCTCTTCCAGAGGAAATAAAAATGGCGGCAAGTTCCATCATTTGGGCACCAGATAGTAAATCTTTCTTTTATACGAAAGCCGATAAAAACACGCTACGATCAAATAAAGTACTTCAGCATATAATTGGTACATCAAGTGAAAAGGATAAAGTAATATTTGAAGAAAAGCAAACAGAGTTTAATGTAATTCTACAATCTTCAAGTTTTGACCGTTCCTTATTTATCATTTCTTATGGTCATTCAGCAACGAATTATTACACAATGGATTGGAACTCATTAGAATATACCATAAAACCATTTCTACCATCGCTTAATCAACATTTTTACAGAGTTTATAAACACGAGATAGGATATTTTATACTATCAAACTTTAACTCACCTAATAAACAAATACTCTTTTCACCAACTTTACCAACCGCAATCGAGCACTGTAAAACATTCCTAGCTCATGATTCCCTTCAATTCATAGAGAAAATAGATATCCGAAAAAATGCCGTCTTGGTACAAAAGAGAACACAAGGAGGAAAATTGAATATTACCATCCATAATTTAGATACAGATCATTGTTTTGAAGTTCAATTTGATGAAGAGAATTATGACATTAATCTTTTTTACTCTGACAATTATAATGCGGACTATTTTTATTATAGTTACAACTCCCTTACGACTCCTAAATCCACCTTCAAATATTCAATTGAAACCAATAAGCAAAACCTCATTTACAGAGAAAAATTGTCTGATTCCACTTTTACACCTGACAACTATATAAGTAAGCTTATATGGTTCACAGCAAATGATGATACCCAAATACCCGCAACGATTTTATATAAAAAAGACACGAAATTGTCATCCGCACCATGTCTATTATATGGCTATGGCGCATATGGTATAATAAATACAAATAGCTTTGATCCTTATTTATTATCTTTACTTGACAGAGGATTTGTGTATGTAAATGCGTACGTAAGAGGAGATCGCTACTTAGGTGAAGACTGGTACACATCCGGAAAATTACTCAAAAAAAGAAATACACTTACAGATTTTATTTCTGTAGCCGAACAATTAGGGCGCAATAACTACTGCGACCCAAAAAGACTATACATTAATGGAGCGTCAGCAGGAGGTTTATTGATGGGGAGCGTTATAAACATAGCTCCTCACCTCTTCAAAGGAGTAATAGCAGAAGTTCCATTTGTTGATATTGTTACAACGATGCTAGATGAAAAGCTTCCTTTAACACTTGGAGAATATGATGAATGGGGAAATCCGAATGATGTAAAATACTATCACTATATGCTCAGTTATTCACCTTATGATAACATACGAAGATTTGACTACCCTCATTTGATGATTACTGCAGGATATAATGACACACAAGTGCATTACTGGGAACCTTTAAAGTGGATTGCTAAGCTTAGAGCACTGCGGAATAACAACAATTTACTATTTTTGGACTGTGATATGGATGCTGGCCACTCGGGTGGAAGTGGACGAACCTCAATACGCCAAAGTATCGCAAAAAAATATGCTTTTATACTCTCCCTTGAAAAAAAGAATTAACATATTAATATTGATTGTATTCAGCTATACAGTAAACGCTCAAATTATAGATTCGACCGCTGTATATACCTTGTATCGATTAAAACCTATCGTTGCAATTGACTTTGGATACAACTCTGCCCCGTTTAGTATTCGTTCCAATTTTGAAGATCCAACTATAACAAAACTTAGATATAGACACAATCCTAAAGGAATGATGGGAATAGCGTTCGCATATAAATGGTTTTCATTGCGTCTAGGAGCAGGAGTATTTGCAAATTTAAGACCCGTCAGCTTATATGGTCGATCAAACTACATAGATTTAGGGCTTCAATGCTCTTTAAAAAACTTTCATGGAGAAATCGATTTTCGCCAATACTACGGTTATGTACTAGAGAATGCGACTTATAGTCCCCATTACAATTCAGCACTACCTAATGACACTGATTTCAATTTAGATGTCCATAATATAGGCGTTAAGGTAACCTATTTTAATAATAAGAACTTTAAAATGGATGCTTTTTACGCCAATAGAGGTGTATATAATAAAAAAGTATTCACATGGTATCTACTTAGTAAGGTAGACTTTTTTGGGGTGCGCAATCAGCAGGGGTCCATCATACCCAATCAATTATTTGACTCTACAAATACAAAAACAAGATCCGAACATCTAGGAGCTGTAGAATTTGGTGTCATGCCTGGATTTGGTCATGCTAACCGCATAAAAAGATTTCAATATGGAGTACTTTTTGCACTTGGACCAAGAATGCAATTTAAAGACTATGAAGTCGATGGAAACAAGACAACAAAGGCAAGTATTGTACCTAGATATGACATGAAATTGATGGTAGGATATAATTTAGATCATTTTTTCACAGCACTACATTTTGAAATAGACAACAAAAACATTCATTTTAATCAATTGAAATACAATCAAAATTTCTTGTTTATACGATTACAAACAGGTTGGAGATTTCCAGATACAAATAAAGAAATTCGTCAAGCAAAAAAGCTTGCTAAACAAAACACTTAAACAAAAAAAGTACATCTTTCGATGTACTTTTTATAAGCTTATTTAATAAGACCATTCAGAAATCTTAACTTTCCATTTCTTTCGAAGTTCACCCAAGGTCTTTATCATTGGATCAAAAACATAACGTTCTGGGTCATTTTTAACAGCTGAAAAATGTACGATTTCTTTCGTTCCATCCTTTTCTGTTAGAACATTTAATCGATCTAAAAGACTCAGTTTATATCTCTTCTCTAACTCTTTAATAAAGCGCGTCGATGAATCAATTGAACAACCTGATGCGCCAACTTTGGACTCATCAACAGCTAATACAATAAAGTAATCTTCTAAAATAAAGGCATCACCATGTAATTCTGTACCGTGTGCTGCCCAATTACTAATAAATACCTTTAAATCTTTATTTATTGTAGCTTGTAGGTCGGTACCTAAGATTGTTTGACTTTGATAAAGCCAAACTCTTGTTGAATCTGGTAATTGTGTATTCATTTCTTATAATTATAGATCAGAAGCTGTTGCAATAAGTTCAGCAACATCCAATACTTTTACAGAATCCTCTTTTTCGAAGTGTTTAACACCATCTGTCATCATCGTGTTACAAAAAGGACAACCTGTTGCAATAATCTCAGGACTAACTTCTAAAGCATCTTCTGCTCTTTCTACGTTAATTTCCTTATTTCCTGGCTCTGCTTCCTTAAACATTTGAGCACCACCAGCACCACAACAAAGACCATTTGTCTTGCATCTTTTCATCTCAACAAGCTCTGCATCTAATTTTTCAATTAGTTCTCTAGGAGCCTCATAAACGTCATTAGCCCGTCCCAAATAACAAGGGTCATGAAAAGTGATTTTCTTTCCTTTAAAAACACCACCTTCAACACTTAACTTACCTTGAAGAATTAAATCTTGAATCAATTGAGTATGGTGAATAACTTCATAACTACCTCCTAATCCAGGATATTCATTCTTTAATGTATTAAAACAGTGAGGACAACCTGTTACAATTTTCTTTACTTCATAACCATCCAACACTTGAATATTCATCATTGCTTGCATTTGGAAAGTAAATTCATTACCAGCTCTTTTAGCGGGATCACCTGTACAACTTTCCTCTGCACCTAATACACCAAACTTAACGCTACAGTGATTTAATATTTTTACAATCGCTTTTGTTATCTTTTTTGCTCTATCGTCAAAGCTTCCTGAACAACCTACCCAAAATAGGATATCAGCTGTCTCTCCGTTAGCTAATAACTCAGCCATTGTGGGAACTCTCAAATTACTCATAATAAATGTTTTGAATGCTTTTTATTTCTATTAAAATGTAGGTCTTATTCTTCGTCTCTCCAATTCAGACGGTCATTAGGTGAAAATTGCCACGGAGCCCCGTTATTTTCAATATTAGTCAACATACCTGTTAATTCTACTGGCATTTTTGACTCTTCCATAACTAAATATCTTCGTAAATCAACAATAATGGATAGCGGATCAATGTTTACTGGACATTCTTGTACACATGCATTACAACTCGTACATGCCCATACCTCTTCTTCTGATATATAATCGAATAACAAACTTTTACCATCGTCAAATTCGACACCATTTTTCGCACGGTTCTTACCATACTCCTCCAAGCGATCACGTGTATCCATCATGATTTTACGTGGCGATAAAAGTTTACCCGTTTGATTTGCTGGACAGGATGAAGTACAACGACCACACTCCGTACAAGAGTAAGCATCCATTAGATTCTTCCAAGTCAAATCTGTTACATCTTTCGCTCCGAAACGTTGTGGTTCAGCAATCTCTCCTACAGGCGCTGCGAAAGGATCTGCAGTAGGATCCATCATCATTTTCACTTCGGCTGTAACCGATTCCATGTTTGTAAACTCTCCTTTTGGTTTTAAATTCGCAAAATACGTATTAGGGAAACCTAAGAAAATATGTAAATGTTTTGAAAAAGGTAAATAATTCATAAAAACAAATACCATGGCAATGTGCCCCCACCAACCTACGCGCTCGATTAAAAACAAAGTTGAATCGGAAAATGATCCAAAAATTGCAGGTCCAACCCATGAAGTAACTGCAAAACCAAATGAACCATCATTTAGATTAACTGCATGTGAAAGCTCTCGTTGATATAAAACTTCATCAGCACCATTCATCATGAAAATGAATGAAACCAATAAGAATTCAAACAAGAGGATTAAGTTCGCATCTGTTTTTGCCCATCCAGCTAATTCCTTCATATTCAAACGAGGTAACTTGATAATGTTACGTCGTGAGAAAAAAGCAATAGTAGCAACAAGGGCTAAAAGTGATAAAACTTCAATTAGAGAAATCGTAAACGTATATAAACCACCCAACGCTGGTCTTAATACTCGATGAGATCCAAAAATTCCATCCACAAAAATTTCAATTAACTCGATTTGAGTAATAATAAATGCAACATAAATGAATAAGTGCAAGATAGCAGGAATTGGTCGTTGAAACATTTTCTTTTGACCAAAAGCTACTAAAATCATATTCCGTATTCGCTCGGATTTATGGTCGAATCGATCTACGGCACGACCTAACATGATATTGTTTTTAATGACTAAGGCATTTTTTAAGAAAAAACCAAAGCCAATTAATAAGAGTAATGTAAAGATAATTGTACTGAACATTTAATTTTCGATTAATATATTACGGATTTGCTAAATTGCCGAATTAAGGGGTAGTTGTTTGTAATAACGTTTTTAATTGTTTTTCCTCTTCTTTTGTCAAAGGAACACCTTTGGTTTTTGTGCCAAAAACAGAAAAGTGAATGTACCTTTCAGGATGTGCGGAAATGTCATCCACAAGATTTTGCAAACGTTGATTTGTTATATTGAGTTCATTGTATAATTGTTCATCTTTCAATAATTTACCTAAAGTCCCATTCCCTGCATTTGCATCATCTAGAATGGCGTTAAACTTTGTTAAAGTGCCCTTCGCTGCTTCAATTGTTCCTTTAAAATCAGAGGAGACTAAATCATCTGTAAAGGTTTTGGCATTACCAATTATACTCGTTATTTCTTTATTACTACGCTCAAGATTTGAAGTAATGCTCTCGACATTTGAAAAAATCTTAGATAATTTGATACGTTCACTCGCAACTAAACCTTCAATTTGAGTGGCAGCATTCCCTAATTTATGAATCGCTGATTTAATCTCTTTAAGACTTCCTTCCACTTCGGAGGTAGCTGTCGTATCCCAAAAAGCACTAACTGAATTTATAAACTTATCCAAAGAACTTAAAGCTGCTTGAACCTTTTGAACCATTGGATCTGCATACTGCTTCACTTCAGCAATTAAATCTATTGCAACAACGCCTTGAAGGTAACTTTCCGGTGTAAAATAAGTAGTTGACGTATAATCAGGTATTATTATTATACCTTTTGATAATAAATCAACGGCTCCTGCCTGAATTATTGACCCTTTGGGTATTTTAAAACTTTTATCTTGGATATTAAATTTAATCAAGACACGTTTATGAATATCCTTATTACCTGTCCATTTCACCTCTAAAACCTTCCCCACAACAACACCATCTACATGAACGGATGTAGCTGCAGTAACTCCCGAAGTATTAGGAAAATAAGCATAATACGCATCATCACCACCAAAAAAACTATTCCCCTTTAAAAAGTTTATTCCTGCAACAAGAAAAACTATTGATAGAATAGTAATAACACCGATTTTTAATTCTTTTGTAATTTTCAAAGCGTCTATTTTTCTGCTAATTTAATAGCTTTTTCTAAATTAATACGTTCTCCATTAAGGAAACCTACAACAAAGGCATGTTGAAAACCTTGTAAACGCACTGAATTTTTCAATTGATTCGCACTTTTAAAATCATTTTCAAAATATCCGGTCGTGTATTTGTAGATTTTGTCTTGAAAATACTCAAAAATCTCCATACCCTTGAAAATTTTATCAGAAGTTGGGATTTTTGTTGGCGAAGTGTGAATCTGAACTCGAAAAACAACTTGGTCAGATAACGTGTTACCCTTGGTGTCATCAACTATTTTAACTTCTTTCTCTATACTTTTTTCACTTTTCGTTTGTGTTAAATTAACAGTAGAGGTTTCCTTTGAAAGTATCTTTTCTGAAAAGCTATTCCCACCCTCCATTTCATTCTTATACCTGGCAAAAGCATCAAACATCGCTTGTGCCATTTTCCCTTGATTCTCTTTATTTGCTAAAAAACTTTCTTCCTCCCTATTTGTCAAAAAACCGGTCTCTATCAACACAGAAGGCATTGTCGTTTTGTACAACACCAAAAAACCAGCTTGTTTAACACCTCTATCATGCCTGCCTATTTTCTTAAACTGGCTTTGAACTTTGGTGGCATAATTTATTGAATGATCTAAATTGACACTTAACTGTAACTGTCGCGCGATTATAGCATCGGGTGACATATCATAATCTTTATACTTAGAACCTCCATCCGCTTCGAGGTAAATCGTTGCATTTTCACGCTCTGCAATTTTCTGTTGTGCTTCTGAACGATGCAGTCCTAAGACATATGTTTCCGCACCATAAGCGGCTGGACTAGCAGAATTTGCATGAATACAAATGAATAAATCAGCTTTGTGTTTATTGGCGATTTTGGCTCTATCATCTAGCTCTACAAAAACATCTTTATCTCTAGTATAAACAACCTTAACTTCTGGATAAGCTCGAGCGATCATATCCCCTAATGCCAAAGCCATATTTAAACACACGGTCTTTTCATTTGAATGCGAGCCATTACAACCTGGATCTTTACCTCCATGTCCAGCATCGATAACAACCGTTTTCACAAATTGACCTTGACCAAACATGAAAAAGGTATTAAAAAGTCCAAAAACAAGCAATAAAATAAAAAAAGTGTTGTTTATTCTCTTATTTAGTCGGCTGAACTCTGTCATAATGCGGTTATTTTTTAGTTTTGTAGTCGTTTACTATAATTAAACAAAATTAATCGACATACTTGTTCAAAAAGTGTTCCATATCGTTATTTATTCTCCAAGCATTGTTAATAAGCTTGTACTTCAATCATGCTGCTGCACAAGATACTTTGTACATTAATGATCCTGAAAGTGGAAGTATCTATAAATTTTATGCCCGAGATTCTACTTTTGCAGACTTAAAGAAGAATCAATTACACCTTTACGGAGAAGCAACCGTAGAATCAGACGACATGAAACTTCAGGCTGGGTACATTTTAGTGGATATGTCATCCAATGAAGTGAAAGCGACCTATATTTTGGATGAAAATGGAGAAATGATTGAAAAACCAGTCATGAATATGGGGGGGGACGAAGTGGTTGCCCAAACTTTAAAATATAATTTAGACACTAAAAAAGCATATATAGAGGAAGTTCGAATAAAGCAAGATGAGATTTATCTGCAAATGGGACGAGCCAAAAGACAAGAAAATGAAGAAGTACATTTCATTGATGGAAAATTCACTACCTGTGATTTAGAAGAACCTCATTTTCATTTTCAACTAAAAAGAGCCGTAATGGTTCCTGATAAGCGGATAGCAACTGGGCCAATGACATTGTACATAGCCGGAATACCAACTCCTTTAGGTTTACCATTTGCTATTTTACCGCAAAAGAAAAAAGACAATAACAGAACACACGGAATCTTATTCCCTGAAATTGTACCTACCTCTCAATGGGGAATGGGTTTAGGGAACTTAGGATACTATATTCCTGTTTCGGACCGTTTCCAAACTTCTATCTATGGAACGGGATACACACGTGGAAGCTGGGGGATTCGAAATCTATCAGAATATGCAAAAATCTACGGTTATTCTGGAAGAATAGACACTCGGTACAACCGCTTCACCCAAGGATTTCCAAATAACTCAA
This sequence comes from Taishania sp., assembly GCA_045629585.1. Classification (GTDB taxonomy): domain Bacteria; phylum Bacteroidota; class Bacteroidia; order Flavobacteriales_D; family Crocinitomicaceae; genus Taishania. The sequence goes on along the minus strand of JAZQRM010000045.1, from coordinate 6,843 downwards.
AACGAACTGATTTACGACTAATTTGGGAACATAGACAAGATCCTAAAGCGAATCCAAAATGGAATTTTAATGCTAAAGTAAATTTTACGTCATCGAACAACACAAAGAACAGCTTAGACTTAAATAACGCGGATTATTTTAACAATCAATTGATGTCGGATGTGAATGTACAACGTATATTCCCTGGCAAGCCCTATCAAATGTCGATGAAAGCCGGGTTGACTCAAAATTCAAGCACAGGAAATATAACCACTCGCCTACCAGTAATTAACTTTTCTACCTCACAGTTTTATCCTTTCAAAAAAATAGCAAAGAGTGATTTACTAAAACGCTTCGGAATCATCTATTCAATTGAAGGGCAAAACGTTTCTACGTTCCAAGATTCTTTGCTTCGTAAAGGTGATTTCGCCGGTATTGCAAATAAAATGCTGAATGGATTCCAGCAAAGAATCACAATTCAAACAACTGGAGGCTTGTTTAAAAATGTATTAAAACTAACACCTAGAGTAGCATACATTAACAATTTAAACTTTCAACAAACACAAAGATCCTACGATATTATCACGAACACGACAAAGTTTGATACCTTACAAAAGGTAGGTATGGCTCAAAATCTAAATATAAGTATTTCTGCGACCACAGTACTTTACAGTTACTACAGATTTGTCGGTAAGAGCAAACCTATTTTACGCCATTTAATGACGCCAACAATATCTGCTAACTACGTGCCATCTCTTAACAGAATGGTCTCTGCAGATGTGGGTCCAAATCAACAAAATGTAACTTATAGCCCATTTGAACGTTCTGTCTACGCAAGTTCTTATTCAAAGGATCAATTCTTATTGAACTACTCCTTAAATAACACTTTTGAACTAAAACGCAAATCAGATAAAGACACCATAACTGGATATAAAAAAACAAGGATTATTGATGCCTTGAGCTTAAATGGAAATTATGATGTTTTAAGAGATTCAATGAACTTCTCAAACATTGATCTTAACATAAGAATTAGCCCAATAAAATGGTTAAGTATTGTTGGTAATTCAAACTTTTCACCCTACGGTTGGAATAGTGCAAAAAGATTAATAGTTAAAGATTTTGCAACCAAATACAATGGAAATGTTTTGACTGCTATGCAATATGGTGTAACGACCACTGTAACTTTGACCTCTAAAAAAGGACGAGAACGAATAGAACAAACTAAAGACGAATTGAATAAATGGGGAGCTGATTATCTCTATTACTCTCTTTATCCAGAAAGGATATTGGATTATGAAATTCCTTGGAAACTTAATCTTTCTCATGTGTTTAATTACAACCGAAGTAGAAATATAAACGACCCAAAGGAATGGATTTCCATAAATTCTATTAATATTGATGGGGATATTTCATTTACTAAAAATTGGAAATTAGCTGCCTCAATGAAAGTTGATTTACAGAAATTCCAAGTCATGAATGCCTATTTCACTCTAAATAGAAACTTACATTGTTGGGACCTTTCTGTAAGATGGCAACCAATTGGATTCTACAAAAACTTCATGATTACTATCAGAAATACATCTTCCATCTTCAAAGATGCTAAATTAGATGTACGTCGACCACCTGTATTCTAAAAAAACAATATGGAAGAAGAAGTAATGGATTTGAGTTTTACCAACGAACATCCACCTGTTAATGGATGTATATTAATTGCTGAACCTTTTTTGGATGACACCTATTTCCAACGAGCTGTTGTACTCATCTGCAACAACGATCAAACGGGTGCTTTTGGATTTGTTCTAAATAATTACCTGCCATTAAAGATGGAAGATTTAGATGAAGTATACGCATCTTACAAAGGTAAAATTGCATTAGGTGGTCCAGTCGATAATGAGAGTATGTATTTTATTCATCAACTGAATGACTCTGTTTCTGGAGGAATGCAAATCAAAGACGATCTTTATTATGGTGGTAATTTCGATGAATTAAATCAACATTTAAAGCAGCAACCTTCGTCTTTCGATAAAGTTCGATTTTTTATTGGCTATTCTGGTTGGGGAACACTTCAATTAGAAGAGGAACTAAACCTAAATACATGGAAAGTAGTTACTGATTTTCCAATCAATGAACTTTTCTCTAACTATTCGGATGACCTTTGGAAACAACTGATGCGAAAGCAAGGTCCAAAATATTCCATATTAGCAAATGCACCCATTGACCCTTCTAATAATTGATATATGCTTCCAACAACTCCTTTAGCCGAAAGAATGCGTCCACTCCTATTAGAAGATTATGTAGGACAACAACATATTTTAGGAAAAGATGCGTCCTTACGAAAAGCACTTGATAGCGGAATTGTGCCGTCCATGATATTGTGGGGACCTCCTGGTGTTGGTAAAACTACTTTGGCTCAACTTATCGCTAATCATCTTGGCCGTCAGTTTTTCACTTTATCTGCGATATCCAGTGGTGTTAAAGAAGTTCGTGAAATCATTCAAAGAGTAGAAAGTCAAGGTATGTTTAATCGACCGGGAGCAATCTTGTTTATTGATGAAATTCACCGTTTTTCTAAATCTCAACAAGATTCATTACTTGCAGCAGTTGAAAAAGGAACAATAACTTTAATTGGTGCGACAACAGAAAACCCTTCTTTTGAAGTAATATCCGCTTTATTATCACGTTGTCAAGTTTATGTTTTAGAAGAACATTCCAAGGAAGATCTAACTAAACTTCTTTACAGAGCGATTGAACAAGATACTTTCTTAAAAACAAAAAAAATAGATTTAAAAGAATACGAGGTATTATTAATGCTTTCAGGTGGTGATGCTCGTAAATTGCTCAATCTATTTGAGATCATTATCGGCACAGTGATGAAGGAAGATCAAATTGTCATCACTAATGAACTCATTCAATCTGTCGCTCAAAAAAGTTTAGCACGCTATGATAAAGATGGTGAACAACATTATGATATCATTTCAGCTTTCATAAAATCCATACGTGGAAGTGATCCAAATGCAGCAGTATATTGGCTTGCACGAATGATAGAAGGTGGTGAAGATCCAAAATTTATTGCTCGACGATTACTCATTAGCGCAAGTGAAGACATAGGTTTAGCAAATCCAAATGCAATATTAATGGCCAATACAACGTTTGAAGCTATAAAAAATATTGGTTGGCCAGAATCGAGAATAATATTAGCACAATGCACCATCTATTTGGCAAGTTCACCAAAAGGAAATGCGGCATACATGGCTATCAATCGTGCACAAGAAGAAGTTAGGAGAACGGGCGACCTTCCTGTACCAATTCCAATGAGAAACGCACCAACCAAATTAATGAAAGAACTAGGCTATGGCGAAGGATATAAATATTCTCATGATTATCCAGGGAACTTTGTTCAACAAAACTTTTTCCCCAAAGAAGTGATGATGAAAGAATTTTACCAAGCCGGAAGCAGCCAAAAAGAAATAGAAATTCAAAATGTAATCAATCGTTTGTGGGACAAATTATAAGCTTCATCGTCTATTATTTCATCGTAATACCGCTCTCCTATATTCCCCTTTTTATAGGATATATTTTTGCGTTTATATTCAATATCATTACCTACATTGTCCCCTATCGACGAAAGGTAATTGAAACCAATTTAAAACGCTCGTTTCCGGAAAAGACGAAATTTGAATTGTTCAAAATTAGACATCGATTTTATAGCCATTTTGCTTGTATATTAATTGAAGGAATTAAAAACCTAACTATTTCTAAAAATGAACTTTTAAGACGTTTTCAGGTAGAAAATCCTGAAGTAATGGAAAAACTTTATAAAGAAGGTAAATCGGTTCTTCTTGTGGCTGGACATTACAACAATTGGGAGTTTATGATTTCAGCTCAAGATTTACTATTTCCCCACAAAGCAATTGGAATTGGTCAACCATTATCCAACCAATTTTGGGATAAAAGGATTAACAATCGACGTTCACGATTTGGAATGCATGTTGTACATAGCAAAAATTTTAGAGAAGAAATCAAGAATTATAAAGAGCCCATTGCAATGTTAATGCTTTCGGATCAATCACCTATTGACGCACGAAAAAGTTATTGGATGGACTTTCTAAATCAACCAACAGCCGTTTTATTTGGAGTCGAACAGCTTGCACACTCCATGAACACCGCAGTGGTTTATTTTGAAACTAAAAAAGTCGGTCTCGGGAAATACAAAGTGAAGTTAAAACTCATTACCGACCAACCAAGAACAATGAAATGGGGTGAAATAACAGAAGCACATACCAAAGCGTTAGAAAAAACAATTTTGAACGCTCCCTCCTATTGGTTATGGTCACATAAACGATGGAAAAGAGAGGTACCAACAGATTTAGAGGAACTAAAAAACGAACAACGAGATGCTTTCAATAAACGATTTAAATACAATTCCTAACATCATATCTTCCATTGAAGGAAATATTGCACTTCAATTTGAGGGAGAAGCGACAGGACACGATTGGTTTCATATCCAAAGAGTGCGAAAAATGGCTCAGCACATCCAACTATTTGAAGGAGGAAACGCTCCACTTATTGACCTTATTGCACTACTTCATGACATCTCAGACTATAAATTTAACGGTGGTGATGCGTATAAAGGTGGTGAGATTAGCTATCAAATTGTTATCGAAAACGGTGGAACGACAGCTTTGGCTCACCATGTCCGTTATTGCGTCAACAATATCTCCTACAAAGGTGCCAATGTTGAAACCAATAAAATTGATATTGAAACACAAATCGTGCAAGACGCGGATAGAATCGATGCCGTAGGTGCAATTGGAATCGGACGAACATTTGCCTACGGTGGTTCAAAAGGAAATGAAATGTACAATCCTTCCCTTCCGCCCGTTTTACATGAATCATTTGAAGCATACAAAAAATCAAAAGGAACAACAATCAATCATTTTTACGAGAAATTATTACTTTTAAAAGATCGAATGAACACCCAAAAAGGGAAAGAAATCGCAGAAGAAAGAACCGCATTTATGCAAACTTTTTTGGATCATTTTTTATCGGAATGGAACTTTAAATAATGGACAACAGTACACAATTAGCATTAGGAATTGATATAGGAGGCACAAACATTGCTTATGGTATAGTAGATCGACAAGGAAATCTTTTGTGGGAATCGAACTTCAAAACCAAGCAATTTGCAACTCCTCAAGATTTTGTGCAAGCCTTAAAATCATCCATTCCTGCCATTTACATCAAAAAAATTATTGGAGTTGCTGCAGGTGCACCCAACGGAAATATCGTTACCGGTAAAATTGAATTCGCACCCAATTTACACTGGACAGGTATAATTCCCTTATGCGATTTACTGACAAACGAGTTCAACCTTCCCTCCTACGTGACCAATGACGCAAATGCAGCGGCTATAGGTGAGAAAATTTTTGGTGTAGCAAAACTTTACAACCATTTTGTAACGATAACCTTAGGAACCGGTTTAGGATCTGGAATCATCAATGACGGAAAAATAATAAACGGTGGATTTGGATTTGCCGGTGAATATGGTCATTTCAGAGTGATCAATAACGGTCGACTTTGTGCCTGTGGTCGATTGGGCTGTTTGGAAACATACGCCTCTGCAACCGGAATGGTTAGAAGTATTACCGAGTTAGAACATCCTCAAAAAGAGCAATCCCTTTTACTACAAATCAATCAACCGACCTCTAAGGATATTGTTGATTTAGCTTTAAACGGAGATGTATTTTCGCTTTATATCGTTGATTACACTGCAGAAATTTTAGGAAATGCTTTAGCCGATTTCATGTGTTTTTCAAACCCTGAAGCCTACGTACTATTTGGTGGTTGTGCACATGCAGGAACTTTTTTTAGCGATAAAGTAAAACACCATCTCGAAGCCAATGCACTCAATATTTACAAAAATGCAACGGCAATATTAATCAGCGATCTTCAAGATAAAAACGCAGCTGTATTGGGTGCTGCTGCAATTGTTTTTAATTAAACAGTTCTACTGCAATTACACGAGTTTTTTTGACGCTAAACGAAACCAAGAGCGTTTCGCAATTCAGTCCACCTTTTTGCATCTTTTGTTCATTTTGTTTCGCTTTACAGCGTCTTAAAGTTGTTGTAATTCTAACAATAATGGGTTGTTACTCAATTTATTAAAAAAACAATCACGAAATGCATTTATTAGGATAGTTTACCTTCGGTGCATACTTCGTAAGTTCCGAAACAATTACTATATTTAGTTTCATAAAAACTAATGTTATAGGCAATGCTGTCAGTCCGAAATCAATAGAATATGAACTTAATTTTCGCAAAACTTTACGAAGAATACATTAGAAAAAATGACCCTGCTAAATTTAGCATAACAATGTATATTAGTATTGTGTATTTTTTTCTGCTATTTGTTTTGCTTTTACCAAGTAAGACCTTCATTGACAAACAAATATTTGACGACAAAATTCATTATGAGAAATCGTTAATAATGATTGTTGTATTTGGTCTTTTAACAATAATAACTTGCTTAGTGTACTACAGATACGTAAGGAAGAATTACATTGAAACCTTGACAAAAAGATATAAAGAAAGGAAAATAAATAGAGCCTTACTTTATCTAATTGTTGCTGGAACACCTGGGACACTTTTAATAATCGCGGGGACAATAACTGTATATTTAAATGGTGGTGAAATATTAGGAAATAGAATAGAAGGACTTTTAAATAAATAGGAGCACTACCTTAGCTGTTCGCCCACTGGAGCAAATGAAATTAAGCTGTTTTTATTGTCGTTAGTGATTTGTTTTTGATGTTTTTTGGCGGTGCATTTGCCGCAAATTGAAGCACAATAATCATGCGCCCCGTC
>JAZQRM010000044.1:0-21202 GCA_045629585.1 Taishania sp. | reverse complement strand
ATCCAGCTGAGCTATGGAACCATAATTGTAATAAAAAAAAGGGAGATGAAAATCACCTCCCTTCGTCGGGGTGGCAGGATTCGAACCTGCGACCTCCTCGTCCCAAACGAGGCGCGATAACCGGGCTACGCTACACCCCGATACCTTGGAAATAAATCCAATATATCTTTTTTTTATTTCAATTTCTTATAAGGCTTATTCCTTATTTGCGAGGACAAAATTACATCATTTGTTTGGATTTTGCAAGCCTTTTTTGGTTTTTATTTTAAATTGAACACTAAGTCTCACAAATTGAATTCTTTAAAGTGATGTTTTTTATAATGTTCTTGATGCTTAATCAAATGGAATGTTTTAGCACCTTTAATATTCACCTATATTTTTAGTGGATAAGTTCTCTACTATTAGTTAGAACTAGAAGCTTATATCCATAACTTGAATTTTTGCATTTCCTTTTAGAGTGAATACGCATGTTAATTGATTGGGTTGTGCAATGATTTGATCTAAATCAAGAACGTCTAATACTCCAGATAATTTTATACCTTTTGTTAGTTCAATTTCTTTTTTTAGGTAGGTGTTGATGGCATCTTTTTGAGTGTTTATCTCTTTTTCGACATTAAATTGCAGAGCAGCTAAGATTTTCCCGTAAGCTAATTTATTAGCAATAGCACGCAAGGACAGATTGTACAATCCATTTTCTGTTTTTGGATCTAATTTATATTCACTCACGAATATTTTCATTTTAACTGGATCATATCCTAATTTTGCATGAAGATAAATAGGGATTACTTTTTTCTTAAATATGGTTCTATAAAGGGTCGCATTCAGCGCGATTACCACGTCATATTTAGGCTCTTTACTGCCTGTAATTTCAACACTATGTATTTTACCATATTTTTTCACTTTTCCATTATCATTTGTATTAGAAATTTCGTAACCATTTACTAAATCTTTTGCTGTTTTATCAAGAAAAGTATAAGGTAGGTTTACAGGGATATTTATCTCAAACATACTTGATGGTTTATCAGTCCATTTTTTCATTTCTGGTAATGGAGTTATTTGTGAAGTTAGGTTAACATCATTGGGTGGGACTGTAGCTATTGAAAAGGTTAATCCGATTCCCAATTTAGCTAGGCCATCCTGAAAAGTTAGATCGCTGTAACTTATACCAATTGGATGGGCGACAAGGGTGAAATCGTTATTTATAGGGTAGGGTTTTTGTAATTGTGTCCACAATTCTTGAATACTTTTCTTAAGTTTAATTTTTTGAAGCTCGCTATTTAATGTTTGTGTAATATCTTCTTTTATTTTGTTCCAACCCATCGTTTTCGCTAAGGAGGCTACGTTAATGGTAGCACATTCTATGTTGTCTATATTTGCATTGAGTTCACCCTTAGCTTTGATTTGATAATTTGGTTGCAGTGATAAGGAAACTTTTAGGTCAGCATTACCTCTGATGTCATTGCAATTCACAGATACCCAGGGTGTATAAAAGGTTCCTGTATAGGGCCATGGTTTGTTTATTAATTTTCTTGTTTTGTATGTTCCATTTCCTTCCGTGAAGCGTAAGATGGTAGTTAATGAACTTGTAGTGAAACTTGTTGCGCCATTTTTAAGGTTGAATTTAAAGGTGTAATCATCGGTGTCAGTTTTCCCTTCTAATGTTTGTGTTGGAGGAGTTGCGTTAGTGATTAACTTTTTGATGGTGTTTTGATCCATTTCTATCGGGATGTAGATGGAACTGGTTTTGTAATTAATTTTTGTCTGTTGCGTGATAACATCTGGCTTTTCAAAGTTTGCGACTTCTTGTGCGGAGGCAATCGAAAAATGGAACAGCAATAAATATATTGTGGAAAATCTCATAAATAAAAAATGGTACTATTATTCAAGAATGAAAGTTACAAAAATCTATTGAACCTGTCCAAATAAAAGTCGGATAGGTCTTAGCTTTTGGTTGTATGAAGCTCGTATTTCGTGGTAGTGCTGATTTGTTTTTGTAAGCCTGTACACAACGGGAAAAATGAAGTTATGTTGGTTAAATGTAATTCAATATTTTACAGATTGGCACAAAAAAAAAAGGTGGATACAGTGACCTTCTGTCTATTAAGTTGGTGTACATAACTACGTTGTTGTTCAAAGAGTAGACGACTTGTAAATCTGCACTACATTATTTTTGAAAGTAAAAAGGACTAAATGATAATCTTGACAAATGAATTCCGAAACGAAATTGTATCTTTACAATTATGGACGCACATAATTCTGACAATATAAAAGCATCTGTAGCTATTGATATCATACCTGTTTCAGATCATCAAATTATTGATGAACGGGTAACAGAGGCGCTTTTGTCTACCGATATAGATTCTCGATTAGATTCGATGGAAAATAAGTTTCATCCTTTGAGTGATCAAACAATACCATTTCGGGATTTAACCAACATAACAACCAAAAACGAAAGTTTACACCAACTTATCGATAGATTGGCGGTAACTAAAAGTTTGCGTTATCAACGGACGGTAGAAGATACGTATTGTAATGTGTACGCATTCGATTATTGTCACTTTGCTCAGGTTTATCTTCCTACCGTTTGGTGGACGGATGAATCCATAGTTAAATTACAAGAAGGAGAAGTAGTTGAAGTTGTTTTCGGTTCGACCGTTCAACCTATTTATTCTAGTGCAATACACGATTGGTTTTTGAAATGGGGGGCAAATTTTGGGTGGAGACGCATCACCGATTTAGATGAAATGCAACAGCTAGTGAACGAAGAAGGAGGAGTTGGAATCATTTGTGCGAAACGGAAGGTTGTTGGTTTATCAGGGCATATCGTACCTGTAGTACCCGAAACTCGTTTTAGAAAAGCATATAGATTAGATGGTAAGGTTGTTTACCCTCTTCAATCACAAGCAGGGAAGATTAATTACACTTATTTTTCCAAGGCTAGAAAAGATTGGTGGAACCATGAGCGCTATTCTTCCCATGTTTTTTACTACCACGCATAAAATAGAACACCCAACAATTAAACTAAATGAGAGAAAAAACACAGGGAGACATTTATTGGGGAATTGGATTAGAAAACGAAACCTACATGCAATTCGAACAATCCCAAATTGTTTCAGGTGCACTAATACACGACAAAATTGGTTGTGAACGCTATAGTATAGATTATCGAAAATGTTATAAAACCGGCAGTTTAGCAAGTGTTGTCGAGGCTGCTTTTGATAAAACTAAGCAATACAAGATCAGTAGAATGATAAATAGTCATTCACTGGATAAATTAGATGTAAATTTTCAACATAAAACCTTAGCACATACCACACCAGCGTCAGATAATCCTGATTATGCTGGTAAATCCTTATTGGAATTATTTCTAGAAAGTCAACCCTACAATATTCAAAGTATGATGACGCAAAAGAATAATCCTATGGGTTCTGTGAATTTTGATGGAGACTCTATCGAATTTGTGACTAAGTATTTTGAAAATAGAACCATTCCTGTTGCCACAGCTGAGTTAAAAGCGACAAAACGTTTATTCATTGACAAACTAAATGAATCTAATGTTCTTGAAGGAAATCTACATTTTCCGCACTACAATTCTGGTTTAAATCAATTTATGTCTAACCAAGAAAATTTTGTATTGTTTAACAATGGAACTTATCATTTTCATTTTACACTGCCAACTTTAACCGAGAATAGTCGTATTGTTGATTATCCTAGCTTTGAAGAGAAGCATGCAAATGCGATTTATTTATTACAATGGTTTGAACCTTTAATTATTGCTAGTCTTGGCAGTCCTGATATACTGGCTGTTTTGAGTGATAAATTAGGTTTGCCAGAGAAATTTGCGATGGGCTCGATGCGTAATGCGATGTCACGCTATACAGGAGTTGGTACCTTTCACAAATCAATGGCAAAAGGTAAGATACTAACTTATGATGTCGAAGAGTTTCGTAAACTGGTTCCTTTTGAAAAAGAGGAGAACATTTGGTGGCGAGATCGTATCGAAGTAGATTTAGATTATGAATTATTATCAGATATAGGACTGGATTTCAATCAAGAAAAAATGTATCAAAGTGGATTTGAATTCCGCACTTTTGACGAGTTTCCAATTGATTATTTGGAAGATGTATTACATGCCATTGTTTTAATTTGCGAGCATTCATTACACCTGCCAAATGTACCATGGGGACATGAAAGCGTGGTGTGGAACTCCATTGTTTACAAATCCTTGAGATATGGCTATACCGCAGAATTATCCTACGACGAAAAGATTGCAATATTAGACGTTTTAGCAATTTTAAAAGAGTCTGATAATAACACAGAAGAAAGAAGGACTAAATTATTTGCTATAGATCGTTTGGATTCTTTCTTCTTTGAAGTCTTGTCGATTTTTCATGACTTATACAAGACCGATAATATATGCGTTGACGCACTTTGTGGACAAACCATGGAAAAAGCTCCAATTTGGGATAATTTTAATGAATTTCAGGTCAATCAACATCTGAACCAACTTTCAGGAGTACATTAAACTCCGTTTCTTTCAAAAGACATTCAAAAACTTGAATGTCTTTTTTGTTTATACCAGCTCTAGATTTTCTTTACGGTGCTAGTGCTTTCGTACTTTGCATTAACAATTATTGGTTTTTTTTTGCCGCTAAATTGTTTTAACTAGTAGGTTTATTTACGAACTGTGTTGATTTTCAACATTTGTGATGACTTTTATTTAAAGAAAAAAGTAATTATGGCTAATCATGAAGTAAACAAAAAAGCGAATTTAAGTGTGTATGATATTTATGCTCAAAATTCTGCCTTAACAAAGATTCAGAAGTTTAAAATAGCTGAAAATTCGAATGACCCTGATTTGATAAAAGATTTAATTTTAGATGAATTGTTATTGGATGGTAATTCCAAGCAAAATTTATCTACTTTTTGTCAAACATATACAGATAATTATGTGCGTGAGTTAATGGATAAAAGTATTATCAAGAATATGATTGATAAGGACGAATATCCACAAACTGCAGAAATCGAAAACCGCTGCGTTCATATCATTGCTGATTTATGGAATGCTCCTGATGACGTAACTTCTGTTGGCTGTTCTACGACAGGTTCTAGTGAGGCTGCTATGCTAGGAGGTTTAGCAATGAAATGGCGTTGGAGAAAGAAAATGAAGGATTTGGGTAAGGCTACTGATAAACCTAATATTATAACGGGGCCAGTTCAAGTTTGTTGGGAGAAATTTGCACGTTATTTTGATGTTGAAATTAGACAAATACCGATGGAACACGGTCGGTTATTGATGAGTCCTGAAGAGGTTTTGAAACGGGTTGATGAAAATACGATTGGGGTTGTTCCAACGTTAGGTGTCACATTTACATTACAGTATGAAAATGTTAAGGCGGTTAGTGATGCTTTAGACAATTTACAAAAAGAGAAAGGCTTAGATATCCCTATCCACGTAGATGGTGCAAGTGGAGGGTTTTTAGCTCCTTTTATCCATAAAGATCTAGTGTGGGACTTTCGTTTACCTCGAGTTAAATCCATAAATAGTTCAGGTCATAAATTTGGATTATCTCCTTTGGGTGTTGGATGGGTTGTTTGGAGAGATAAAACAGATCTTCCTGAAGAATTAGTTTTTAACGTAAATTATTTAGGTGGTGAAATGCCAACATTTGCGCTTAATTTTTCTAGACCAGGTGGGCAAATTATTGCTCAATATTTCAATTTTATTAGACATGGAAGAGAAGGGTACACACGAATTCATCAAGCTTGTTCTGATCATGGTAATTACATTGCAAATGAAATTCAAAAAATTGGATTATTTGATATATTGTACGATGGCAGAGGAGGAGTTCCAGGTGCTGCCTGGATGTTAAAAGAAGGGGTTAATCCTGGTTTCTCACTATATGATTTGACGGATAAAATGCGGTCACGAGGATGGCAAGTTGCATCTTATTCTTTGCCTACAGATTGCCAAGATATGGTTATTCAGCGGGTTTTAGTTCGCCATGGATTTAGCCATGATATGGCAGATTTATTTTTAGATGATTTCAGACGTAGTATAGAGTACTTTAAAAAGCATCCAGTTTCTGTCTCTTTAACTGAAGCGGAAGCAGGTAATTTTAAACACTAAATAACTTACACTTATGTCTATCAATCAAAAGACGAATATTCAAAGTAGTAAATCAGTAAAGAAAGGGCAGCTTACTGTTCTTTCTTTAACCCTAATGATCGCAGCGACAGTTACCAGTTTACGGGGCGTTCCGATTATGTCTCAGGAGGAGTTGACTATGTTTGTTTACTTATTGTTTGCGGCTATTTTATTTCTTATTCCAGCGGCTATGGTAAGTGCTGAATTAGGAACAGCCTTTGCCGAGAAAGGTGGAGGTGTTTATACATGGGTAAAGGAAGCTTATAATAAGAAGACTGGATTTGTCGCTGTTTTTCTTCAATGGATTCAGAATGTAGTGTGGTATCCAACTACCTTGGCTTTTGGTGCCGCCGCAATTGCTTATATTATTAATCGACCGGATTTAGCTACTGACGGTAGATTCATCGGGGGGGGGGCTATTGTAATCTATTGGATTTCTACTTTTCTAAGTTTGAAGGGAAATGTTTTTGTGTCAAAAGTATCAAGTAAAGGATTTGTAATAGGCACCATTGTTCCTCTAATTATATTGATTGTAATAGCCGTTGTCTGGAGCATTAACGGCAATCCTTTAGCATTTGACGATATACCAACAAAAGATAGTACTATTGCAATGGTGCACAATGGTGTTGGTGAACCTCGCATAATACCTCATCTAACAAGTATTGGTAATATTGTTTTTCTTTCTACTATCATATTATTGTTTTCTGGAATCGAAGCATTAGCTGTACATGCGGCAGAATTAGAGAATCCTAAAAAGCAATATCCTAAAGCTATGCTAATAGCTTCGGTTCTTTCATTTATTATTCTTGCTTTAGGCGGTCTCTCGATTTCAGTTATATTGCCCTATAATGAAATTACATTGCAAGCTGGAGTTTTAGAAACTTTTCAAATGGTATTTGTCCATTATGAATTAGGTTGGGTGATAAACATCCTTGCTGTATTAGTTGTGATCGGTTGTATGTCTTGTATCGTTTCATGGATATCAGGTCCAAGTACCGCGTTGTTATATACGGCAAGGGATGGAGAATTACCCTCTATTTTAACTAAACTGAATAAAAATGGGATGCAGCAGAATATTCTTTTATTACAAGGAGGATTAGTCACGGTTTTATGTGCTTTATATTTTGTTATAAAAGATGTTAGCGTTGCTTTCTTTTTGTTAAGTTCATTAACGGGGGCTTTATACTTAATAATGTATATGCTGATGTATCTATCTGGAATTCGTTTGCGGAAAACACAGCCTAATTTACCCCGTGCTTTTAAAGTTCCTGGAGGGAAATATGGTATGAATATTTTTGGAGGCATTGGTTTTTTAGCAGTCGCGTTTGCGTTTGTTTTGTGCTTTATTCCACCGACGCAATTACCAGTTAATAGCCCTGCTTTTTATGTTGGATTTATAATCGGAGGAGTTTCACTTTTTGTTCTTTTGCCGATATTGATTGATAGATATAGGAGTAAGAGGAAACAAGGTTAAGTTATTTAATTAGATATTTTATAATGAGTTCGATATGTTGTCGAGCTCATTTCTTTTGTAATATGATTATTCCCTGTTAACTTAGGTTTTATTAGATACTAATAGTTGCTTAATCCCATTTAATTTTTGTTTCTACTTATAGCCACCTTTTTTTTGATCAAAAAAGCCCCCATTAACTGTTAATTATTGGGGGCATTGTATTTAGTTCCCTTATTTCACTAAGGGAATGGATATTGTATCGTGTTGATCTTTAAATTGTTCAAAAGTATATTTCTCGTAGTTTAGGTTGTTGTATAATCGGATGTGAAGTATACCCCTAGTAAGATCTGTTAAGACAATCCATAGTGTAAATTCAGTCATGTATTTTGCGGGAGTTCCATCTTTAGCTAAACTTGCTATTTCTTTAGTTATATTTTTAGGACGATCAAAATTGTTCATTATGTGACCAAGTTCAACGATTTGTAAATCAGCATCAGACACTCTGTTGGCAAAGGATGAATAATAGAACGCTTTAATAAATCTACCAACCGATGTCGCAGAGGATGGCAACACGCTTGTCGCTATTCCACTATCTGGTTGACGCAGATTGATATCACCTATTTTATTCTCAATTACTTCAATATTGTTCATCGTGGAGTAATTATTTAGATTTTCTATATGCCAAGGGAATTCAGGCCCATTGGTCATTACCCCTGTAGGATTATCATAGATAACGAGGTTACCATTTTTGACTTCTACAACTACACTATTTCCTGTTTTGTCATAAACCGCAAAATGGAAAGGCGATTTTAGACCTCCTAACATTGCTAGTTCTTCTGACCAAAATACCACATTTTGATTAATTCCTGTTTTAAGATCAAAGATGGTTGCGAAATTAGCCAGAGCCCATTCCCCAAAGGAAGCAAACGGTACTGAGTTTGGGTATTGGTTGACAGGGACGTCCGAAAGTGGAGCCGCTGGCATCATGTTTAAACTAAATGCTAATCCTGCGTCATTAAAACCTTCCATCGCGCATTTGGGGTCAAATACGCTTATAGGAGTCGTAATGGCTAATATTGCAAATTTGGAAACAAATTGTAGACCTTTTGAATGATCTGGTGCAAGGTGTTGGAAAGTATAACCTTTAGGATAGTATGTTAAACTGGATAAACCTTCTCCAAAAGTAAGTTCCATTCCACGACCATGATAAACATTGTTATTAAGATCTTTTACAATTAGTGTTGTGCAAGCAAAAGGGGCTTTTATTTTATCACCCTTATCTTGTAATTCTTCAAATGATTTGAATTGAATATTAGAAGAACAAGTAGCGGAGTTCATAGAATCCGTATTTTTTGTCGTTTTTGTAGCCATGTTATTAGAATCTGGTTTAGTTAAATAATATTAGTCGTATTTAAAAATAGTCTATTAATCAAAGGTTTACAAAGAATGATTCCTTTGTTAAGATATTTTAGGTTTTTAAAAGGCATTAAGTTATGTTCCTTGAACATTTTGTTTTAGAAAAAGCATTATCTCATATACCGATAATTCTCTATCCATTCTGGATCCATAACATCACGTAGAATTTTCCAAAAACTTGTGTCTGCAAAGTAGTGAGCGTCTAAAGTTCCAACGCCGTAATTATCTGTTAGATAGTTCATTTGTCTTTTGCCTGGTAACCATTTGTCTTGGCTCCAACCATCTCCTCTTGATTCACCTAGGTACGGGTATTCATTAAATCGCAATTTCCACAAACTATCGAGTGATGGGCAGTAGGGGTAAGTTGGTTTGTTGGTGAATTCATTGGGTAGGACTCCTCCAACGACGCCATTTAGTTCAAATAAATTAATACGATTTCTATTGTAGACACTAGGCCATTCACCCGATGCGAAAAAACA
Source organism: Taishania sp. (assembly GCA_045629585.1). Taxonomy (GTDB): domain Bacteria; phylum Bacteroidota; class Bacteroidia; order Flavobacteriales_D; family Crocinitomicaceae; genus Taishania. The sequence continues at coordinate 11,706 of JAZQRM010000044.1, read as the reverse complement.
AAACTCCTTAAGTGATAAGGGTTTTTTATAGGTGTTGTTAGTTCCGTTATTGAAGTAAGCCATAATTGTCACCATATCGCCAGTGGCTTGTGGCGCTACCCTTACGGCAAAAACAGTCTTTGTTGCTACATTGAAATGTACCGATGAACATATAAAAAACAGTAATATGATTCCAAAAAAGACTTTCATTGATCAATAAATATACGATAAATCTATTGATTTGACAATTAATTTTGGTCTTTAAAACGTGTGTATATTATTAGGAGTGATGCAATAATTCATTTTTTTATCCCATCTATCAATATCTATCAGGTAGGGGATAGACTCAAAAAAGCTTAATCCTACTAATATAGCTTCTGGTTTTAGTTCTTGGACAAAACGGTCATAAAATCCTTTTCCATAGCCTACTCGAAAACCATTATCGTCGAAGCCGAGGAGTGGAGTAAGTACGATATCTATTTGCTTTGGATCAAATGGGATTGTTGGTTTGGGTTCTGGAATTCCCCACTTATTTATTAAAGTATCTGATAATTCGTCGTAGGGATAAAACAGCATTGTGTTATCTGAAAAATTAGATACCGAAGCCACTAATTTATTCTTTTGAAGGAGTCGGTTATTAATAGCTTCTGTATCTACTTCTTTTTTATCTTTTATACTCAAAAAGGTAGCAATCGTTTTATTTTTCCAGCCAAAATAATTGAATAGTTGATTTTCAATCATTTGATTCAAGGTGATTAATTGGGCAGGAGAAAGTTCTTCTCTGCGAGCCATGAAAAAATTACGAGCTTCTTTTTTTGTCATAGCTAAAATCCAGGGAACATTCCACGAGCAGAGTTCATCATTTCTTTTTGTTGAATGTTATCTGCGGCTTGCATTGCTTTGTTTAATGCAACCGAAATTAAGTCTTCTAAATCTTCTTTGTCCATTATTTTATGGTCACCATTAATCGTTAGGTTTTTGAAGGTTTTGTTTCCAGTCAGTGTAATTTCGATCAAACCACCTCCAGCTTCACCTGTAACATTAATTTTTTCTAAGCTAGCTTTACTTTCTTCAGCAACATTTTGCATAGCTTTTAATTTGTCCATCATATCACTTCCAAACATATAATTTAATTTAAGCGTTGTTCAATTATTCTACGAATATGGTTATAAAATTGATGAGGTAAAAATGTTCTCCATTCCACTTCGTCTAATTGCCCTCCCATATTTATGTAATTATCAATATTAGTTCTTTTCATTTCTTGTTCTACATGCATATGAAAGTTGATGTATGCAATCCATCCGTCTTCATCATTTACCTCTTCGAACCATTCTTCATAATAAGAATCATCACTTCCATGGAAATTAAGAACATTTTCACCAATAATGATGAACTTTGTAATTCCTTCATTTTGCAATAGTTCAACAAAGTCTCTTTTGAGCGTCATAATGTCATTTTCAATCGCATCATTCCATTCACCGATAAGTTCAATAATTGCGTAATTTTCATCATAATCTATAAACAATAATTTCAAAAATAACGTTTCTGACCCTATTGTATCCCATTGAGGATGGATAACATAGTTATATACAGCGTGTTCAAATTCAAACTCACTATAGATACGTTCATAAAATGGAGAACGTTCGTCTTCCTCTGCTGTATAATATCCTCTCCAGCGATAATGCGGTTCTATTGTATGCATAATTAGTTTATAGACTACTAAAATAATCTAAAAAAGAGGTATGTTCCAAGTGAAATATGATTGGGTTATTGTACATTTGATTCGATAAATTATTATTTAATGAAAAATATTCTATTATTACTACTAACAGTTGCCTTAGTGAGCTGTGGTAAAGGGAAGTTAGATAACGGTGAAAATGCATTTGGTCGTTACGTTTCCAGTTCTGATTCAATTGTTTATATTGGTTCGGCTAGTCTTGGTACTCTTTTAGAAAAATCAAACTATAAAGATGAACCTAAATTGAAGGCTATAATCGAAGAGATGGTTACCAATATTGGTAAAGCCATAAAGTTAGACAAGAAGGTTTATTTTGCTTTACAAGGTTCTTTGGATAATTCCTCTTTTAATGCTGCTCTATTCTTTGATATTAATAATGAAAAAGATTTCAGTACTTATTTAAAGAAAAATGGTTTTGAGATTAAAAAGTCTGCAAATATAAATTATGCTATTGATGACAAGCAGTTTATTTATTTTACGGATAAATATGGAGTAATGTATTTTCAGGGAAGGCGTTCAACTTCTTTTGATGAAAAATCCGTGTTAGCATTTGAAAAGCGTCTTCAAGATGCTTCTAAGAGTTCTTCCACATTCACCGATTACGTAGATGCAAAAGGGGACATTGTTTTAGTCGGAAATATGTACGCTTTATTACATACCAATAAAACTGATTTAACAAAATTGGATCAAAAGGTGCAGGATAAATTATATGATTTATATAAAGATGCATACAGTCAGATTGTTTTGACTTCTGAAAACGGATATTTGGATGTTCGTATGAAAAATTATGGTGCGAAAGAAATAAAGAAATTTTTCAAGACTTCCTCTTCGTCTGTTGATTTGACTAAAATGGGGGCTGGAAATGCCTTAGCCGGACTGTCTCTTAATTACGACACAAAATTGTTAAGTGAATTTGTGAATACTTATTTACCAGGTGTTTTTGAAGAAGCATTAGCGTCAATTGATAAATCGATTTTAGCAGCTTACCAACTTGCAGATAAAGATTTGAGTAAATTCACGGATGGTCATTTTGCTATGACGGTTACGGGCGATGCTTCTAAGTTGATTATGGGTGTTATGCCACAGTTGAATTTCTATATGGGATATGGTTCTATGGGAGGTAATTTTAACGCTATGATTGAACCAGAATTAGCCAAGAAGGAATTCAAAACATTAGATTTAACCAGTAAATACCTGAAAATCTCAACTGGTGAGAATGCTTTTTCGGCTTCAGCAAAGACGATTTATCCATCTTTTGTTAAAGATTTTGGTAAACATCCTTTTAGCTTATTTGTTGATTTTCAGAAAATCGGGTTGGATTCATTTGGGGGATATGTCGCTCCATTAAGTGCTATTAAGTACATGTATGCAACCGGTGATTTTGAAGAGACTACTTTGCGTATTTACATGACGGATGACAAGAAAAACTTCTTAGAATCTGCATTGCAAATGGGGCTTAAGATTTCCGAAGGACTGATGAATCCTTATGGAGATCAAGAGTATGAAGAATATGACGAGCTTGAAGAATTTGATTATGAGGACGAAGGGGACTATTAATTATTTAATTCATGACAAGAGTGTATTTGCACATATTTTGCATGTATAAGTTCTTCTAAAATAAGGGTAGCAGCCAAAGCTAATTGAGTATAGTTTTGGCTGTTATTACCAAAATTGCCTGCACTTGTTAACCACATCATCTTTATCAAATCTTTGCCACCATTTGTTGGATTAATTGCGTTGACAACAGCCGATACATTTCCAGCTCCAGCATGATAAACATGCAGAACAAATAATCTGAACCAAAGATCTGTTTCTTTATATTCAATACCTCTATTATTTAAGATTTTTTTAGCTTCTGGGATACAGATTGTTCGAATCAATCTTGCAGCTCCATATGCCGCTCTTTCAAAATTAGCACGTTCATCCTTTGATTTGTTTACCACTAAGCCTTGATTTCTAGCAACTGCAGGCATTAACTGAAAAGGTCCATAAGCTCCAGCTACTGATTTTTTTAACTGACCTGGGGATTCAATCAAAAGAATAGCTTGCGCATACCAAGGATCAGTGTTATATTGATCAAATAATTCAATACCTCTTGTGAGCTGTTCCATGACTAAATCAAAACGATAAAAATTGTTTTTTCCATTGGTAAAAAATATTCGCTCTGTTGAATCTAGTCCATGTATAGTTCTCAAAGAATCACGATAGCATTGTTTACTTTCATCATCTCTTTGATGCCATTTTTTTAAACTTATTCGGTCAACGATTAGTCTGCTTGACGCGATATTGACTAATAATGAGTCGGGAGATAATTGCATGATTTGTTTCCAAAAAATGGGTTGAGCTTCTGTTGCCCAAGCATTGAAATGGATTTCTTTTGGTAAAATAAATTGTAAAGAATGTTCGTTCTTAACGGCTTCATAACGATCTATCCAAATCGATTGACCATTAGCAATACTCACAAAGAAGCAAAGGAAAATAAAGCTACAAATCTGCTGTTTCATACCACAATATATTATTTATTTGAAGTAAAACCAAAGACGTGGATGTTCTTTTGATTAAATTTGTAACGTGCAAGTAGTTCGTTTTATTTTATCCGCTCCTTTTATCTTTTTGGTAAAAATATACCAATGGATAATTAGTCCTATTTTCCCTCCTACTTGTCGATATACACCTACTTGTTCTAGCTACATGATTGAGGCATTAAAAATTTGGGGACCAATTAAAGGTTTGTATTTAGGTATTCGAAGGATTTTACGCTGTAATCCATGGGGTGGGTGTGGACATGACCCAGTACCTCAAAGAAGTAAATACGATTTATAAAATCTCCGTTAGCTGTTCTTTTTCTTTGTCTTTTTTAACACTATCAGAATTTGTTTTAACTTACGTTGAAGGTTTTCAGGTGTTTAATTGTTGAAATTTGTTTCAATTATTCATTCTGACACTTTATAGATGAAAATATTTTTACGACAAAAAATCTTTCTTTTCTTTTCCTTTATTAGCTTTTTCTCCTACTCCGCGGATTATTTTTGGGTTGGAGGCGGAGGAAATTGGTCTGATGTAAATCATTGGGCAACCACTTCGGGTGGAGTTATTAAACATCTAGTTGTACCGAATCCTTCTGACGATGTTTTTTTTGATGAAAATAGTGGTTTTACGAGTGCAAATCATACTGTAACGTGTAATGGTACGACTCAGAATTGTCGAAATATGACATGGAGTGGTGCTTTTAATTCATCTATACTTAGTGGAATTTCGAATAATAATTTGAATATATATGGCTCTTTGTTGTTGCAAGCAAATATGTCATTTGATGTGCGGTCAATCCATTTTTTATCTGATAATTTAGGAGCAACTATACGAACTAATGGAACTGCAATAGGTGTGTCTTCAGGTGGTACGTCTACTATTCGATTTGAAGGAAATGGTTCTTGGGATTTTCTGGACGATGTCACTTTTGGAGGTAGTTTAGGCGGTGCTATTACCTTTAACAAGGGTACTATTAACACAAATGGCCATCTATTTCGTACTTATTCTTTTCAATCAATTTCAGCCTTACCTAGATTATTGTCTTTATCGAGTTCAGAAGTAATCGTTAGAGGAGGTTCGTTCAATGCTTGGAGCTATACGGGTACTGGTAGTACACTTGATGTAGGTACAAGTTTTATTAGTTTTTTAGGCACAGGAGTACACTTTAAGGGAGACCAAGGAGATAATTATAATCAATTGTATTTCCTTACGGATGGAGGTAGTAACTATACGATAGTTTTAGGGGGGATTGTTGCAAAGAAAATTGAATTTCATGGTAGTGCAAGTCTTGAGGGGGATAATATTATGGATACCTTGATACTCTATCCGAGTAAAAGCTATTTATTTCAAGACGGCAAGGTACAGACTATCCGTAAGTTATTTCAGTCAGTTACACCTCCTTGTGCATCTATGACTCAATTTAATTCAAAAAATACTTTAAATACAGCCTCCTTATTTATCGATCCTTCCTGTGAAGTGGATGTTCAAGGGGTAATTATTGAGAATATTTCAGTTACAGGTTTGTCTCCATTTGTTGCGACCAACTCCTTTGATGTGACTAATAATTCTGGGATTACTTTTATTAGTCCATCTTCAAAGATTCTTTATTGGGTAGGAGGGCATGGTGAATGGACAGACCCAAATCATTGGAGTGAGAACAATGATGGATTATTTCCGTCTAGTTCTGGTGGATGTGTTCCGACTCCGGCAGATGATGTCTTTTTTAATGAAAATAGTGGCTTTTTAACAGGGGGATTATATGTAGCACTCAACGCACTCAAAAATTATTGTAGAAATATGACATGGAGCGGAGCTCTAAATACTCCCACTATTGGAGGTACCGTCAACACTTTATCCGTGTTTGGATCTCTAGTTCTCCAATCAGATATGAAATTTAATGTGGAGACAACTTATTTTAGGTCAAATGAATTAGGTCAAATTATTGTTTCAAATGGGGTCGTTATTGGAGATGGAATTCCAAATAAAAAAGGTCATTTTAATTTTTTTGGTCAGGGATCTTGGGATTTTCAGGATGACATGACCTTCGGGGCTGCCGCGGTAATTACTTTCCAAGAGGGTACAATTAATACGAATGGACATAATGTAATCGCTTATAGTTTTCAATCAAACAGTAGTTTTAGTAGGAATTTAAATTTATCCAACTCAGTTATTACGCTCCAGCAATATTTCACTTTGCTTGGATCTTCAATTGTTCTCAACGCAGGAACTAGTCACATTATAATGGCGGGTACGTATACGAGTACATCTCAATACTTCCAGTCGTCAGATGGACTTGTTTATCATAATATTACTTACTCTAGTAGTAGTTCAACTGGAGGTTCAATGTATGGCAATAATATTATTGTTAATAAAATTCATTTTTATGGAAGTTGTACTTTTCCAACTAGCATAATGGTGGATTCTTTACTGATGGCATCATCACATATATACACATTACCAGCTGGAAGTAACGTACATATTGGTAAGTATTGGCTTGCAAATACAGCTACATGTGAGGCTATGGCTGAAATTACCTCTTCTAGCACTACAACAGCGGCTAACATTCAAATATTACCAGGATGTGTAGTTGATTTAAATGGAATTTTGATTCAAGGTATAAATGTGATTAGTGATACCCCTCTTTCCGCCAATTCTTGCGTGGATATGGGGGGCAATACTGGATTTGTATTTCCATCGGTATCTAGTGCTAATACTTTGTATTGGGTAGGTGGAGCCGGAAATTGGGTAGATCCTTTGCATTGGAGTCTTAATAATGATGGTGTATTCCCTTCTAGTTCGGGAGGATGTGTTCCCTCTACTTTTGATAATGTTGTATTCAATGAGAATAGTGGATTTATTGCAGGTAGTGCCACCGTATTATTAAATGGAGTCAAGCATTATTGTAATGACATGACATGGATTAACGCTCCTAATAATCCAATCATTTCTGGTACACCTTTATATTTAGGCGGTTCTTTATCGTTACAACCTGCAATGGTATATGATATAACCCTTACTAATCTAACTTCTAAAGTTAGCGGTAATACGATTAAAACAAATGGTATTCAATTGAGACCATCCAACAATTGTAGATTTAATCTTACTGGAGGGGGAACTTGGGAGTTACTGGATGATTTTTATATGGCAGGGACGAATGGAATATTAGATTTAACGGCGGGGACATTACTGACCAATGGTTTTAACATAAACATTCCGACTTTTAATTCGACTTCGAGTAATGCTAGAAGTTTACAATTATTTGATTCCGAAGTAACTTTAAGAAGTGGGAGTAGCTGGAATTTCTATGGTTCAAATCACACACTTTCCGCTGAGAATAGTAAGATATTTTTTACGGCAAGTTTGAATACCGCAGGGCTTCATGGTGGAATTGGGGATCGGTATGGGCAGATTCATTTTTTAAATGAGGCATCAAGTAATGCGATGATTCAAGGAGGTATTTCTGCCAGATCAATTAACTTCAGAAGTCATGGTAGATTTACAGGTGACAATACTGCTGACACTTTAGTTTTTAGTGCAGGGAAAGTGTATTCGATTGCTTCTGGATCTACTCAGACTATTTCGAATGCGTTTTATCCGAGTGGAAATCCTTGTTTTCCAACAGAAATTAGATCCGTTACCTCTGGAAGTCAAGGTAAAATAGATGTTTTGTCAGGTAATATTGGTTATAATTACTGTAATATTAAAGATATTAACGCTAGTGGTTCGTATACCAATTGGTCTATGGCAGCACAGAGTTATGATGGTGGCAATGTCTTAGGAATTGATTTCGCACCGGTCGATCCTCTCGCAGGAATCGTTGGTTTAGGACCTGATCGGACAAATTTCGCCTGTGTTTTTGATACACTTTTAACAACCGAAGACTTTTACCCTAATCCTAATACAACTTTTTTATGGAGTGATGGATCGACTGGTAGTTCATTGCGAGTAACAAAGGCAGGGACTTATAAAGTTACAGTTACTTATGCTGGAGGATGTGTAATATCTGATTCTGTTAAAATCTCTTCTATTGAAGAAACGGTTCCGCCGATTATTCATGATTGCCCGACGGGTATAACTGTAAATACTTCTGTTGGTTTGACAACTGGAATCGCGACTTGGCCTTTGGTCACAGCCACAGACAACTGCCAAATGGACTCCTTGGTTTCGAATTATGAATCAGGTGACGTTTTTAATATGGGGGTTACCGTGGTAACTTATCGCGCCTATGATGTAAATAAAAATATGTCATCTTGCTCATTTGATGTTGTGGTAGTTGATGCAGAGGCTCCAATTGTTCATTATTGCCCGTCGGATACAGTTGTATATTTACCTTTTGATGCATGTTCTGTAGATGTGAGTTGGCGTGTACCAGAAGTTTCTGATAATCACACAGCCATCCCTGATATAGTGATATCTGTAGATTATCCTTCAGGTAGTACTTTTGGTGTAGGAATTACAACAGTAACCTACACTTTCAAAGATTCTACTGGAAATGTATCCTATTGTAGCTTTGAGGTTGATGTTGTCGATAATACAGCTCCTACGATTGTAGGGTGTTCACCTGTTTTAGATTTTTCTCCAAGTGTAGAGAGTTGTGGGGCTTTCGTTAGTTGGGTTGAACCGACTGCAACTGATAATTGTGATGGTATTGTTTTGTATTCATCAAGGTCACATGCTCCAAATAGTTTATTCCCCATTGGTAATACCACTGTAGTATATGTTTTTACTGACGGTGCATCTAATTCTTCGACCTGTTCATTCACTGTTTTTGTAGAAGATATTGCTCCACCAATAGTACAATTGTGTCCATTAAATATTGTAGTTGATCAAGAACCCAATACATGTTCTGCGATTGTAAGTTGGATACCACCAACAGCTATTGATCTTTGCAGTGGTATTGTAACAGATATTACGGTGTCACATGCTCCAAATACAAGCTTTCCTGTTGGAATTACTGAGGTGACTTACGTATTTAAAGATGACGCAGAAAACGTAGCAATTTGCCAATTTTCTATTACAGTAAGGGATATCACTTTACCTTCTTTTGGAACTACTTGTCCACCGAATGTAAGTGTTGTAACGAGTGCTTCTACATGTACAGGACCAGCAACGTGGATAGAACCTATTGTTAGCGATATTTGTGGTAATGTAAATCTAACAAGTGATTATGCTTCAGGTGATGTGTTTAATTTAGGCAGTACGACAGTTACTTATACAGCTGTTGATGATAGTGGAAATGAAGCAACTTGTGCCTTTGGGGTTACAGTAGTTGATGATATTGCACCAATAATAGCAGATTGTCCATCAACAATCACTCGTAATCAAGATAGTGATTTATGTTCAACTGAAGTGACATGGGTGGAACCAACAGCAACAGATAATTGTACGAGTTCAGGTTTATTAGTAAATCGTTCACATGCACCCGGAAGCCGTTTTAATGTAGGTACAACTAATGTTAGTTACACCTATGAAGATGGAGCAGGGAATGAGTCATTTTGTTCGTTTAATGTAATTGTGCGGGATACTATTCCACCAAGTTTTGGGACCTCATGCCCATCTAATATCTCAGTATCAACTGAAGCGTTATCTTGCTCTGCACTCGTGAGCTGGACTTCCCCTATTGCTACAGATGTATGTGGTACAGCTTATATGTCAAGTGACTATGAACCTAATTCTTCTTTTAATATAGGGGTAACAACTGTAACTTACACAGCAGTAGACGTTAATGACTTAACCGCATTGTGTGTCTTTACAGTAACAGTTATAGATGACGTTGCTCCAGTAATTTCAGGATGTCCTAGTACGATAACAGTCGACCAAGATCCAATTGTTTGTTCAGCTAGTGTTTCATGGACAGAGCCTACAGCTGTAGATAATTGTGAAGGAAACTTATCCTATTTTACCCGCAGTAACATTCCAAGTTCTGATTTTCCTGTCGGTAGTACAACGGTAACTTATGTATTTAAGGATGATTCTGATAATGAGTCAACATGTGTATTTGACATAATTGTAGAAGATAATATTCCACCTTCTTTTGGTACTTCTTGTCCATCTGATATTAATTCATCAGCAAATGCGACCTGTCAAGCGGTTGTAAATTGGAGTGTACCAGTGGCAACAGATGTTTGTGGTGTTTCTTCGTTAACAAGTGATTATGATTCAGGTGATGTGTTTAATTTAGGCAGTACGACAGTTACTTATACAGCTATTGATGATAGTGGAAATGAAGCAACTTGTACCTTTGTGGTTACAGTAGTTGATGATATTGCACCAATAATAGCAGATTGTCCACAAGATGTGTCTGTGACAAATGACTTAGGCTTGTGTGGTGCAGTTGTCTCATGGAGTTCTCCGACTGCGGTTGACGGATGTGGTGGAATTATTGAATTAATAAGTTCTCATGTTTCAGGTACACTGTTTAATATAGGAAGTACAGTAGTTACCTATTCAGCAACAGATGTGAGTGGAAATGTAGCAAATTGTCTCTTCGAAATCGAGATTACAGATACAGAGAGTCCTACTATTTCAGTTTCTGATATATCCACGCAAGTATGTATTGGTGAACAGGTTTTCTGGAATGAAGTTGTTACAGACAATTGCGAAATAGCTTCTATAGTTTACACTATTGACAACGGATCGGTTCTATCACTTGGTGTACATCTAATTACTATTACAGCGATGGATATTTATGGAAATACTGCAGATTATGATTTTAGTGTAACTGTGAATGAATTACCATTAATTGAACTTGTTGATGATATTGCAGTTTGCCTAGGAGAGAGTGTTATATTTTCTGTCAAAGAACCTAATCAAGCTTATAAATATGAATGGGTACACAATGGTTTTGTACTTTATTCAGGCCATCATTTAGAGTTAACCTCCATTCAATTACAAGATTCTGGTGTTTATACAGTTGTTGCTGAAAATTCATATGGGTGTAGTGCTATTTCTGAAGCTAGATTGATTATCACAGATTGTGAGATTTTTATTCCTGAATCATTTTCTCCCAACGGAGATGGTGTGAATGATTTGTTTGTGATACCAATTCTTAGCAATTATCCCAATTCAAAAATATGGATTAATAACCGTTGGGGAGTGCAGGTGTACCAAAGTGATAATTACCAAAATGATTGGAGTGGATTTTCTGCAAGTTCTATCACAGTGGGAGATGAGGCTTTACCAGAAGGGACTTATTATTATATCCTTCAATTAGGTGGAGACCAAAATCAGAACCGTAGTGGAGATGTATACAAAGGATTTGTGTATTTAAAGCCTTGATTATTGATTATTTAATAAAAAAGTTATGAAATGTTTAAAAATTACAGTTTGGAGTTGTTTGTTGGGTTTTTTAGTTCCTTTTGCATATAGTCAGCAGGACGCTCAATTTACACAATACATGGACAATATGTTGTATTACAATCCAGCATACGCCGGTAGTCGGGAGATGATGAATCTTACTG
>JAZQRM010000043.1:0-3709 GCA_045629585.1 Taishania sp. | reverse complement strand
ATTATTCTAATACTCATCAAACGATTCGACCAATGGTTTTTCGACCTTTAGTTTATCGTTACCCGTTGCAATTACGCGGAATTCTGTGCGGCGGTTTACAGCGTGTTCTTCGTCTGAACAATTTCGGCCTTTTGGCGATTTACAATCACAATCATTTAATAAGCGCGTGGATCCGTATCCTTTCCCAAAAACACGTTCTGGTGAAGAAATCCGTTTCTTAATGTATTCCGCTGAAGCGGCTGCTCGTTTTTGTGATAAGCTTTCATTTGTTTTTGCAGAACCGGTGCAATCTGTATGTGCTCCTAGCTCGATTACCAAGTGAGGATAGCGGTTCATGATATCAACGATTTTATCTAATTCCTTCGCTGCATCTGGTCGAATCAAACTCTTTCCTAAATCAAAATTGATAGCATTAAGCTGAACCATCTCTCCTAAATCTTTTACCTCTCGCTCTAAAGAAAGGTCTAGTAACGAATTTAGATTGTACTGACCATCTTTATCAAAAACGGTATTTATTGTAAATGATTTGGTAAAGTAACCATCCTTCTCTAAGAGAATATTGTAACTCCCACGATCGTTAAGTTTTTTATTTGTTAGTGCCTCTAGGAACATTCCATCCTCTGGTGTCACTAATTTCTTTGCTTGATCTGTGAAATTATCCACTAAATAGACATTTACACCTTCCAATGGCTCATGCGTTCTACTATCCTTAACAATACCGACCATGGACATACCTGGGTCTTTTTCGATAATAACATCAAAATCCAATTCTATTTCAGTGGTACGTGTATTAACACTTGTCTTCCCTGGAAAATATTTTTCTTTGCCCGCTTTTATCAAATAGGTCTTGTCATAATCACCATCCCATTCAAAAACTCCATTCTCATCTGCGATAAGTGTAGCCAAAACAAGCTCATTTTCGCCTATAATTTCGACAGTAGCCAATGGAACTAAGTTGCCTTTTTTATCCTTGATTGTTCCTTTCAAACTCACTCCAAAGACAATTGGTGTAAGCGCTTTTGTCGAATAAATATGATCTAATCCTGAGCGATTGGAGGAAGTGTAGCCCGTTTGAACTCCATCAGTCATCAAAAATGCAAAATCATCAAAACGACTATTAACAGTATGTCCTAGGTTGATGATTTCTTTGAATAAATTACCTTTTGTTTCTGCCGCATAAACATCCAAACCACCTAGACCAGGACGGCCATCTGAGGAAAAAAACAAACGACCTGCTGCATCTAAAAAGGGAAACATTTCTCTCCCCTCGGTATTGATGGAGGCACCTAGATTCATCATTTCACCAAACTGATTATTTCCATTGATACTACAAACATAGAGGTCGGTTTCTCCAAATCCACCCGGTTTATCCGAAACAAAATACAATTTACTACCATCTGCACTCAATGCTGGATGGCCTACCGAATAGTCTGTTGAATTATGTGTAAACTCACGTTCATTGACAAAACGTCCTTTGGTATCCACATCTGCAATATATATTTTCAGGTTTAAAATGTGATTCTTATCTCTTCCTTTTTTGCTACGAACCAAATTATTACGCGTAAAATAGACCGTCTTTCCATCTAAGCTAAAAGTCATGGGACCTTCATGGAACTTGGTGTTTACTTTAGGCATTTTCTTGATCTTACCTCGAGTGTCTGCTGAGCTATATGGCGCATAATAAATATCAAAAAATCGTTTAGCATCCCAAGACCATTCATTTTCAACCATCGGATTGCGTTTGCGTGTACTGATTAAATAGATGTGACTCATCGGTTTATTCAAATAACCACCAAAATCATTGTAGCTACTATTGAGGGTAGAACTACTTAACTCAAAAAATGGTGGTAACGCTTCAATCATTGCTTTATAATCAGGATTAGCTAAAAACAGCTTTACTCGGATTTCATTGGGTTGAGCATTCGCATATTTTAGCATCCAAAAGTCACTCTCTGTATAGTTACCCATAACCTTTAATGCATAGGAATAGTTATAAAAATCGGAACTTGGAACATCTGGGAGTTCTGCAATAGTTGAATAAACCTCAATGGCTTTAATAAACTGATTGGTTTGAAGATAGCTGTACGCAAGTTTGCTTCGTAATCCTACATTATCCTCTTCGCTACCTAATAATTTGGTGTATAATTGAGCGGAATAGGCATAAGAAAGACTACTAAATTCTTTGTTCGCTTTCTTTAATCTTGCACTTTGTGAGAAGGCTGAAAATCCAACCACACATGCTAATAGAAGTAATATTTTATTCATGATCAGGTGTATTAAATTGGATTAAAAGTAACGAGGTGAACGAACCCCTTGCTTCTTAAAGCGGAAATCATACGAAAGCAGTATTTCAAATGTTCCGTCGTTATATTTACGAATATCTTTAACTCCAAACTCTGTCGCTAGTCCGACCTTAAATTGCCGAGTGATATTGAATTGTACAAATGCTCCTGCTGCTGCATTCCAGCGATATAAGGCCCCAAGCCAAAACTTATCATTATATATAAATGCAGCGCTCAAATCTACATTGACAGGAACTCCTTGTGTGATTTTAATTTGACCTGAAGGTCGAATTTTCCACTTTGCTCCAATATCAAAAACACCACCAATGATTCCATAATAATGACGACGTTCTATGCTAGTCTCGCTCAATTCATAATAACTACGCTCTAAAATTTTTGGAACACTAACCCCTACGAAAAATTTCGGTAAGTGATAATAAACGCCGAATCCAAAGTTTGGATTTACCTTGTTGTGAACATTCTGATTCAATTTAGGGTCATCCGCTGTACCAGTCTCCAAATCCGTGAAACGTCCATTGATAATATTAACGCCACCTTTTACCCCAAAAGCCAAACGAGATTTACTATTCTTAAACTTCAAGGTATAGGAAAAATCAGCATAAACAAGCGTTTGATTTAAAGGACCAATATTATCATTTACAGCCGTTAGACCTATACCGATCGACTCATAAGGCAAAGGAGAATGGATACTCAAAGTTGTAGAACGTGGACGGCCATTAAACCCTACCCATTGCTCTCGGTGGATTGCAGTAACATTTAAGACCTCTTTGCTACCCGCATAAGCTGGATTCACAAAAAGTGTATTATCAAAATACTGCGCAAACTGCGGATCTTGTTGTCCAATAGCTGTTGACCCAATAAAGCCAACAACTACGGAAAGTAATATAGTATAGATTCCTTTTTTCATGACATTCCCTTTTTTGGTTTAATAACGATTAACGTTGGAGGTAAACAAATCCTTTTTGTGCATCAGAATCCCTTTGGGTCAACTGCAATACATAATAATACGTTCCTGTTGGCAACATTGAATCTTGAAAACCATGACCAATATTTACACTACCATCCCAACTATTATTGTAGTTTGTCATTCGGAAAACCTCGGATCCCCAACGGTTAAAAATTATAAGCTCATTATTGGGATAATTTTTTAAACCATCTATAACAAACAAGTCATTTATCCCATCTCCATCTGGTGTAAAAGCCTCTGGAACAACGACCGGTCCACCTGGCACCACTAAGCCACCTCCAGAACCTTCTCCAGCACAATTACCTTCAATCACCTTTACAGTGAATGTACATACATCTTGAAGTCCTTGCTTATCAGTTGCTATGTAGGTTACCAAAGTACTTCCTACAGCAAATGTGTCACCAATCTGGTAATCAGATGTCAATGTTACATCCGGACA
>JAZQRM010000042.1:0-21836 GCA_045629585.1 Taishania sp. | reverse complement strand
AAAGTTGCAGTGGGTAAAGCTAATCCAAAGGAAGTCGTACAACTAAAAAGAACACTTCAACTTATTGCACCAATTAAACAATTGATAAACCCAATAGCAAAAGGTTTATTAGCAACAATTGAACAAAGACTTGACCCAAGCCACGCATTAATAAGCTTAGTCCAATCTCAATTAGATGATGAGCCGGCAGTTCAAGTAGGCAAAGGTCGCGTAATCCGAGAAGGAGTACATCAAGAACTAGACGAATTACGAAACATATCCCAAAACGGTAAAGACTATCTAGAAGACCTACAAAATAGAGAAAGCGAAAGAACAGGAATCACTTCTCTAAAAGTAGCTTTCAACAACGTATTTGGCTATTACATAGAAGTAAGAAACACACATAAAGATAAAGTTCCGACAGAATGGATACGTAAGCAAACATTAGTGAATGCTGAACGATACATAACAGAAGAACTAAAAGAATACGAAGCAAAAATACTTGGTGCTGAAGATAAAATACACGCAATCGAAACTCGTCTATACCAAGACTTACTGTTCCGTTTAGCGGATTTCATCCCTATGACCCAACAAAATGCTTTGCGAATTGCACAATTGGACTGCCTCCAAAGTTTTGCCACAATGGCACGAAACAATGAGTATGTAAAACCTACCATAAACGATGGCTTTGCAATAAATATCAAGGAAGGACGCCACCCTGTAATTGAACAAAAATTGGCGATCGGAGAAAGTTATATTTCAAATGATGTATACCTAGATAACGATACCCAACAAATCATAATGATTACAGGACCAAACATGTCCGGTAAGTCAGCCATTTTACGTCAAA
The DNA here is from genome assembly GCA_045629585.1 of Taishania sp. Taxonomy (GTDB): domain Bacteria; phylum Bacteroidota; class Bacteroidia; order Flavobacteriales_D; family Crocinitomicaceae; genus Taishania. Next base: position 21,007 of record JAZQRM010000042.1, on the reverse strand, counting down.
CAGCTTTGATTGTATTGATGGCGCAGATGGGGTCATTTGTTCCTGCAACATCAGCAGAATTAGGATTAGTAGACAAAGTATTTACGCGCGTTGGGGCATCCGACAACATTTCAAGTGGAGAATCTACTTTTATGGTCGAGATGAACGAAACGGCAAGTATCTTGAACAACTTAAGCGATCGCAGCTTGATTCTCTTGGATGAAATTGGACGTGGAACAAGTACATACGATGGAATATCAATCGCTTGGTCGATTGCAGAATATATCCACGAACAACCAAAAGCAAAAGCCAAAACTTTATTTGCCACGCATTATCATGAATTAAATGAAATGCAAAAAAGCTTTCCTAGAATCAAAAATTTCAATGTTTCAGTAAAGGAAATGGGAAATAAAATTTTATTCTTACGCAAATTAGTAGAAGGAGGATCCAATCACTCCTTTGGTATTCACGTTGCCAAATTAGCCGGAATGCCACAAGAAGTGGTGAAACGAGCAGGTGAAATATTAAAAACATTAGAAAAAGCACACACGATCGAAGAGACTTCTCCAATGAATTTGGATGTAAAACCAATTCCAACAGGTAATGATTCGATGCAATTAAGTTTTTTTCAATTAAACGACCCTGTCTTAGAACAAATACACGAGCAATTGATAAGTATTGATATTAACACACTTACGCCAGTAGAGGCTTTGATGAAGTTAAATGAAATCAAAAAATTAACGGGTGGTTAGAAAAAAAGTTCATTTTTTTCATTGCAGAAAGAAATAAAGTACGTAACTTTGTCCCCGCAACGGCACACGAGCCACTTCAAAATTGAAATAAGCGAGAATAGCTCAGTTGGTAGAGCACGACCTTGCCAAGGTCGGGGTCGCGGGTTCGAATCCCGTTTCTCGCTCAGAGGGACGGAGTAAGAAACGTCAACTATTGAAATATTAAATTATCAGTCTGATAATTTGCTCGAGTGGTGGAATTGGTAGACACGCCGGACTTAAAATCCTGTGTCCTTTTGGGCGTGCGGGTTCAAGTCCCGCCTCGAGTACGAAAGAGGAATCGTTTTTAACGGTTCCTCTTTTTTTTTTGCCCTTAACCCTAGTAAACACTAGGTTTCTCTATTCAATGTGAAAAGTCATGGTTAGACATGATTAGACAATTCTTCCGCCCCTATTCCGCCCCTGATATTTTAACTCAATCTAAATCTTTTATTTTTATCTTTCCTTAAAGTCATTTAAAATGAATAATCTATAGTTGTTGGAAAATTTCAAATGCTAGAAACATGAAAACTATACATGATCATAACCAAAACTTGGGGAATAGGCATAACTTGAAGTTAAACGATCCAAGAAAAATTCAATATTTCAAACCCCTCTAAATTGCGCTCTGAACGCTTTTATCTTAGTAATAAATGATTCTAGCTACTGCTTTTGTAGAACGATTAGGTCAAGTTTAAAAGTTTAAGTTATTCAAAAATTTGCAATAATCTAGCTAGAAAAGAATGCCCAAATTTTTCACCTGTCTATTTGATTATTAACAGACTTGTTTTATCCTACATTAACAATAGGATTACCATAGGCTTTCAATAGGCTTTGAGTACACTTTGAATAGGCTTTGCCCCCTTCTGACAATCACTAATCATTTCTTGCTCAAAAAGTACCATTTACGTTCGTACTTTGGAAATATTCATCGGATCATCACCAAAACTTAGGGATTAGGTATAAATTGGAGTTCAACCAAAATTTATGGTAGAAACCATTTTAGCCATTCATTCTACGATTCCAAAGCTTATTTATCTAGGAATATTCTAAAAAGATAGAATTCCTCTCTAAGTTTTAAACTCGATTCATCATCAGCTCCACTACCCACCTAAAAAAAATCGGGTAACCACACAGGCAACCCGACTCCAATCCTATTAAGACCTAAAAGATACTCTTCCATTTATTTGATCGATTTCACAAAAAAAACGCCCAACTTTTTACCTGCCAGAGAATAACATTCAGCAATACGAATACCCGTATCAAAATCATTAAGGCCTAATGCTTTCCCTCTATTACTCTTGGAAATCAAATGACAAATAACATTATCCGGATTTCGTTTTTCTACAATTTTCACATCCAAATCCACTAAAGCTGGTTTCCGAGATACCACAGCATTAAAACCTGGTTCTATCGAAGTACTCCTAACAATCATCATGTATTTACTTTCCTTTTCATTCCCTAAATACAAGCCAGATCCCTTTGTATATTTATTAAACAAACGCTCGAATTGAGGTTGAAAACGTGTCGTTTTATCGGATTTCCATGCAGCTTTCCATTTATCACCACGACCCGGCTCTTTTGCATCATACTCTTTAGATTTTTTCTCTAAGTACTCCTCTTCCTTTTCAAATTTACCTACACGGGCGTTTGACCAATCATACTCAATATTAAGTATTTTCTGTCCCTTTAACATATCTAAAGAACCCTCTAGAATAACAATCTTTTGAGCGAAAACTAAGCTAGTTAAAGTCAACATGACTGAAAGTACCGATAGTTTTATAACCTTCATAACTACTTTTAAAATAAAATGAAAAATAAAGGCGAACACTTTACAACTGTTCGCCTTCTAGAAATACATTAAAAAATACTATTTTACAGCCTTCGACACAAAAGCAGCCATTTTCTTACCTGCTAAAGCATAAGCTTCTGAAATTCTCAATCCAGTATCATAATCGTTGAATCCCATTGAACGTCCTGGATTATCCTTAGAAACAATTGTACAAATGACATTGCTTTTATTCTCCGTTTCAACGATCTTAATCTCTAAATTAATTTTAGCTGATTTTCGAGAAACTACAACATTAAAACCAGGTTCAATAAAGGTAGTTTTTACAATCATAGTATATTTAGCTACCTTTTCATTGCCTAAATAAATACCTGCTTTAGTAGCATGTTTATTAAACAACTTCTCGAAATCAGGTTGAAAACGAGCAACCTTATCTCCATTCCATGCTTCCTTCCATTTATCTCCACGTCCTGGTTCTTTAGCATCATATTCTTTAGACTTTTTATCTAAATAATCTTGCTCATTTTTAAACTTTCCAATTTGAGGATTTGACCAATCATACTCTACATTGATAACTTTTTGGCCCTTTAGTTTAGATAGACTACCTTTTGAGATAGAAATTTTTTGCGCAAATGAAAGATTTGCCATGGCTACAATAAGTGCAACCAGTAATAATTTAATAGTTTTCATAAATACGAATTGATCGCATAAATGTAATCAAAATTGTGGATACTTTCATACTTATCGGCACCCTCCTCTTTTTTTGCTTTTTAATGAATCATCAAACAGTACCATCCCCCTCACAACTTTCATTTCAAAAAAGACACTAAATTTAGCCCCAAAATTATAACTACGTATATGAAAAACTATTTACTAATCACTCAAACAAGAGGGAAAATTACTACCCTATTTTCTTTATTTTCCTTAATATCGTCCAACAAATTAACGCACAAAATAACTGCTCAGCACCTATTTCCTACGAGCCCATAATTGTGAATAGCTGTGGGTCATTACCTGGTAGTATTAATCTAAATGTATCAAATCCATCACAACAGGACAACTGCCAATTTAATGAAGTATCATTATTTCAGGTATGTAATGCACCTTCAATAGCTGACGGTATAAGACCAACAACGGGCGAGTACATAGTCCTATCAGGCCCTGTAGGAACAGATATTAGCTGCTACTCCATATCAGATGGAGATTGGGTAATTACTTTACCGACAGGATCAACTATCAATGAAAATGGGCTATTCTCAATTGGATTTGACATTAACTACGGAGAAAACCACTTTGACCTAAATCTACAAGGATGTAATTGTGCAACCATGAGAGAAAACCTTCCTATAGAAGACGTAATGATATTAACGAACAGTGGCGAGTTCATAATGGTATTCAATAATTCAGGCACCTTTATTGATGGATTCATTTATGGGAATCCGTCTACAGGATCCACTGCTCAAAATACCCCAGTAGCTGGAAGAGTGTACAATATCAACTCAACTTGTGGATATACAGAAATAACAACACCTCCACTTGATCAATTTAAAAATCCAACTACAGGGGCTAGTGAAGGAAATTCCTATTACTTTAATAGCAGAACCAATTCTATATTTGTAGCACCTTCATCCTTCAACGACTGTACAAGAAATAGCACTCCACCAATTCATAACTTCCTATGGTCGACGAATGCAACAACTAGTGAACTGACGAATCTTCAACCTGGAATCTATAGCGTTACAATAACAAACAATTATGGCTGCACAACATCGGAATCTTTTGAAATTACGCACACTGCAAACCCTTTGTTGGAAACAGTTATACAAGCTGATTGCTCTAATTCTAACTCTGGAAGTATAGACCTCACAATAACAGATAATGAATTCTATGAAATTCTATGGTCAAATGAAGCCACAACGACTACCGTTAGAAACTTATCTGCTGGTGAACATATCGCGACTTTATCAATAAACGAATGTTCTTTTACTTACAACATAACTGTACCCTCTGCACAAAATAACGAATCCATTCAATACGCTACAATCTGTCAAGGAGAAATTTTCCTTGTTGGATCAAATGAACACCAAACAGAAGGTTCTTTCACGGATGTTTTAGTAAACCAATTTGGATGTGACTCAACTGTAACGACTCATTTAACCGTATTAAATCCCATCATCAATATACAGCAAAATCAACCTATACTAGAGCAAACTGAAATCCCAAATGCTCTCTATCAATGGATTAATTGCGAAACACAAGAAACAGTAGGCAATGAAGCTATTTTCACAGCCCCTACAAATGGTCTATACAAATTAATATTGACACTACAAGATTGTACAGTTGAATCAGACTGCTACGATGTAGCAAATCTTGGGGTAAAAAACATGGAACCTTTCCACATAAACATCTATCCTAATCCAATAACAGATGTCGTACATATAAACACGCAAGTAGATATAACAAGCATTGAATTATTAGATAATAACGGTAGAATAATAACTGAACAAATAGTAAATGGTAAAACAACACAATTAGATTTGAATCATTTACAAAATGGTATATACCTGCTTCAAATCCAATCAAAAAACCAAACTATAACAAAAAAATTGATCAAGCAATAAAAGAATTCAGCTTAATTGAAAATGAAAGCTGAGTACCTAAACAATATAATTCTTTTAATAAAGTCGGATTTACTAATGGTATATCCGGCTTTATTACACGAGATAATCGATAACTTAAAACCTACTAATTACTCTTATCTAAAGAAAGAAGGAAGCCCTACACAACACAACAACCCTTCACCAAAACGTACAGAATCTTCATTTCAAACCCGTAAATTTTTCTTTAACTACAATTACAAACTACTTCTTATTTACCTTTTTTTTATAATTCAACACTAACAATTATGAAACAACTCTACTGCTCTTTAGTCAGTATTGGTCTTGCCTTTGGTGCAATTGGTCAATACGAAAATGCTTTTGAAAGCGCGTACCGTAATCATCCCTTCCTTACCAAAGGAATATTAGAAGCCGTTGCATACAGCAACACTCACATTCGTAACATTCAAGCGGATGAACAACAATCCTGTTCGGGCATGCCATTGCCTTATGGTGTAATGGGCGTCTTTGACGATGGAAAGTCTTACTTCCGAGAAAATGCAAAATTAATCGAATCCCTATCTGGTATCTCCATCCGTCGACAAAGGGAAGATGTAAGCAAACAAATTCTCGCATACGCAAAGGCATTCAATCAAGTGATGTCTGATTTGACCAATGGACAACTAACATTAGCACACGACCCCAAATACATAAGAACGGTGCTAGCAGAACTCTCCGAAATACCAACAGAAGGAATAGTAAATCAATTTGCAATAGACCTACAAACATTTGAAATACTAAGAAATCTAACAAATGTAGAGCTTGCGCACCGGTATAATTTCCCACTAAAGACAGTTGATTTCAATACAGTTTATGGACATGTTAATGCGGCTCTATTGCAAACAGAAAACATCAACTTGACAGAAACTGGAATCCACAGTCCAGATCAACCTGCTTTGAGTTTCGCCCCTCACCCATATACCGCACAAAGCAATTACCAAGTGAAAACGGCTGAGTACGGACCCGCAATTTGGAACGCCGCACCTAGCTGTAACTATAACTCAAGAAGTGGAGTTGCAATTAGCGCAATAACCATACATACCATCCAAGGTTCCTACGCTGGCGCAATTTCATGGTCACAGAATTGTAACTCAAACGTATCATTTCATTATGTAATCCGCTCCTCAGATGGACAAGTGACACAAATGTTATTAGAAGCCAGTAGAGGTTGGCACGTAGGCTCTGAAAATTCGTACACAATTGGTTACGAACATGAAGGATGGGTAAATGACGCATCGTGGTACACAACCGCAATGTATAACTCTTCAGCCGCCCTATCTCGTGACATTTGTAATAGTGGATATGGAATTAATCCAAAAAGAACCTACCACATGGCAGCATCGAGCGGTGGAAACGTACTAGGTGCATGTACAAAGATTAAAGGACATCAACATTACCCCAATCAAACACACACGGATCCAGGAATAAATTGGAATTGGGAAAGGTACTATAAACTCATAAATCCACAAACAACACCAACTTCTTACACTGCATCAACGGGTACCTTATACGATTCAGGAGGTGCCAGTGGAAATTACGGCAATGATGAACTGCGTTTTTGGCTAATACAACCAACAGGAGCGAGCAGTGTAACGTTAAACTTTTCCTCTTTTAACCTTGAAAATAACTACGACTATTTATTAATCTACAATGGAACAACAACCTCATCCCCGCTAATTGGAAAATACACAGGCACAAACATACCAAGCTCAATTACAGCAAGCTCGGGAAAAATGTTACTTGAATTTCGTTCTGACTGCGCTACCGTATCAGCAGGATGGGCAGCAACTTGGAGTACAGCAGGAACGACCCCAACGACCAATCTTTACACAACAATTCCAGTAGATAACAGTTGGAAAACATCCAACTTCACCATTCCTGTTACAGACGTAGCGACAGCTGGTGTACAAACTCGATTTTACTTACTAGGAATGAAACCTTCTGGATACGCAGGATGGTCAGCTAGGGCTCCACTCGGTTTTGTAAACGAAGATTTCCAAGATAACCGAACGAATTGGACAAATGCTGCCGATACATGGACTTTAACAGGAGGGATTATCAAAAATAATTCAGCAACAAATGAGAATACAAACTTATATATGTCTGCACTACAAAGTCAATATTCAACCTATTTATATCATTGGGATCAAAAGATAACCTCCGCTGGAACAAATCAACGAGCTGGATTACATTTCTTCTGCTCAAATGGAGCTGGAACAAACAGAGGAAACTCTTATTTTGTCTTTTTCCGAGCATCAACGAACAAAGTGCAAATTTACAAAGTGAACAATGATGTACACACACTCGTTAAAGAAGACGCTTGTACCGTTAATCTCGGAACATCCTACGACGTAAAAGTAGTCTATAATCCAGCAAATGGAACAATTAAAGTGTTTGTCGATGACGCATTAAAATCTACATGGGTAGATAGCTCTCCACTACAAAATGGAAGCGCTATATCATTAAGAACAGGAGAATGTATCACCGAATTTGACAACGTGAGAATGTATCGATCACGCGGAACTTCAGTAGATGTTACCGTTGGACCTCTCGGACATTTCAACCAGCCATCCGTTAGCAGTGTACGATCTGGATTAGCACGATCAATTCTTCTGAACTCCAACAACCAATGGTCTCCCGAAGTCTATCAACAATACCTAGTAGACTTCACCACCGCTCTTCCAACCACCCTAACTTATGAACTGAAAAAGGAAAATGGAGTAACAAAGATAACCAGCGTATTTAACTTTAAAGATGAAGAATCTGAAGTTTCAAAAGTACACGTTGCATTGGGAACAAAATCAGGAGAAAACGACCTTTTGGACTGGCAAGACGTAACTGATCTGAAATATTTCGAACATACGCTATATCGCCAAGAAAACAACACTGTCTTTATAACCTATATAGTGACTAATAATGCAGGGCTAGAAGATAAATTCTCCTTTAACACAAGTAAAGATCATCAAGCAACTGCTCTAGCAAGAATATTCCCCAATCCGAGTAGAGACTACTTTTCTATAGATCAAATACCAACAAACACATCGGTTCAAATCTTGGATCAAATGGGCAGAACAATCTGGTCGGGAAATGTGAATCCTTTAGAAAAAATCGATATCACTGCTCTTTCTAGCGGAATGTACTCTATCAAAATAAAAACCGATGATCTAGAAATAGTTCGCAGCCTAGTACGAGAATAACAAACCTTTTACAACCCTATGTATATTTTTAGTAGTTGACGAAAAGGAGAGGCCGAAAGGCTTCTCTTTTTCAATTTATGTCAAACCTAAATGTAGAGGAGGTCAGAGTAACAGCATAGCGCAACTAAACTAAAATCTTAAGAATTATTAAGATTTGTGTATATCGGAACTCCTTACATTTAAGAGTAATTAAAAAATGGAGTATGAAAAATATAACAGCTGTACTGTTTTTCAGTTTAGACATGGGCTCTGGTGCTTTTGGTCAAGCATATCCACGAACACTAAAAGAACCAATAATCGTAAATTCTACTGAAAAAAGTATCGAGTTAACATTTGAAAAAGAAGGAGAATACTACCTTTCGGTGGGTACTAGTCCATCTGATATCAAATGGGAACGTTCCGATTTATATGTTAACAAAACCATCACCTTACCACGCAACTCGCCTCGTCCATTTTATGGTATAATAACTCCTAATAATGACACGCTAATTGTTGCCGAACGTAAACTTATCATCAACGACTTATCCAACTTCCGTGATCTAGGAGGAATAAAGACGCAAGACCATCGCTACGTAGTATGGGGGGAATTTTATCGTTCAGATGAGTTAAATAAATTATTAACGGATGAATTTAGCTACTTGAACTACCTAGGGATTCGTAAAGTCTATGATCTACGCTCTGAATTTGAAATCGCTCATGCAAAAGACAACCTTCCGCCTTACATAGACTATGAACACTTCCCTATCTTTGCAGACAACAACAGCGGATTAGTACAAGGACTAGCAGAAAAGTTACAAACCGGCTCCTTAACAAAAGAAGATGCAGAAGATTTACTGCTAAAAACATATGAATCTTTTGTACGCGACTATTCCCCTAAATTTGATACATTATTACATCAAATACTCGTACAAGACGAATTCCCCAGCGTATTTCACTGTACCGCTGGTAAAGACAGAACAGGATTTACTGCTGCAATGATATTAGCTATCCTCAATGTCGACAGACAAACCATATTAGATGAATATGAAATGACCAACTTCTATACGGAGAAATCTTTAACAGCTTTGGCGCAAAATAAAACGCTAATGGGATATGGCAAAAACATACCATCCGATGTTATAACAGCAATAATGAGTGTCAAACGAAGATACTTACAAGCTGCATTTGATGTTATAGATAATGAATATGGTGGAATAGATAATTACATCACCAACCAATTGGGATTTTCACCCGATGAACGTATTGCGCTAATTCAGAAATACACTTACAACCTTGACAATAGAATGGATAAATAACAATTATCTTTTCTATACAACATAGATTACGTAAAAAAGTTCTTTCGCATATCAGAAGGCCGCATTTTAGTTAATTCAAAGAAAGTATTACTAAAAGCACCCAAAGTATTATAACCTACTTTTTCAGCTATTTCAGATAAGGAAAGATGTGTCTTTTGCAACATAGAAATAGAATGAATGATACGGAGATGTTTTAAATACTGCAGAAAAGACATCTTCAATTCAGCTTGAAAAAGCCTGGATAGTGTTCTTTCACTGGTATTAAACTTATCACTTACCGATTTCAATGAAAGCGGGTGGTCCATGTTGAGTTCTAGAAAAGATAATATTTTACTTAATCTGTCATTTTCCGTGATGGGCAAAATGATAGGAACTGTATTCTCCTGCTGAGGAATCATCACCTGTAGCAATGCACGCATAAAAACGTAACGATCATCTGAAGGGAGAATAATATTATCTTTCCACTTCTCCGTGTATTTAATCATCTGAATCACCAACTCACTAGCAGGATAAATTCCAAGATTATGGAGAAAAGGATCTGTGTCCACTTCATTTAAACCGAAATAAATGGAATGGATATTTGTAGTTCCCTGACTCACACGAAGCACATGTTCTACACCTACCGGAATCCAAAAAAAATAATGAGAAGGTACTACATACGTTTTTTGATGAACTTCAATATACGCTATTCCACCTTCACAATAACTTAATTGTCCTTTTGAATGTTGATGCCAATCCATGAATCGTTCAAACTTCTCATGTAATACATAAACGCCAAGTGGTTCTTTTTCTATTTCAGGAAGATGTTGTAAAAGCCCCATAAACCAAAAATACAAAAATGGCTGGAATAAACAAATACTTGTCTTTTTTAAAACCTTCTGATAGGCAACTGACCACCTAACTTTGTATTTTAAAAACAAACACATATTGTGAAACCAATTATTGTATTTACCCTTCTTATCTCCTATCCCTTATTGACATTTGGGCAGGATACGCTTCGCTATAAATTACAAGATTTATATGCCTTAGCAGAAGCTAATAGTAGGGTTATAAAAATGAATCGTATGGAGCTGGATGCACAGCAACTGAGTTTACAGCGCAGTAAATTCGAGCGCTTGCCTGTACTCTCTGGTCGTGCAAGTGCAGATTACGCCACCAATATGCCTATCTATGACAAAGGTATTTTCCATACCCCATCCCAACACGATGTCATTCACTTCTTATATAACACAGGAGCGGATTTTTACTTGAATCTATACAAAGGTAGCATCAATGAACTTTCTATTAAGGAGGAACAGATTCGTAAACATCTATCAGAAATTCAGTTAGAACAAGCCACAGCACAAATAAAACTAGATATAACTTTTGCCTTTCTAGAACTATATCGCTCGTACATCTTTAAGCAAGTTATTATAGAAGACATCATTGATCAGAAACAACAACTCAAAGAGATTCAAGACCGATACAAAACAGGAATCGTTTTACACAGTGATGTACTTCGAATTGAGCTAGAACTATCTAAACGCGAATATTTACTCATCGAAATAAGTAATGACATTAAGCGATTAAGTCAAAAACTAGCCTTGATTGTTGGGGATGACTCCAATCATGTAATAGTACCTATACTGGAGCAAATATCACCAAAGGTAGATGAATTTGAACACAACTTTCACATTGCACATTCATCCGCTTTTGAATTAAGAAAGTCCAGCCTATTGGTAGATTTAACAGCATTAAATGTTAAAAAACAACGTGCCCAAAACATACCACATCTAAGCATGGAAGGTACGTTTACATTCGCAAACCCTCAAATCTTTTTATACCCATATAATGCATCTTGGTACACATTAGGAATAATTGGACTTAAACTAAACGTCCCCATCTCGAACTGGTACTTAAAGAAACCTGAAATAGCGCGCGCTAAAGTAGAAGCATTAAAAGAAGAAGAACTTCACCATCATGAAGCAGATCAAATCAAAAATCAACTTTTAAACGCTAATCTGATGTACGAAGAGGCAGTATTAAAGACCGCAATTTGTGATAAAAACATCGTTTTAGCAGAAGAGAACCTCCGAATTATTAAGGACAATTATTTTCAATCAACTGCATTGATTACAGATCTATTGGATGCCAATATGAGTTACTTACGAAGTATTTTTGATTTAGAGACAGCTAAAATCAATCAATTACATTTTTATTATCAAATCGAATACATCAAAGGTTCTTTATGAAAAAGCGAATAAACTTAGCCTTAACAGACATACAAATAACGCGAATCACCAATTGGTTTGCAGCAATTATCGTTCTAGTACTAATAATCTGGGGGATTTTTAAATTCATTGAATACCGACGTTATGAATATACGAATGATGCTCAAGTAACGGAATACATAAATCCTGTAATTTCAAGAGTGGGTGGTTTTATTGTTGCTGTGCGCTACGTAGATAACCAAACAGTTCAAAAAGGAGACACATTACTAATTATTGATTCCCAAGAATATCAATTTGAAGAAGCGCAACAACTAGCACTAATGGATCGGGAACAAGCAAATATTTCTGTTTTAAATAGTCAAAAATCCATTCAGAATTTAAAAAACCAATCGCTATTAAAAAAGATTGAAGCACAAAAGGCTAAAGTTTGGAAACAAGAATTGGAACTGGAACGCTATAAGATTCTACATGAGCAACAATCGTCTACTTCCCAAAAACTAGAACTCGTGCAATCAGAATGGGAAGTCATGAAAAATGAGTTAAGCGCACTGGAACAGGAACTGCTGGCTGGTGAAGCTGAATTGGAAGACTTAGAGGTGAAAAAACAGGTGAATGAAGCTGAGATTAAACGACTCAAAGCAGCAAAAGGACGTAAAGGATTGGACGTGGGATACACCGTGATAACAGCTCCCTATAATGGCCGAATGGGTAAAAGAAGTATAGAAACTGGACAAATGGTTAATCCTGGTGAAGTGCTCGGATTCATTGTAAATGACGAAACACCAACTTGGGTGGTAGCCAATTATAAAGAAACTCAAGTGAAAAATATTCAAGTCAATAAACCAGTAGAGATTGTCGCTGACGCATACCCTGACCGCACATTTAAAGGGAAAGTGATTTCACTAGCGCCAGCGACAGGATCTGCTTTTAGTTTACTACCTCCTGACAATGCAACGGGTAACTATGTTAAAATTGTTCAACGAGTACCTGTTCGAATTGAATTGGAAGATGCCGATGCACGTTTGCTTTTACGTTCAGGAATGAATGTTAACGTATGGATACCCAAAGACTAAACCATGAGTGAATTATCCAAATCTTTCCACCAATGGGTACCTGAGTGGCTGATTCGTCTTACCTTATTCAGCTGTTTAATGCCCAGTATGATGCTTTTCTTCCTACCCGGGATTGATGCGCGTACAACAGCTGGATATTATGGATGCCAACCCAATGACGCACAATTTTTAATCGTTCTTTTTTACGCCGGTTTTGTTGGGGCATATATTTTAGAACGACGTTTCTTTCAATTTTTCCCAATCAAAACCTACTATATGCTTTTTCATGGTCTACAGATCTTGAATTGCATATTGATGTACTGGATTACAGACATAACATGGGTATATCCACTGCGATTTATACAAGGATTATTGTTTGCAAGTGCAGTAAACCTTTCGATGTCAATGCTCTTTTCTCGCATTCAAAGCTCCCAAGCAAAGGTAGTCAGTTACTCGATCTTCTTTGGTTTACTCTTATTAAGCTCACCTTTTAATAACTTAACATTTGCATGGGTGTTGGATGGTATAAACTTCAAAACTCTTTATAGTTTAGCGGCATTCAGTTTCCTACCAGGGCTTCTGTTAATCGTTTTTTTAATGAAATCCATACGCCACGTGCGACCATATCCACTCTATAAACTAGATTGGGGTAGCTTTGTCCTATACAGTACAATTATGATATGCCTAGGATATATGGCTACGTATGGTCAAGAACGCTATTGGCTGAGCCATCCACAGATACAATTTTGTACCGTAACTGTCGCACTATGTGTACTACTATTCATTTGGAGACAACCTAATCTTAAACGTCCATATTTACTACTTGGGGTAATGCGAAGCAAACGATTCTGGATGGGACTAACAATATTGTACTTAATGTATATTGAGCGCTTTTCGATCGCTTTTACACAACAACACTTCTTGAATGTCCTTGGCATGGATCCCACACATATAGCGGTCATAAACTTGTTCCAAATCGGAGGAGTGGTATTTGGTGTAGTACTATCCACTTACTGGACCTTTAAAAATGTACCCATCAAATATATATGGATCGTTGGGTTCGCCTTCTTATTCCTATTTCAATTAGGAATGTTCTTTCGTTTTGAGAACTACGGTAACGAATCACGATTTTGGGGACCTTTGTTTGCACATGGAACAGGAATCGGCTTGATTATGGCTCCAACAATTTTATTCATTGTCTCCACCGTCAAAGAAACATTCGCCACGTCTGCTGCAGCAATAGCCTTAGCAACAAGATATCTAGGTTTTATATCATCCACTGCATTTATCAACTACTTTGACCTAGGGCACACAAGCAAACACATCCAAGTATTTAGGGATCATATCACCGCAGATAATCCAATTATACGTGAACAACTGGCTATCCGCGCGCGCAATCTTTCAGAAAGAGGACTAATGAGTGGTATAGATAAGGCTGGTATAAAAACCTACTATCAAACAGTTATTAAACAAGCACAAATGCGCTCAGCAATGGATTATTATGAATATTTAATGATCTTAAGCCTAGCCATTATATTACTAATATTACTTTTCCCTAGTTTAAAAGCTCGATACGAAAAATGGAGATTAGTTAAAGTTTCACCCGTCTAATACCTAAAACGAAGCATATATACACTTTACATACTCAAATAATAAAAGGTAATACAAATAGAAGACGTTAGGTACAGCAGAATATGCTGTGTAATTTAGAGAAAAAAGTATTCAAAATAATGAATACTTTTTTTTATTCAGAAACTATAAAAAAGTACTTTTCACTTTCAGTGAATAATAGAGGAAGAAGAAATCCCAATGACGTACCATTTACATGCAAGTTGCCTTCAATTCAAAAAAAAACATAAAATAAACAGTTTACTCAATAATTTACACACTTAAAATGTAAAGCTTAAACAATTTTCGATTAACTTTGAAAAATAATCATTGAACAAAGGCCTACATTCATTTTCATAACGACTTAGGTCTTGATTAATTAGATTAGTAATAGTAAGACAAGAAGTAGTTTAATTTAGAGTAGAAATAAGGGTAGAAAATGAGCAGTCTACCCTTATTCTAAAAATAACTTGATCGACCTGACGCTACTATATTTATGCAGGATCAAAATAGAAATAGCATACCTACACTACCAATTGCATTGGCTAAAAAAACGGCTTACAAAAGCAAGCCGTCTAATAAACCTAACTTATCTTTTCAGATACTTTTCGTGAACAGTGATATATTTCAACACTTTATAGCACAAAAATAGGTTCTTATACTTCTTAAGAACATCCGTTTACAACAAAAAGCCGTTGTGAATGGTTATTGAAACACAATTAAGTGTTTTCACTCATCAACTTTTAAGGGAATACCCTTCTAAAAAATCACTGCCAATCAATTTATGCTTCATTCAATTGATGGTAGCTAACGCGTTTCACTTTGAACCGATAGTAATACACTTTGGAAAGATCATAAACTAAAACCACTAACAGAACAGCAACTGCAATATAGAATATCTTAAATTGGATGATGTTAAAAAGAAAACTTGCCACCACTGCACCCATCACATAAGAAGCAAAAATTGCCGCAATAAGCTTCGCTTTATCAACAATTGCCTTATTTCGTCGATGTTTCCGCTGGGTTAACATAGAAAAAAGAATACCCAAATCAGTGGTCGCCCCAGTTAAATGGGTGGTTTTTACTGCAAAATTAGAAATACTAGCTGTCAAACCATTTTGTAATCCCATCGCGAAAAGCATGACAGAAACCATAATCTCTGTCTCTCTTAATGTATCCGTATAAAACCAATCTCCATATATACCAACAGCTAGGAGACACACGATCACTAGCACTAATGGAATAGCATTCGCTAAATACTGATTCCTGTTATTCAAAGTTATAACAATAAAATTTGAAACAAAACCACCGAAAAAAAACAGAAAAATCCAAGAAAGAACAATTAAAGCTTGATAAAAATTCCCTTTCACCAACTCGGAGGCTAAAATCGCATAATGACCCGTAACATTTGAGGTAAAGGAGTAAAAAATTATAAATGATGAAACATTCACCATACCTGCTACAAATGCGGCTAAAGTGCCTAATTTAATATTATCTGAAACGGATCTATTTTGACTAAATTTACGTAACATATCCTCTAGATTATCAACGTTTATTTTTCTTAAAAGTTAAACTTGCAAGCCCTTTGACTTGAATATCCAACTCGAAATTAAGGGACAAAGAATCCGTGTCGATATGCGTGATCTTATAATGTTCTATAACCTTATTAGCACTATCCTTAATAATCAGAATATCCCCCTTCCCTTTTAAACACCATTTGTACTCCTCCAAAGCATCTTGCTGCGATAAAATAACCAACTTACCGCTAGGTAGAAACTCCCAGCGCTCATTTTCATGAAGTAATAAGCCCTTACCAATATAGGATTTTGTCGCAGACGTTAACTCGTCTTCAGGACAAGACTCCAGATGCCCTTTAGCCGGAACACGCTCGTACTTCCAGGTTCTCTCGCTCCATTGACCCAAAAGCAATTCTTCGGGTGAATGGAAATAAGAACGGGTAAAACCATAAGCAACTATTGCAAGCACAAGGATTAAAAAAATATTCTTTGCTTTCATATCAAAGGAATTTAAACTTCGTTTAAAAACAAATCTGAAACACTATCCGTATGCACTTCTTGGCTAACCAACTTTTCAAATTCATAAACATCCAGTAAACTCTTCCGTATAAAATCGGATAAATCAAAACTGTTTTTTGAAACATAAGTAGGCAATAGAAGACTTGGAATATACGCTTTGTGGATCCCTCGGCGCTGACAAAATTGTTGAAAAGCATTCTGGTTTTGACCATGAAACAACTCCAAATTGACCTTCTTGATTACGGATGCATATTTATTTTGCAATAACTGACAACCTTCAATAAACTCTTTGTTAGCAAGTTTATTTATAATTTTATTGGGGGAATAGAATAGTAAATCGGTGATAGAATCTGACAACACATACCCATGAACAAGTGTTATTTGGACAGACTCATTCGCTTCGAGATCAATAACCACCTTCTTGATCGCATTTAATGAGCTTAATTGAAAATCAGTTGGAATCAATATATTTTTCGTCATTACACTGTATTTTAAATTTATACAGCAAAGATGCAATGCCGAAATTAGAGCGATATAAGACTGAAATTAGAATTCCATTAGAAAATCAATAGGAATGAATAGGAAGGTTAATACGAACCACTGTACCTTCGTTTACATCCGAATGGATCGCAATCTCTCCATTGTGCAAATCGATAATATTCCGGGTCAATGGCAAACCAATACCGAACCCTTCATAGGAATGCGTATTGGAAGCTCTAAAGAAAGGATCATAGATATATTTTAATTCCTCTTTTGGAATACCAATTCCAGAATCACGAATGATAATGTAAACAAAGGAATCAGAGGAGCCAATGGAAACAACCACTTCTTGGTACGAAGAATACTTACTGGAATTCACAAGAATATTGGACAATGCAAGCTGCAACAATTGATAATTTGCTTTTACTTTGAGCAACTTAGGATTTTCTGGAAGAAGCGAAAAATCAATGACAATCTTATGCTTTTTATCTAATTTCTCTACGATCTCTTTCGTGTCAAAGACTAACTGATCGACTCGCAACATCTCCATCTCTTGTGTTTTCCCATTAAAACCCGTTTGTGCTAAAGACAAAAGAGCCTTAGTTTTGGCGTCAAGGTGTTCTGCCTCTTCTAATATCACCTTAAGCGATTCTTTATAATCACTCTCTGATCGATCCTTAGAAAGGGCCAAGTCAGCCTCCCCTATAATCGTAGTCAAGGGAGTACGCAATTCGTGAGAGGCATTGCTAACAAAGTTATTTTGAATCTCGAAGGCAGTCTCAATCCGATTTAACATGTCATTAAAGGTAAGGGTCAACTCATTAAGCTCATCTGAAACAGCCTTTTGAGGCAAGCGAAGATGCAAATTCTCCGAACTAATGTGCTTCACTCTATTTGTAATGATCTCAATAGGTCTAAATAGAAATCGGGATAAAATAAAGGAAGAAATAAGTGCTAAAATGCAAGATAAGATTAGTACATAAAGAAAAAGCTTCAATAAATAAAGAACCAAATTACTCTCAAAATAATTCTCAGCTCCCGTAATAATTAGGTACTTCTCCTTGCTGTGGGAATTCTTATGTACCATCCCAATAAAACGGTAACCATCTTGAAAAGTAAATGACTTAGTGTCGGTTACAACTTGCCGTATAAAACTAAGCGGTAACTGTGTCGAGTCTGCAATCAATTGCGCATTCAGCGGATATTGAAATACATAATCCTTCTCGTGGAGTAAACGCTCTGAGAGGTCTTCTAGATTAGGTGTACTTGCGTTTTCTATATTCCATCTTGCAATCGTCTTTGCACGCAACTCCAATAATTGATTAAAATCTTTTTGCACATGACGAGAAACCGAAATATAAACAATCAAGGAGATCACAAAAATCAAAAACAAGAATACACTCATCAACAGTAAAGTAGTCTTACTTCTATTTTTCATACCTTATTTCTCTTTCAAAACGTATCCCATACCAATAACCGTGTGAATCAGCTTTGGTTCAAAATTCTGATCTATCTTTTTACGCAAATAATTAACATAAACATCAACGACATTGGTTTGCGAATCAAAATTCAAACCCCAAACCTGTTCAAGTATATCGAGTCGAGCGTGTACAACATTGGGATTCTGAACAAAAAACAATAACAAACGATATTCCGTACTTGTAAGACTAATTTCAACCCCATCGCGATGAACCGTTTTTGCTTGATCATCCATCTCGATATTTGAAAATCTGATTTTAATATCCCTTGCAATAGGCATAACCTGCCCCGAATCACTTCGTCTTAAAAGTGTACGAATCCTAGCCAGTAGCTCTATAAACTTAAAGGGCTTAACGATGTAATCATCTCCCCCTGTATTGAGTCCATGAACTATATTCTCAGAGGTACCGAGTGCGGACAAAAATAAAATGGGAATATGGGAATTAACTTGTCGAATCGATTTACAAAGTTCGATTCCATTCTGACCTGGCATCATAATGTCTAAAATGAGTAAATCAAAAACACCATCTTGAAAGATTTGCCAACCACTATCACCATCAAATGCAACCGTAACGGCATAACCTTCTTCTGTCAATCCTTTACGTATAAAAGAGGCAACATGCGCATCGTCCTCCACTAATAGAATATGTATCATCTCATAAATCGTTCACCTTCAAATATACATAAACTTCAAAAAATGCCTCCTTTTTAACGTTAAGATATAGCACGCAGTGGAACAGACTATCAACTATTCATCAAACTTTATAAAAATACAACTGATCCTTAGAGCGTATAACACTTCAGGAATGCCACAAACACTAAAAATTAAATATGGAAAGAATACAAGAATACAAGAATACAACAAAATGAAAATATCAACAAACAAAAAAAACAAGCTGTAAATCAATCAAATAAACAAAACAATCTAAATTTTACCAAACAATTGTTTCCTTTATTCAACTTTTCAGCATTACTTTTATACAAACTCCATTCAATCGCATGGATTAAAAATAAATGATACATTCGCCATCGAAACTAACAAGGTTCATAAAAGGACAAAACTTACAATAACAAAAAAAACACTTAAACAAAAAATACTCATTTACACTATACTAGCAAAAAAAAACACAAAGCCCTGATCGAATAAAATACAACTGCACTATTTTGACAAAACACACTTTTGAGAATTGTCTACAATGCAACTACAAATGAGGTAACTTACCTCAAGAACCTCAATTTCTTATTCACAGCAAAAGGATAAATCGCTAGCTTGTTTTAATATTCTTGCAAGCAACTAATCGTATCACCGAATGGATAGTGATGGCGGTTACATTTATACAAAGGGAAGACCATACTCTTTTTATAAAAAAAGATAGTACTTGCTATAAAATAAGCTAGCATCTTTTAGGAGTTGTGAAGAATAATTCACAACACTTAAAAGATTAAAAAAAACAGCTGAAAAGCAAAAATCCCTCCATATAAACACGAAGGGATTATCTATTAACTATTTCTTCAACTCTATTGAAAACAAGACAAAAATAAATAAAAAAGGAAAAATAATGATACGTACTAATACGTGAAATAAAAACTATTGAGCAATAATCGGTTATTTTATTGCTCAATAGTTTACCTAAATAGTGGTTATAATCTAATAGTAGTAAGTAGTTACGTGGATTAAAGTAACCAATCAGTGAACAGTCCTTTGTTAGCTATGGTTAGTTAGTAACAAAACAGGTAAACTATTACTACCTAATGTTAGAAAAGCGAACTGTTTCAAAGCTCTTTTATTCTAAAGTTTTTTCGGTTACATGCGTATTAAATATTTTCTAGGGCAATACTATTGTTCTTCAGTACCAATCCTACCACCTATTATCTACTCCTATAACTCAATAGAGCTTTCGTTTTTAGCTTGTCTTTTTCTAGTAATTAACTTAGGACAAAGTAACGCAAACACAGGAAAATAAATGCAATGGAAATCACTGTAAAAGCACAGTGAAATCACCCGAGTAAAATCAAAGGGTTTTCACTTACGTAATAACACGTACGGTAATAGATGTAAGAAAAGAGAACGTACTAAAACGAATGGGATATAAATCTACTTGATATGTTAAACAAGTATAACGAAAAATAAAAAGATAAAACAACATATTACCTTAAAAATCAAGTACTTTTAGATAAATTAACGCTTCTTCTGTTTTTTGTTAAAAAACAAATAAAGACAAGCCATCGTATTGCACTAACTCTTAATAAACCATCCTTTGAGACTATCCCCCAAACCAAAAACAGTTAACGAACCATTTACAATACGCTTGGCGTACCCCATCCACTTCTTTTCTTCCATAGCAACACGCAATCTTTCGTCTTCGGAATGAACAGAGATCGCATTAGTCGTTTCTGTAGTGCCTTTTCCTTGCCTTAGCCTAGTGATACTAATACCCGTACTCTCGACCTTCAA
>JAZQRM010000041.1:0-45543 GCA_045629585.1 Taishania sp. | reverse complement strand
ATATCTCAATGTATTTACCTAAATTTGGAGTAGAAGAATAAATCTATGAAAAATCGAATAACTGAACTTTTTGGAATACAATATCCTATTATTCAAGCTGGAATGATTTGGTGCTCGGGTTGGGAATTAGCTTCGGCTGTTTCTAATGCTGGAGGACTTGGGATTATTGGTTCAGGATCAATGTACCCAGAAGTTTTAGAAGAGCAAATAAAAAAATGTCAGGCTGCAACAGATAAACCATTTGCGGTGAATTTACCGATGTTGTATCCGGATATTGATAAACATATTGAGACAATCATAAAATATAAAGTTCCCATTGTTTTTACTTCAGCAGGAAATCCCAAAACGTGGACGACTCATTTAAAGGCGCATGGGATTACAGTGGTTCACGTTGTATCAAGTGCCAAATTTGCACAAAAATCAGAAGCCGCTGGCGTTGATGCTGTTGTTGCCGAAGGTTTTGAAGCCGGAGGACATAACGGAAGAGAAGAGACAACGACGATGTGTTTAATTCCACATGTTGCCAATTCGATTAATATCCCAGTGATTGCAGCTGGCGGAATTGGAACTGGACGCGCAATGTTAGCCGCAATGAATTTGGGCGCGGATGCCGTTCAGATTGGTTCTCGATTCATCGCTACTCCAGAGTCTAGTGCACATGAACATTTCAAAAAAGCAATTTTGGCGGTTGATGAAGGTGATACTCAGTTGACCTTGAAAGAATTGACACCAGTAAGATTGGTGAAAAATGAATTCTTCAAAAACGTACAAAATGCGTACGATAAAGGAGCATCTAAAGAGGATTTAGAGCAATTATTAGGACGTGGACGTGCTAAAAAGGGAATGTACGAAGGAGATTTAGTCGAAGGAGAATTGGAAGTAGGGCAAGTTTCCGCTTTGATAACTGAGATTAAACCAGCTGCTGATATCGTGAAGGAAATCGTAGCGGAATTTAAAGAGGCATTAAACGAACAATCACACACAAAATATAATTTTTAATGATTCATTTTGAACGATTTGTATTGGACAACGGTTTGACTGTTTTGTTTCATAAAGATACAACAACCCCAATGGCGGTGGTAAATACCTTGTACGATGTTGGTGCGAGAGATGAAGATGAAAATAGAACAGGGTTTGCCCATCTTTTTGAACATTTGATGTTCGGTGGCTCGGTAAACATTCCTGATTTTGATGCTCCATTGCAAAATGCGGGTGGAGAAAGTAATGCTTTTACGTCCAATGACATTACCAATTATTACGATATAATTCCGAAGCAAAACATTGAAACAGCTCTTTGGTTAGAAAGTGACCGAATGTTGTCGCTTGCTTTTACAGATAAAAGTTTAGAGGTACAGCGCAATGTCGTAATTGAGGAATTTAAACAACGTTATTTGAATCAACCATATGGCGATGTTTGGTTAGAGTTGAGACCACTTGCCTATCAAAAACATCCGTATCGCTGGGCAACAATTGGTAAAGAAGTTAGCCATATTGAAGAGGCAACGATGGATGACGTGAAAAACTTTTTTCAAAAACACTATAATCCAGCGAATGCCATTTTATGTATCGCAGGTAATTTCGAATTGCAGGAGGTTAAAGATTTGGTGAATAAATGGTATGGCGATATTCCTGCAAAGTTAAAGCCTGCGCGTATGCTTCCTAAAGAACCGATTCAAACAGAATTTAGAGAGAAAACGATTGAACGTAAAGTGCCAACAGATGCTTTTTATTATGCATTTAAAATGCCTGAAAGAAAAAATCCAGATTATTACGTAGTGGATTTGTTATCTGATGCAATTGGACGTGATAAATCTTCTCGCTTGTATAATTCACTGAAAAAAGAGCAAGAATTAGTGACCGACATTAATGCTTATATTATGGGGTCATTGGATGAAGGATTACTAATTGTATCAGGAAAACTTTCGGACGGTGTTTCTTTTGAAGAATTAGATGCAGCATTATGGAAGGAGATGGATGCATTGAGAAACGAACCTATCGAAGCTGAAGAGTTAAAGCGTTTGCTAATAAAGGTTCGTACATCAAAAGAGTTTCAAGATCAAGGATTGTTGAATTGCGCCATGAATTTATGTGTATTTGAATTATTGGGTGATGCCAATGGGATCAATGAAGAAAATGAAATATACGCTCAAATCACACCTGAGGATATTCAACGTGTTGCTAAAACGATGTTGAACCCAACTAATTGCTCATTGTTAAAAGTAAAATCATTAAAAGATGCTTAATCGTACCGAACAACCAATAATAAATCCGATCAATAGAATTGAATTTGTTAAACCGAAGCGTTATGAAATTGCGAATAATTGTCAATTGATTTGCTTTGATGATTTAAGTAATGAAACGGCTAAATTGGAACTCTATTTTGCAGCAGGAACAATTAATGAAAAAGTTGAAGTCGCTTCATTTACCAATGGAATGTTACTTTCTGGTACTTCCACAATGACTTCGCAAGAAATCCATTTAGCGATTGATAATCTTGGTGGTTTTATTGAACAAGGTGTTTCTAATGAAAATGCCGTGGTCGGAATTTATTCTTTGCGTGAGAATTTGCCAGCAATCGCTCGTGTATTTAAAGATGCGATTCAAAATTGTATTTTTCAGGAGAAGGAAGTCGAACAGATGATTAATGAGCGTAAGCAGAAATTAGCAGTTAATCTTGAGAAAGTAAGTGTTCAGGCGCAACGTCAATTTCGTCAAAATCTGTTTAACAACGCCGAAGTATACGGTAGGATTACCAATAAGGAAGATATCGAATCAATCACTCGTCAGGATTTAATTGATTTTCATAAAAAATACTATTTGAAAGGGTTACAACGTATTGTTGTTGTTGGAAATTTCACGCAAGATGAAATCGACAGTTTTATTGATCTTTTCGGTGGATGGGCGTGCGATATCGAACAACCTATTGCAACCCAGTTTGACAATATTCAAGGTTATCATCATGTAAAGATTCCAGATGTGCTTCAAACTGCAATTCGAGTAGGACGTAAACTGTTTAATAAAACAGCAGATGATTATTTAGATTTCTTGATACTGAATACTATTGTTGGTGACTATTTTGGAAGTCGCCTAATGACTAATATTCGTGAAGATAAAGGATATACTTACGGAATTGGTTCCATGGTAGGAGAATTCTTGAAGATGGGTTATTTTATGATCGGAACCGAGGTCAAAAAAGAAGTTAGAAAGGAAACATTAGCCGAAATAAAAATTGAATTTGACCGTTTAAGAACAAAATTGGTTGAAGAGGAAGAACTGGAGCTGGTGAAGAACTATATGCTTGGTCAACTTTTGAAAAGTGCTGATGGCGCATATATGATGATGGATCTATATCTTTCGGTTGAAATGTTGGGGTTAGATTTGGATTTTTATAATCGTGCGATTGAATCAATTCAATCTATTACAGCTGATCGATTGAAGGAATTGGCAAATAAATATTTAAACTGGGACGATTATACAATTGTTAGTGTTGGATAAGCAACTTTCAATTTGATTTTACGTCATTTTAAGATGAAAAAAGTGGGAAGATTCTTAAGTACTTTATGTCTAATATTGGTGTTTAGTTTGATTCATTTGTCAAGCTGGGCTAGCCATATTTTTGGTGGAGCGGTAACTTATGAATGTGATGGTACAGGTCGATATGTTTTTCAATTGGTCATTTACAGAGATTGTAACGGCGCGGATGTAAGTGGAGCAAATCAAATTCTTAAAGTTTGGAATCATCCAGTGCTCAATCAAATCATCTTAAATTACGTAGATCGACAAACAATTTCTCCACAAGGAACAAATGTTCCTGGACAACCTGCATGTTTTGATTGTCAACCAGGAGGAAATGTTGGATTAGGGTCGATTGAAAAGGTCACTTACAAGTCAAATCCGATTCAAATTTCCGGGGTTCCACCGAGGGATGGCTGGGTTTTTACCTATGATGATTTTTCTCGAAATGGTAATATTTCAAATCTTAATAATCCACTAAATTACGGGGTGACGTTAAGGGCGAAAATTTTCAATGTAAATACCGCCAATAATACATGTAATGATAATTCTGTGCAATTCTTACAAGCGCCACATTTTATTACTTGTACCGGGAAGCCATATAAAATGAATCTTAATCCTGTAGATAGGGACTTAGATTCTATACATATTGAATGGGATAGACCTTTAAATTATTTGGCAAACAATCCCTATCAAGAAGGGGTGAATCCTGGCCCTATTCCATTTGTCAATGGGTATGGATATGATTCACCAACTCCAAATAGTACAATGAATCCTTTAAATCAAAATGCGGTACTAAACTCATCTAATGGGGAACTTACGTTTTTGAGTAATTTGTCGGGTAATTTTGTTATTAAAATTAAAGCATCGAGTTATCGAAATGGAGACTTGATCTCTATTGTTGAGCATGAATTTCAAGTGATAGTAACCAATTGTCTTTGGTCGAATAATGTGCCAACAGTTGCTGGACCTTTTGGGGGAACTTGGGAAACAACAGTTGATGCTGGGGATTTAGTTCAATTTCGTGTCCAAAGTTCTGATCCTGAATTTTTACAAAATGGCGTTCCTCAAACAAATAGTATTGTGGCAACGGGCTTGTTGTTCGGACCTAATGCTCAAGTGGCGACAGGTTGTTTAATTGAGCCATGCCCAACCGTTAGTCCTTTACAACCCGTTGTAGGAGTGCAAGGTGCAACAATGCAATTTTCTTGGCAAACGGATTGTGACCATCTATTAGGTATTACAGGGAATGAACAAGATTTTGTTCCCTATCAATTTGTCTTTCGTGTTCAGGATGATTTTTGTCCGATTCCAGAAGTGGTATATCAAACAGTAACGGTAAATGTTAGAAATCCATCGGTAGTTCCAGCAACTAATTTGACATGTATTCAAGGAGGACTTAATAATCAGTTTACGATTAATTGGAATCCAGTTAATAACGTGAATAATGCATTTGTTGCGTATGAATTGTACACGGTTGAACAAGGATTAGTTCAAGTTTTTAATACGATAAATACAACTAGTTTCACCACTACTTTGACGGATGATTTTCAATGGTACATTGCTGTCGTTTCTGGATGTACTGGTGAAGCTCGGAGATACAGCGATACACTGAGAAATATTTATTTGAATTTGTCAAATGCTAATTTGGGAATTGGAGAGATGGATTGGAATAGACCAAGTAATCCTGCTCGTAATGGCATGTCTTCAAGTTATAACATTTGGAAAGAATATCCAATCGGTACTTGGTCTGTATTAGGTCAAACGCCGTACAACCTTCCGCAATATGATGATGTTATTTCGGTTTGCTCCGAATTTTTGAGCTATTACATAGAGTTACAAGATGGTAATTGCACACAACGTTCCCAAATAAGTGGAAATATTTTTAGTGATCAAACGCCGCCCAATATTTCTTCAATGAGTAATGTTTCTATCGATACTTTGACTGGTTTAACGGTGGTGCAATGGGAACAATCTTCTTCGCCTGATACTTATGGGTATATTGTTTATGTCACAGATCCAGTAACAAACTGGTTGGTTGAATTAGATACGATTTGGGGAGCAAATAATGTTACATATTCTTACTTGGAAGACTATGATGCTGGACCTTTAAATTATACTGTTGCAGCTTTTGATAGTTGTCCGTCTCCTCTAGGAGCACCTTTCAATCTATCAGCGCGTGATCCGAATTTACAAGCGACCATTTACTTAGAAGCTATTCCTGCCATTTGTGGAGGTTTAATTGATCTAGAATGGACACCTTACGTAGGTTGGCAGGTCGCGCAATACGAGGTTTTTACTTCGCTTAATCAAGGTGTGTGGCAATCGACTCCTGTTGGGCTAGAACAATTTTTTAGTTTTCAGGCAAATGCAGGCGAATCCATCCGGTTTTTTGTGAAAGCCACAAGTGTGGATGGGGAGATATCTTTTTCCAGAATTCGGAACGTTGACGTAGAGGTTGCAAATTTACCTGATTATCATTTTATTCAATTTGCCAGTGTTGATTATTTGAATAAAACTGTAAGAATTTCATATACCCTTGATCCCTCTGTGCCAGCTTCTAGGTATGAGTTGCAAAAGTTAGTAAATGGGCAGTTTGTTAAGCTTGCAGAAACCACAAATCTGACTGAGGTTTGGGATTTTGTTGATACGGATGTACAAGTTGATTTAATGACTTATACTTATCGCGCTTTTTATTATGATACTTGTAATTTGCGAAGTGTAGCTTCAAATAGTGCTACAACGATGTTGGTTACAGCTCAGATTGACCAGACGCAGTTATTGACATACGTAACTTGGACACCTTATCAGTTTTTTGATGGGTCGATTGTGAATTATTACATACATCGTAGGATTACGGATACTTACGAAGGTGCGGAGATTGGTCAGACGTCCATTTTGAAGCGATCTTTTCAGGATAACATCTATTCCATTGAAACAGAAGGTTTAGTGTGTTATGTGATACAAGCAAATGAAGGTGTGAATCGCAAAGCTGAAAGTAATTACGCAATGTCTAATGAAGTGTGTTTGGAGGTTGAGCCTATTCTTTTTGTACCGAATGCATTTTTACCTGATGGAGAGGTAAATACCATTTTTATTCCAGTTCTACGAAATGTCGATGTGGAGTCTTATCAATTCGCGATTTTTGATCGTTGGGGGCAAACTATCTTTCAGACGAATGATTTGAGTGAAGGTTGGGATGGCTCTGTTAATCGATCTGGAAAAACTTCAGCAATGGGAGTTTATAACTATATCATTTCTTTTGATCTCGGATTTGGAGAACAATTCGTAAAACGCGGACATGTGAATCTTATCCGTTAGTCATTTGGAAGTACTATATTTGCAGTATGCAACGCATTCTAATCATTCAGACAGCTTTTTTAGGTGATGTGATTTTAGCGACCTCTTTTATCGCTTCTGTTCATCATATTTTTCCCGATGCTAAGATTGATGTATTGGTGAAAAAAGGAAATGAAAGCTTACTAACTAGAAGTCCTCTTATTAATAAAATATACACTTTCGATAAATCCAATGGTAAGTGGAAAGGTATGTTTGCTTTAATCAAAGGATTTCGTCGAGAGAAATACGATTATGTTTTTAATTTGCAGCGTTTTGCAAGTTCAGGGATTATTGCTGTATTAAGTGGTGCCAAGAAGGTGTATGGTTTTGCAAAAAATCCATTTTCTTTTTTATTTTCAAAGCGCTTCCCTCATGATTTAAAGAATGGCAAGCACGAACTTTTTAGAAATTTTGAACTGCTTAAAGAGTTTGGATTGGAGCAACCAATGCCGCCGCAATTATTCCCTTCAATTGAGAATTATAATAAGGTAGAACTATTTAAAACAGAAAGATATTATTGTTTAGCTCCAGCTTCGGTGTGGGAAACCAAGCGTCTTCCTGCTGAAAAATGGGTGGAATTGATTGAACGTTTGCCTTTAAATTCAATGATCTATCTTTTAGGGTCGAAGACTGATGAAGCATTGTGCGAATTGATTGCAAATTCAGCAACGGCTAATAATGTTGTAAATCTTGCAGGCGCTCTCAATCTATTAGATTCTGCCGCTTTGATGAAAGATGCAACTCGAAACTATGTCAATGATTCAGGCCCTTTACACATAGCTTCTGCGATGAATGCGCCAGTTACCGCTTTTTTCTGTAGTACAATTCCAGCTTTTGGATTTGGACCAACGTCCGATGATTCACAAATTGTTGAGGTTTCTAATTTAAGTTGTCGTCCATGTGGAATACATGGACATAAAAAATGTCCACAAGGTCATTTCTCTTGCGGACATGATATTAATATATTAGGAGTTAAGTTTTAGATTATTCTTTTTTTCATCACATAATCCTCCATCAAAAATCCATTGCCAATTGGTACATTTTCCGAATATAATATTTCGTAACCTTGCTTTTGGTAAACTTTTACAGCAGAATTGAATCGGTTAACATTAAGTTCTATCGCATCTAAATGCAATCCTTTAGCAATTAATTCTATTGTGTTCAGCATGTGTTTACCTAGTCCTTGCCTATGATAGTGTGGATCAAGATATAATTTATGTAAACGTAACACTCCGGATATAGGCGTATTGGGTTCTATAGCGATGTATCCGATGTCTTTATTGTCCTTACTCAAAATGTAATAGAGTACACCACGGTCCATGTCTTCCTGGATTTTAGCCGCGCTGTACATCATTTTTAGCATATATTCTATTTGTTCATCTGGTATGATTTCAGAATATACAATTGGCCAAATACGGGATGCAAGCGATTGTATTTGCTTGATTTGCTTAGTGTTTATTTCTGCAATTTTTTTCATTGTTTTAACGTCTTCCTCCTGTATTGGGAGCTGAGAATGTGCCACGACTCCCTGGTGTATTACTTATAGTTCCACTATTTCTTGTTGGAGAAGTAGGTATTGAACGTACTCTACTGGTTGAATTAGGTGTAGAAGTTTCTTTCACCCTTGTATTTTCAATATTAGTTGTAGGTCTAGAGCTTGGAGAGGTGTTACCATTCGTATTTATTCTGTCATTTGTTTGCCGTGTAGAATTTTCTTGTATAGGTGTACGTGATACATTTTCTGGTTTATTGGACACTGGTTTATTTATGATGGGAGCTGTATCATCTGTAGCATTGTTCGAAGGTGTATCCAAACTTCTACGTTCTATTGTTGGATTGGAAGATGGTCGAGATGTTGGTTGATTTCGATCATTACGTTCACCATCTTGTTTTCCATTTGGTAATGGACTGCGCTCTATTGTAGGTTTAGTTATAGGAACTGTAGTGCGGTCAATTGGATTTCTTGTAGTATTTATTACGTCATCTGAATTCGTTCTTTCATTTATAGTTCTATTTTCACGAATAGCAGGTTCTGATGAAGATGATCTGGTCGTTGGTTTAGTATCATCTTGAGTTCTTCCTGTTTCCCATGGTGTTCTTACTCCTTGACCTCCACCAGCGTCTGATCTATTTACATTTGGACGTGGATTAGCTACAGGTGTAGTCGAGCGGCCTGTCACTCTGTCTGGTGTTGAAGAACGTGGTGTAGGTGAAATATTCGCATGAGAAAAATCCATTATGCAAGCTGATAACTCGTCTCTTGCGATTCCTTGACGGATACATTCTTGACGTGCTCGCTCTCTTTGTGAAACGGATATGTCATTCATTGTTATATGAACTCTTGGGAATGATGGGTCCACAAAACTCCATGTAGAAAGACCAAAGTCGTATTCAAATAGGGATGTTCTATCATTTACTAAATATTGCCCACCAAAATCTCTCGCAAGGAAAATTAATTGATCTCTTTCAGCTCGTGCGGAACGGCTGTCCCATTGGCGATCATCAAAAGGGTCAAAAACCACTCCACTGCTTAAATTTCTTCCGTTAGCTTGAAAGTCATCATTCCGATTTCCGTTACCATTTCCTAATACACCCGAATAATCACCGTAGCAATCGTAAACAAAAATAGAAAGGTTTAGAAAAGAACGACCAGATGAGGTTATCATATCCGCTTGAACTCTTTCTCCCGTCGGCCAAGTTACGATGTATTTTTTACCTGATTGTTGTACAGTGCCACCGCTAGGTAGAAAATAAGTGTCATTAGTGATGAAAACAGATTGACCGTTTACGCGTAGAGGTGCATTTTGTCTATTCGGTATGTCTTGAGCATAAATTCCTACTTGGTCACCAGCAACATTCATCGCA
Source organism: Taishania sp. (assembly GCA_045629585.1). Lineage (GTDB taxonomy): Bacteria > Bacteroidota > Bacteroidia > Flavobacteriales_D > Crocinitomicaceae > Taishania. The sequence goes on along the minus strand of JAZQRM010000041.1, from coordinate 35,826 downwards.
ACAGCACTGTTCAAAGAAACTTTATCCGTTTCCGCTTTTTGTCTTCCTTGTACCTCAAATTGTCCATCTCTAGAGCGTGCTAGTATATATTCTCCCACTGTTTGAAATGAAAAAGTACTTCCGTCAAATGTACGGATATGTGGATCTCCATAAGAGCGACCTTGAATTAAATTACAGTTCGAGTTTCTGAAAATCCCGTTGTAATTCCCAGTCGAATTGACTGTTTGTCTAGTATTTCTTTGGTTTGATGTCGAATTTGGTGAATCTTCTAATGCAATTCGTTGTATTCCATCAGGACCAACCGAAGGTGCGACCGATGAAATTCTAGAAACTATTTCAGGGATTGAAGGTTGTTGTTCTATTATTTTTTGTATGTTTTTTTTAGTCTGTTCTGGAGCTAATTGATACAACTCTGCAGGGGTTAAATCCTCCTCAAACATGCGATCTGGAACAGCATGTCCTTTTTCTAATGCTTCATAGCTATCCGCAAGCCAATTACCGCGTATGGGATCCCAATTAGATAATTCCTGTCTCACAAGTTCATACTTTGGCTGGGCAATGGTATGGATAGGTATGTTTATCAGTATTGAGATAAATAGAATTTGGATTACACTTGCTTTCATGTTATTAATTTTTGGTCAAATAAGGCAAAGATTATACCAAAACATTGGATTTCTTAAAGTTTTCTTAAAAATGTTTAATTGTGTTCCTTTTGAAATAAATGTCGTAAATTTAGAACTATGAAGTCTTCTAAAACAGCCATTACGAAAGGAGTTAAAATCACTGTGAAAGTAGTGTTTCGCGATGATATTTCTCAGGTGGAAGCTTCTTCCTATTTTTTTAATTATGAAATAGAGATCGAAAATAGAAATGATTTTTCAGTTCAGTTATTACATAGGAATTGGTATATTTTTGATTCACTCAATGAGATAAATTTAGTAAGTGGAGAAGGGGTTGTGGGAGAAAAGCCGATGCTTAAAGCAGGGGAGTCATTTGTATATGTTAGCGGATGTGAATTGTTTAGTGATGTTGGTTTCATGAGAGGGCATTATACTTTTGTTGATCTAAGTACAGGGATTCATTTTCTAGTAAACATACCTCAGTTTTTTCTAAGTTTCCCTCCTCGTTTAAATTAGAAATTTCTAGGTTTTTTGTTGGTTATAAATCACGAAGCCGAATAAGGCTAAAATGATTAAACCTCCAGTAATGAAAATTGTTTCATAGTGAGGTTTCCGAAACCCAGATTGTGCTAATGAAATACTGTTTTTTAATTCAGCAGTCATGTCTTCATTAAATTCGTATTCTTGAGCTTTCTCAACGTTTATTTTCTCTTTAATCTTCTTTATTTCTGTTAATACAGGTGGAAGTTGTTCGATGTCATGCTCACTTAAAATTTCTTTTTTAAGTTCCAGAAATTCTAATTGATTTTCTAATAGTTTAAATTTTTTAGCGACCTCAAGACCTTGATTCGCGATATTCATAGCCAAGTCATATTTTTTTTCTAATTGGTAAAGACTTGCGATGTTCAAATAGCTATCGGATGTTAGACGGTTGTTTTTTACTTTTTTACGATACAGCAATCCTGTTTCAAATGCATCCAGTGATTTTTCGTAATCCTCATTGAGGGCATGAACGATTCCAATGTTAGTATAAGCATGACCTAAGATAACGTTGTCTTGATCTCTTAAAGCGAAGTGGTAACATTGCTCAAAGTTGTAAATTGCTGCTTCATTATTTTCTCGCTCCATCTCAATTTGCCCTAAAACAGCAAATGCATTAGCGACATTTCTATAATTTGCCATTTTTAAATGTTGATCTCTATGAGCTTCGGCATGTTTTGTAGCTTTTTCATATTCACCCAAACGTATATATGCTTGTGCGAGGTTTATTTCAGCACCTCGAGCATACTCTTGAATCAAATTTGCAAATTCAAGAGATTGTATATACCATTCGATGGCCTCTTGGTTACGATTCATGAAGACATAACCGTTCCCAATTTCATTTAAACATTCGGTTACCTTTAAAAAATCTCCTAGTTCTAAGTAATAATTTTTAACCTTATTTAGGTATTGAATCCCTTCTTTTTCTTTTTCTTTTCTAATCAGTAGGTTTCCGAGAGCATTCCAACCACAAATTATCCCTGCTCGATCGACTTCTTTGTTTGCATAATGCAGTTGATCTTTAATTAATATCTGAAGCGAATCCAAATCAGTTTTAACAAAGTAGCTGGTTAATTCATAAGCCATTTGATTTTTTTTAGCGAGAGAACTCTCTTTTTTATAGGCTTGATAATTTTGCCCATAAAGTAATGGAATCGTTATTAATATAGCGGTTATTGCAGTGAAAAGCTTGTTTAAGGTATTTGTCATAAATCGTTATGTACAATTCTTCTTTGCAAGGATAACGAACAATGATTAGATTTGCAAGAAAAAAGCAATTATGTCGAATGCCTATTTTAAAGTTCCTGTTGCTGTAAATGAGACAGTTCGTTCTTATGTACCAGGTTCAAATGATCATACGAATTTGATTGATAAGTATAATGAAATGTACAATCAATCACCAATTGAAGTGCCCCTATATATTGGTTCTGAAAGAATCTTTACAGATAATAAGGGGACGTTAACACCTCCACATGAGCATGGTAAGGTTTTAGGAAAGTTTAACAAAGCGGAAGCAAAGCATGTAGAGCAAGCAATTGATGCAGCTTTAGAAGCTAGAGTTAAATGGTCAAAAATGCCATGGCAAGATCGCGCTGCAATTTTCTTGAAAGCTGCTGATCTATTAGCGGGTCCTTTCCGTGATAAATTAAATGCAGCTACAATGTTGTCACAAGGAAAAAATGTTTATCAAGCAGAAATCGATGCTGCGTGTGAATTAATAGATTTCTTGCGTTTCAACGTTCAGTATATGACTGAAGTTTATGCAGAACAACCGATTTCTTCTCCTGGAGTTTGGAATCGATTAGAATATCGTCCATTGGAAGGGTTTGTTTTTGCATTGACTCCGTTTAATTTTACTGCAATTTGTGCCAATTTATGCGCTGCTCCAGCGATGATGGGTAACGTGATTGTGTGGAAGCCAGCTGAGAGTCAAATTTATTCGGCTCAAGTGCTAATGGAGTTGTTTGAAGCCGCTGGGTTACCTGCTGGCGTAATCAATATGGTTACGGTGGATGGACCAACTGCAGGTGAAGTTATTTTTAAAAACAAACATTTTGCAGGACTTCACTTTACGGGGTCAACAGGGGTTTTCCGTACTTTATGGAAACAAATTGGTGAAAACTTAGCGACTTACCGTTCGTATCCTCGTATCGTGGGCGAAACAGGGGGGAAAGATTTTGTAATGGTTCACAAAAGTGCAAACGCAGCCGAAGTTGCAACTGCATTATCTCGCGGAGCTTTTGAATACCAAGGGCAAAAATGTAGTGCGGCTTCTCGTGCATACATTCCTTCTAATTTATGGGCTGATGTAAAAGAAATTTTAGTTTCTCAAGTTAAATCCATGAAAATGGGTACACCTGGAGATACTTCCAATTTCATTAATGCAGTTATTGATAAAAGAGCTTTTGACAAGATCTCGGGATATATTGATTTTGTGAAAGAATCAAAGGATGCTGAAATTATTGTAGGTGGAAATTACGATGGATCTATAGGTTATTTTATCGAACCAACTGTTGTTGTAACTACCAATCCTACTTATCGTACGATGGTTGAAGAAATCTTCGGACCTGTATTAACGATTTATGTTTATCCAGAAAATGATTTTGAAGCGACTTTAAAATTGGTGGATGAAACATCTGAATATGCTTTAACAGGTTCAATTATAGCAAATGATCGCTATGCGATTAATCTAGCTACAGAAATGTTAGGAAATGCTGCCGGAAACTTTTACATCAATGATAAGCCAACAGGTGCTGTTGTAGGGCAACAACCATTTGGAGGTGCTAGAGGTTCTGGTACAAATGATAAAGCAGGAGCTAAAATGAATTTAATGCGTTGGGTATCTGCTCGTACGATTAAAGAAACATTTGTTCCACCAGTTGATTATAAATATCCGTTTTTAGGATAAATGCGTATTTAAATGGGGATGAATTTAATTTATCCCCATTTTTTTTAAAAAAATGCTTGTAGATTGAAAAAAGTTCCGTAACTTTGCACACGTTTTTAACGAAAAGCATTACACAAAACTTGAATGAAGCTGATGCTTCAACGCTAGTAAAGATTTTGGTTTGGTAGTTCAGTTGGTTAGAATACATGCCTGTCACGCATGGGGTCGCGGGTTCGAGTCCCGTCCAGACCGCTACAAACGTTAAAAGTTAGAGCCTTCTCATTTTTTGAGAAGGCTTTTTTTATGTTTTATTATTTAAGAATTTATACCTTTTATCTCCTAGTGTCTTGGGGATGGTTTTAAAGCTGTGGGAGTTTGCTTTAGATTCTGATCAGAATGCATTTGTTTTGGTGCTAGAAGGTATTGTTGCAGTATTTTCAAAATCACAATTCTTGTTGGGTGTTGTAGGATTTAGAACTTGAACGACTCTTGTCAATATTTAATTTCAGTATTTTACTCCTGTTGAGCTTTGGGTTTTGTCCATTAGATGAATAAATTATGAAATAATATTCTTTCGTTTCACATTTCTTGAAGAAGACTATTTACCTTTGTGTGTGAATATAAACAGATGAAAAGACTATTATCCCTATTTTTATTAATTACTATCCATAAGATGACTTTTAGTCAAGTGGTTAATATTGAAAATCGACGAGCCAATGATGGGACCTATGGTTTTAGTGGTGCCTTAGATTTAACGTTATCTGCTCAGCAACAAAAGGATTTGTTAGTTACATTTCATTTTAAACCGCTTATTCAGTATAAATTTAGTGGTAAAAGCGATCGGTTTCTTAGAGATAAAGATGCTTTAATTGAGCGAGGTGGTAAAAAAAACGATATGCATACGGATGACAGTCTTCCAGATAAAAATAAGCATCTTATTTTGCTTATAAATGATTTAAAGTACACGGGAGCCCGAAATTCAACCTATTCTAATTTTGGAATGATGCATTTACGTTATGCATACCGTATTGCGAACTCAGCGTGGAAATGGGAATCATATGCCCAAGTGCAATATAACCAATTGTTGTTGCAAAAAATTCGTTCGCTTGTAGGTTCTGGTTTTCGGGCTAAAATTTTGGATATAGGATCCAAAGAAGGTGGATTTAATAAGAGAGCGGTCCGTTTATTTGGAGGAACATCCCTTTTTTACGAGTATGAAGAAGTTAATTTTTCAGACCGTCCAATAGAATTTAATAATGACGTTCGATGGAGTACATATATTTCTTCCTATCTTAATTTTAAACATTTTGAGTTCACTTCCTCGACTTATATTCAACCTAATATTGCACATTTCTCTGATTTTCGAGTTTCTGGAGATTATACGTTGCTTTTTCGCATTACAGATCCGTTTAGTATCAAGATAAATTTTAGTCATTTTTATGATACGGCTCCTCCTGAGACGGTTATCCCACACACTTTCTCAGTTAGTGCTGGTTTTGTTTATAAATTAGATAATTTTAAAATTGACCTTGAAAAAATGGCTGCTAATAAGTTGAAGAGGCAAGAAAAAAAGATTCAAAGGATTGAAGACAAAGAAAAAGATAAGTTTGAATTCTTGCCCAATCAGCCGATCATTGAAATTGATTAGTAACCATTTTCGTGGCATAAAGAGTTAATAAAAAATTGTAATTACTTTTGTAGAATGAGAAGTATAGGAGAACGAATAACGTTAAATGAAGGGAAGGGTAAATCTACACTGGTTATTTTTCCTGAAAAAAAAGCCTTTATTACTGCGTTGATTGGTGCTTGGGTTGCTATGTGGTGGATGATTGGTTTTGTAATGATTTGGTCATTCTTTCACTTTGAATTGTCAAGACAAGAACAATTAATCATTGTTATTTTTATGGTTTTTTGGGGGTACTATGCCTATCGAGTTACAAAACAATTTTTGTGGACCATGTGGGGAAATGAATATATTAAAATTGATTCTTTAGGATTAACTATAAAAAATTCAATCCGTGGTTACGGTAAGGCTAACACTTATTTTTTTGAAAATATTTCAGATTTCGGATGGGAAGTGCCAAAAGAAAGATCTATACAGTCCTCATGGGAAGCGTCACCTTGGGTAGGAGGAGGTCAACGTTTACAATTTGTTTACTACAAGAAAAATATTCGGTTTGGTGAAAAACTAAATGAAAAAGATACGCGTAGATTATTTCAATTCATGACTTCAGAAATGGACAGAATGATTAAAGAAAATAATCGTAAAGAAAAGAGAAATTCACAAGAAACAAAATAAGCTAGTATTGATCCTCAACTTTGGTTGGGGATTTTTTTTGTTAGAAAAGAACACTAGCTATTCTCTTCGTTTCAACACCTTCAATGGTTTCCGTTAGAATTAAATGTTGGCAGTTTGGATCTTCTAATACTTCATCTATTGTTTTTATTTTTCCTGCTGGTACATGATTATTTAGCATGTAATCGAGAATATCTTTGCAGTTTTTTTCTTTGATTTCGTTCTGTAATAAAGTATAAAGTTGTTTTCGATTCTTAACTCGATTCACATTCATATTAAAGCGTGCATCTTTGGTGAAGTCGGAAAGATTTAGATAGTTACAAAGCTTCACAAAATGAGTATCACTACCAATGGCAAATGTTATTAATTGATTGTCTTTGGTTTTGAATATTTCTCCATACGGAGCAATGTTGGGATGTAAGCTACCTTGTCTTTTGGCAATTTGTCCTCCCATTAAATAGTTTGTAGCTTGGTTTACAAGGCTAGCAATAGCAGCTTCATACAATGAAATTGACACGTTTTTACCCTTTCCTGTTCTAGTTCGTTCCAATAAAGCAACTAGTATTCCTTCTTTTAAATGGTGAGCAGCGAGAATATCAATGAGTGCGACTGGCATTTTTGTAGGATCACTTGTTTCTGATCCATTCATGGACATAAAACCCGTTTCTGCTTGAAGAATTAAATCGTAGGCTACTCGGTCGCTATTTTGACCAAAACCTGATATTTTACCATGGATTAAGCGTGGATTAAGCGATGTTAAAACGGCATCTGTTAATTTGAATTTTTCAGCATCACCATACTTGAAATTGGATAATAGAATATCTGCATCTTTCACTAAGTTCAGAAGAACGTTGTGGTCTTCCTCAAGCGAAAAATCAAGCTTAATATATCTTTTTTTGTAATTAACAGAGGAGAAGTATGCAGAGATTTTGCTACTAGGATCTTCACTTGACAGTTTCCAACTTCGTGTTACATCTCCATGAAAAGGAGATTCTATCTTTATAACAGTTGCTCCTAACTCGGAAAAGAAAGTTCCCACAGATGGACCTGCGAGAACCGTGGATATATCAATTACTTTAAGTTCAGAAAACATTATTTTTTTAGTTTCCAGTTCACGTAAGCAGTTACTTTTTTACCTTGCTCCTCATCTAATTTTGCTTTCTTAATCATTGGGGGTAAAACTTCTGCCCAACGCGCTTCTGAAAACTCACTGATTTCAAATAATTTATGACAGCGCCCACAATATGAACCATAAAGTGCAAGTCCTTCAGTTGCTTCACCTGAGGGTAAATCTTGAACTCGGCCATTGACATTTTCTGCCACTTCTTTTACTTTAGTTGTTGATCCACATGACGCTAAAGCCAAAGCAATTGCGGCAACCGTAAAAATGTTTCTTACCATTACATTTAATTTTATATTCTAAATGTACTGATTTTAGGGAATAAAGTTTCAAAGTTATTCGGTGTACCTGTGAAAAATGTTAAATTTAATCTAGAATTATGGAGAAAATAACTTTTATAAAGAACCAATCGGCGTTAGGTCAACGCTCTATTGAAAATACAATACAACTTTTTGATGAAGGGGCGACTATTCCCTTTATTGCACGATATAGAAAAGAACGTACAGGTGATTTGGACGAGGTGCAAATTGCACTCCTTCGTGATCTGTCCAAGAAATATGAGGAGCTAATCAGTCGTCAACAAACAATTCTGAAAGCAATTGAAGAACAAGGAAAGTTAACCGATGAATTAAAGCAAAAAATTCAACTTTCTTTTGATTCGATTGAATTGGAAGATATCTACCTTCCTTATAAACAACGACGAGAAACACGGGGTGATAAAGCACGTAAACTAGGGTTGGAACCTTTAGCAAAAATGATCATGTCGCAACGTGGAGGTGATCCAATGCAGATGGCTAGTAAGTTCGTCAAAGGAGATGTTTTAGAGGAGGGGCAGGCAATTCAGGGCGCTAAGGATATTATTGCTGAATGGGTGAATGAAAACATCGTATTGAGAGAGCGTTTAAGAACGTTGTTTCAACGTAAAGCTACTGTTGTAAGTAAATTGGTAAAAGGAAAAGACGAAGAAGCAGCTAAGTACAAAGATTACTTTGATTTTTCTGAACCTTTACATCGAATGGCATCGCATCGTTTTTTGGCTTTATATAGAGCTAATCGAGAGGGGTTCATCAAGTTAAAAGTACAACCTGAAAAAGAAGAAGCATTAGAATTGATTCATCGCTTTATGGTTAAAGGAAATGATGATTGTGCAACGATCGTTGAAGAAGCTTGCGATGATGCATATAAACGGTTATTGATGCCTTCCATTGAAAATGAGATGATTCAAACGCAAAAGGACAAAGCGGATGAAGGAGCGATAAAAATATTTTCAACCAATCTACGCCAATTGCTTTTAGCAGCACCACTTGGTTCGAAGCGTATTTTAGCGATTGATCCTGGTTTCCGAACGGGATGTAAAGTCGTCTGTATTGATGAAAATGGAGGGCTCCTTACTAATACAACAATATTTCCGCATGCACCTCAAAATGAAGCCGGACCAGCTAAAGCTAAAATTGCGCAATTAGTCGAAGCGTATAAAATTGAAGCAATTGCAATTGGGGATGGGACTGCAGGTCGAGAAACGGAAGCGCTTATAAAAAAGACTGGGTTTAAAAATCCGGTAGAAGTATACGTAGTTCGAGAGGATGGCGCATCCATCTACTCTGCAAGTTCAATCGCAAGAAAAGAGTTCCCAGATTATGATGTAACGGTTCGTGGAGCGGTTTCGATTGGACGAAGATTAATGGATCCATTGGCTGAATTGGTAAAAATTGACCCTAAATCCGTTGGTGTTGGGCAATATCAACATGAAGTGAATCAAACTGCGTTAAAAGACGCGCTAGATGACGTAGTAATCTCTTCGGTAAATGCTGTTGGTGTAGATTTGAATACAGCATCTCCGTATTTGTTAAGTTATGTTTCCGGTCTTGGAATGGGATTGGCTGAAAATATTGTTAGCTATAGAACCGAAAATGCAGGTTTTTCCTCAAGAGAAGAATTGAAAAAGGTTAAAAGATTAGGAGCGAAAGCTTTTGAACAAGCCGCTGGTTTTCTTCGAATTCGTGATGGAAAAAATCCTTTAGATAATTCGTCCGTTCACCCTGAATCATATAAAGCAGTGGAGAAAATGGCGAAGAAACTGAAATTGAAAACAGAAGAGCTGGTAGGGAATCAAGAGGCATTGAAACAATTAGAAAAGGATGATTTTCCAGAAATTGATCGTTATACATTTGAAGATATTATTGCAGAGTTAAAGAAACCAGGACGTGATCCTCGTGCTGCAGCAAAAGTATTGGAGTTCGATGAAACAATTCGCACAATTGAAGATTTAAAGGTGGGGATGGAATTGAATGGAATAGTTACTAATGTCACAGCATTTGGAGCTTTTGTTAATATAGGCTTAAAAGAAAATGGATTAATACACAAATCGCAATTAGCAGATGTTTATGTGGAAGATCCTGCTCAGTACATATCTCTTCATGATCACGTGAAAGTGGAGGTGGTTGAAATAGATGTTACTCGCAAAAGAATTGGCTTAAAAAGAATTAAAAACGTAATAAAAGCATAAGACAAAAAGGAAAGCTCACCTTTGAGTGGTCCTTTGACTTTTCGACGATATGAAAATCACGAATAAAATAATTTTTTGGTTAATTCTACTTGTTGCAATAGTACTTCGTTTAATAAACTATAGTCAAGTTAAATTTACGCATGATGAGTTTAGCGCGCTTCATCGACTCCGTTTTGATAACTTCTCTGATTTAGTTGAATATGGCGTTAAGGTGGATGGTCATCCGGCTGGAATTCAGGTGTTACTGTACTATTGGGGATTGATTTTTGGCCATTCAGAAGCTGCGTTGAAATTTCCCTTTGTCGTGATGGGAGTTTTAGCCGTGGCGCTAACCTATTGGATTGGTAAAAGATGGTTCAATGAAACAGTCGCTTTGTTGTCAATGGCTTTTGTGGCTACTATTCAATATTCAATCGCATATTCTCTCATTGCACGGCCCTATATTAGTGGATTGTTTACGTGTCTTTTAATGGTCTATTTTTTATCGAGACTTTTGCAAGATGGCGAACGTAAGTTTTGGAGAAATGGTATATTATTCTCTTTGTCAATAACGCTATGTGCCTACAACCACCATTTTAGTCTGCTATTTGCTGCTATTGTAGCTATTAGTGGTGTTTTTCTTATACCTCCAAAATGGATTGGTAAGTATATTATTTTAGGAATTCTTTCCTTTATTTTATACATACCAGCATTACCAGTATTCTTTTACCAATTAAAAATGGGAGGTGTTGAACAATGGTTAGGAAAACCAAACGCTTCTTTCATCTGGAATTATCTCTTCTATATTTTTCATTTCTCACTGCTTTCTATTAGCGTTGTGGTAGGGATTTTCTTTTGGGCATTGCGAAGCAAGTATATTCAAAAAATAAATTATAAAATTTACATTTTGTTCTTTATTTGGTTTATTATTTCATTTTTAATCGGTTATTATTATTCCGTCTATCGACTCGCTGTTTTGCAGTTTTCTGTGTTGATTTTTAGTTTCACCTTTATTATTTTCTTGCTATTTGGTTATCTGAAAAATTTAAAACCAATCCAAAATGCGGTGCTTGTTATACTTGTGATGGGGGTGAATATCTTTACATTGGTCCAACAACGAAAGCATTATCAATATTATCATAAGAGTATCTACTTAGAGCTGTTAAAAGATAATAATGCAGCACAATTAAAGTATGAAAATGTTGCTGGTTTAATCTTTTCTCACGAGCGAATTACCAATTATTATTTGAAGCAGAATAAGTGGTCACAGAATTTTAGATGGGATGATTTTGTGACGGAGGGAGAATTGAAGGATTATTTAGAAGAGCAAGTTAAGACTACAGATTATTTGTTTTTTGGAGCCATTTCACAAGTTAATCCGACTCATATTCCGATTATCAAGTTGTATTACCCTTATCTTATTGAGTTTGAAGATTATTTCGATGGTTCAACATATTTGTTTTCAAAAAAACAGTCCAATGTAACAGAACCTTTGAAAGTTGTAGAGTTGAATACTTTCGAAGAAGAGAGTCCTAAGTATTGGTCTAATTTTTCTAGTGATAATATTATTAGGGATAGCGAGACGAATAGTAAAGTTTGTGAAGTGCCAAAAATACAAGAGTGGGGGCCAAAAGTAGACTTGCTTTTAGAAGATATGGCATTGCAAGAAAATGATTTTATTGACATTCAATTACGAGCTAAAAACATTGGTATTGACACAATTGATGCTGTTATTATTGTCCAAATATCGTATCAAGATTCAGTTTATTATTGGACAGGAAACGACTTAAAGAAGCAGTTGTCTAAATCTCAAAATAGTGCGGAGTGGAATGTATTTGTCGCGACCTTAAAACTTGCAGATATTAATTTCCCTAAAGGAAGTCAATTAACTCTGTTTTTATGGAATCGCGCCCAGCAACACTTGTATTTAGACGATGTGAAGATAACCGTACGAAATGGTAATAATATCTTATATGGAGTAACTGAGCCGCTTTATTAAATAAAATTGACGACTTTATCGTATCTTTGTTATTCATAAATTAGTTAGCATTTGAATTCATTTAAAGACCTTGCTTTGGATCACCGTATCCTACAAGCAATCGAAGAATATGGTTATACCACACCAACACCTATTCAAGCTCAAGCCATTCCTGCAATTCTTAAAGGAGAAGATGTATTAGGATGTGCCCAAACGGGAACAGGTAAGACTGCCGCATTTTGCATCCCCATGTTAGATATCTTGTCTAAAAAGGAAGTGAAATCTAGAAAAGTTATTCGCGGACTGATACTTACTCCAACGCGAGAATTAGCAATACAGATTGGTGAAAATTTGGAAGCGTATTCTAAACATTTACCACTTAATTACACTGTTATTTTTGGAGGGGTAAGCCAACATAAACAAGTGGAACTTTTAAATCAAGGAGTAGACATTCTAGTGGCAACACCAGGTCGTTTATTAGATTTAATTGCTCAAGGACATATAAAACTTTATGATGTTGATTTCTTCGTTTTGGACGAGGCTGATCGAATGTTGGATATGGGATTCATTAACGATGTACAAAAAGTACTTCGTATTATTCCTGAAGAACGTCAGAATTTATTTTTCTCAGCCACAATGGCTCCTGAAATATTAGCCTTGGCAGGTCGTATTTTATTAGATCCCGTTAAAGTAGAAGTTGCTCCTGTTTCTTCAACTGCTGAAAAAATAACTCAAAAAGTTTATTTCGTAGATAGAACGAACAAACAAAAGTTGTTGACGGATGTTTTAAATGGGCATTCAGCAGATCAAGTTTTGATTTTCAGTAAAATGAAACATGCCTGCGATCGGATTGCTAAAGCATTAATCAAGAAGGGGATTTCTGCAGATTCTTTACACGGTGATAAAAGTCAAAATGCAAGGGAACGCGCATTGGGTAATTTTAAATCTAAAGAGATTCGTTGCTTAGTTGCAACAGATATTGCTGCACGTGGTATTGATATCGAAGGTATGGAATTAGTAATCAATTTTGATTTACCTAATATTCCTGAAACGTATGTGCATAGAATTGGTCGTACTGGTCGCGCGGGTCGTTCAGGGGAAGCTATTTCTTTTTGTGAATTTGAAGAGAAAGCGTACCTAACTGCGATTGAAAAAATTACTAATCAAGAGATTCCGGTAGATGATGATCACGATTATCCGATGGAGTTTTTTGAAGTAATTAAGAAAGAACCTCGTCCTGCTCGAAAAAAAGAGGGCGATAAAAAAGAGGAGAAAAAGAAGTTTAAACCAACGGTAGATCAAAAAGTAGCTTCAGCTAAAAATAAGGGTCGTAAGACATGGTTTGGAAAAAAGAATAAGTTTTAGATTAAAAAGAGAGCATTTAGCTCTCTTTTTTGCTTTTCCAATATATATAACCGTTTTCCACAGTAAGTTTACTTGGGAAATTTGTTTCATAAAGACCGCCTGTCCCTAAACCCTGAGGTAGAGTGTTTTCAAATTCAGCGGTAAATTCACAAATAGCTTTTAGTCCAATGTTACTTTCTAAAGCAGAAGTCATCCACCAAGGGATTGATCTTTGGTCGGCTAATTGAATCCATTCGTTACAACCTTGAATCCCTCCATGTAAACTAGGTTTTAGAATGATGAATTGAGGTTTAATAATATCAAGTAGCTGCTGCTTATCTTCCAGATTATTTTTCCCAATTAATTCTTCATCGAGAGCGATAGGACATGGTGATTTTTCGCAAAGTCTTTGCATTTCCATCCATTGATTTTGCTTTATAGGTTGCTCAATGGAGTGGATATCCAGATCAGCTAATTGTTGCAGTAGATGAGGAGCGGTTAATGGTGTAAATCCACCATTAGCGTCCACGCGTAAAGTTATTTTATCAGCAGAAAACCTTGAACGTATGTTTTTAAGCAATTTATGTTCTGTTTCCCAATCTATCGCACCAATTTTCATTTTTATAGTTGAGAAACCTTCAGTAATTTTTTGTTCAATTTGGGCATGCATGAACTCTTCTTCTCCCATCCAGATAAGACCATTTATAGGAATCTTTTTCTTTCCTTGAGAAAAAGCGTTATCGAAATAAATTTGTTTACCGCCGTTCTTTAAATCAAGATACGCACATTCTAATCCAAAAAGAATAGAAGATTGGTCTCTGTAAAGTTGAGGCCAATTTTGAGGTTGAATACTTCCTGCGTTTATTCCGTCACAAAGGATTTGTAATTCATTTTCATAAAGTTCTAATGAAATGTAATCAACTGATAAATCCGGTATAATACTGCATTCACCTATTCCTTTTATTCCATTTGCTTCCAGTGTTAAAATCCATGAATGTTTTATTTGCAAAACACCTCTTGAAGTTCCAGCAGGACGTTTGAAAGTTAATGGATGATATTTAAAAGATGCTTTCATGGTTTAAAACCAAATCGTGATAAAGTAAACGACAGCGATCACAAAAGTTGAGAGCGATACAACCTTCAATTCAGGGTCAAATGCTTTTGCATCGGTTACCTTCGCAATTCTTTTAAGGTGTTGAGTTAATATTAAAAATGGAATAAGAGAGATGAACTCTAAATGATAATTCATGTAATTTAAAAAGTAAGCCCAGCTAAACATTGCTCCAACAATTAAAAAAGCGTGATAATATTTGGCATTTGTTGCGCCCATTTTTACGACTAAAGTATTTTTATTGGATAAGATATCTGACGCGCGGTCTCGCATATTATTTAGATTCAAAACCGCAGTGGAAAGTAATCCGATTGTACAAGCAGGTAGGATATTGATCCATTCAATTTGCTTACTGTATAATGTGTAAACACCCATTACGGCAACTATTCCAAAGAAAAGAAAAACCATAACGTCTCCCATTCCATTATAACCGTAAGCGTTTTTGCCGACCGTATATGTTATGGCAGCGATAACGCATAAAATGGCTAGTATAATATAAAAATAGATGGATGAGATGGGCATTTGTTGTGTGCCAAAGTAGATTAGCAATCCGGCAAATATAAAACTGAGTATAACCCAAATGATGATTGCATTTTTCATCTGTTTACTGGTTATGGCACCTGATTGTATCGCTCTTTCTGGACCAATCCTGTTTTCATTATCTGTTCCTTTAACGCCATCTCCATAGTCATTTGCCAAATTGGATAGTATTTGAAATGATATGGTTGTACATAGTGCTAAAGCAAAGATTAACCAATTAATATAACCTTGAGAAAATGCGATCCCAGATCCTAAAATAATTCCCGATAAACTTAATGGAAGCGTTCTTGGTCGTGCAGCTTCCTTCCAATCTTGAAATGTTGCCATGCTGTAAATTTAATTGGATTTTGGAGGTGAAAAGCATTTTTAGAGCATTGAAATTTTATTTATTAGGCATACATAATAAATTTACTATCTTCGGTAGTAGAAAAATAATATAGTTACCCCGTGAAAATAACAACTTTACTAGGAATCGAATTCCCGGTTATTGTCGCACCAATGTTTCTTGTTTCCAATGAGAAAATGATTGTAGAAGCTATTCGCAATGGTGCAACAGGAGCCATTCCTGCATTAAATTATAGAACTCCTGAACTTTTTAGAGCAGGTATTCGGTTTATCAAATCTCAAATAGACGGCCCTTTTGGAATCAATTTAATTGTTAATCAATCCAATGTTCATTATAAAAAGCATTTAGATATTTTATGTGAAGAGAAGGTTGCGTTCGTTATCACTTCTTTAGGAAATCCCTCCGAAACAATTGAGAAATGCCATCAAAATGGGATAAAGGTTATTTGCGATGTAACGGATTTAAAGTACGCTAAAAAGGTTGAAAGCTTAGGTTGCGATGCGATAATAGCTGTTAATAAGGAAGCTGGAGGTCATGCAGGTGATATTTCTTTCAAAGAGTTGATTCCTGAATTGGTAAGTCAATGTAAAGTTCCTGTAATATCTGCAGGTGGAGTAGGGACAGGACAAGAAATTCGTCAAATGATGGAGCTTGGTGCTGCTGGTGTGTCGATGGGGAGTTTATTCATCGCTACCGACGAGGCTGATGTGACTAATGATTATAAACAAGCTTGCGTCGATTATGGAGCAAAAGATATTGTAAGAACGACTAAATTGTCAGGAACACCATGTACTGTAATCAATACGCCTTACGTTCAGAAAATTGGTACGCAACAAGGTTGGTTTGAACGCGTTTTAAATAAAAATAAAAAACTGAAGAAGTATGTAAAAATGTTGGTTTTTGTAAAAGGCATGAAGTCTTTAGAAAAAGCAGCTTTTAGTACAACTTACAAAACTGTTTTTTGTGCAGGACCAAGTATTGAGCATACAAAAGCAATTTTACCAATGCAAGCAATTTTTGATCGACTAAAACTAGAATATGAAAACAAATAAATTAGAACAATTATCATATTGGAAAAAAATGGTTTTTCTGATGGGTTTTTTCAAAATTCCAATGATTGGTTATCTTTCTCCTAAAGTTTTACAAGTAGATGAAAAAACGGTACGGGTTCGAATAAAGTTGAGAAGACGCTCCAAAAATCATTTAAACTCCATGTATTTCGGAGCTTTAGCAGTTGGAGCTGATTTATGTGCTGGATTACATGCTTTCTATTTTACTGAAAAACTAAGTATGAAGGTTTCTTTCGCATTCAAAAGTATGGGCGGGGAGTTTTTAAAACGTGCTGAATCGGATGTTTACTTTGTTTGTGATGAAGGCGATTTAATTCGCAATGCAGTTGAATGTAGTGCTAAAACTGGTGATCGAGTAAATCAGAAAGTAAAGGTGGTGGCTTTGAATAACAAGAATGAAGAAGTAGCAATTTTTCACATGGAATCATCTGTCAAGGTAAAAGCATAGAGATTGCTACATTTAAATGATTACTTTTGTCCCGTAAAAACGACGAAGATGAAATGGATTACTCCTATTGAGTTGAAGACCAGACTAGAAGATTTTCAGGTGATTGATGTGCGTGAAGCATATGAGTATCAGTTTGCAAATCTGGGGTTTACTAACGTGCCAATGGCCGATGTTTGTAATTTTTTAAAAGAAAATACTTTAGAACAACCATTGCTTCTTATTTGTAAATCTGGTGGTCGGGCAAGTGCAGTTGCTAATTTCATAGAAACAGAACTTAAATTGACAGAAGTTTTTGTTTTAGAAGGAGGATTACAAAATTGGGTAGATACAGTTGATTCAACATTAATTTTAGAATAAAAATGGATACGATTCATTCTATATTAGACTTTTTTCTTCATCTAGATCAACATCTATTTCAGATGATTAATGACTATGGTATTTGGATTTATGTTATTTTATTTCTTATCATTTTCGTTGAAACAGGATTGGTGATTATGCCTTTTTTACCAGGTGATTCTCTTTTGTTTGCAGCAGGTACATTTTGTGCAGGTTTTGTAAATGATGCAGGCGAAACAGCTGAATTAAATCTTCTTTTGGTTTTGGCACTACTTATAATTGCTGCTGTTTTAGGAGATGGACTGAATTATTATCTAGGAAAGAATGTAGGTAATAAAATGCTTCAAATGAAGTTTGCAGGTAAACAGTTAATCAAACAGAATTACATCGATCAAACACATGATTTCTTCGAAAAGCACGGACCTAAAACCATAATTATAGCTCGATTTGTTCCAATAGTAAGAACATTTGCACCTTTTGTGGCGGGGATTGGGAATATGAAATATGCTAAATTCCTTCGTTTCAATATTATCGGTGGGGTTGTTTGGGTAATCGGTCTGACGATGTTGGGATATTTCTTCGGGAATATTTCATTTGTAAAAAATAATTTTGAAATCGTAATCTTCGGAATTATTGGTATTTCATTGGTACCAATGATTATTGAGATCTTCCGAATGAGAAAGAAATCCTAACTTTAATTAATTAGTAAGATGAAAAAATTTGGATTAGTTGGTAGTCAACTGGGGCATTCTTATTCGAAGACTTTCTTTAATTTATATTTTGAGGAATATGGTATTAAAGCAACTTATGAGAATTTTGCGGTTCCTACAATTGAAGGTTTACCTACGGTTTTAGAATCGGGAATTGATGGATGCAATGTTACTATTCCGTATAAACAATCTATAATACCATTTTTAGATATGCTTTCACCTGAAGCAGAAGCAATCGGTGCTGTTAATTGTGTGCAGATTAAAGATGGAAAAAAGATTGGACACAACACGGATGCGTTCGGTTTTCAACAATCGATCAAGCCATTTTTAACAAATCGTCATGAGCGTGCGGCTATTTTTGGAACGGGTGGTGCTTCAAAAGCGGTAGAGTATGTTCTTAAACAACTAGGGATAGAGGTGATCTTTGTTTCACGCAATCCTCAAGGTCCAAATCAATTTGGATATGATCAAGTGAATGAGCACATGTTAAGAGCTTGTAAATTATTGGTGAATACCACACCTGTGGGGATGTATCCAAATGTAGATGAATGTTTACCAATTCCTTTTGAGTATTTAACAACAGAGCATTTAGTCGTTGATTTGATTTATAATCCTTCCGTTACAACGTTGTTAGAGAAAGCACGATCTGCTGGGGCACAAATATTAAATGGAGAAACCATGTTAAAGCAACAAGCTTTGAAATCTTGGGACATTTGGAGCAGTAAAAATTAGAAATAGAGCCAATGGCCATAAAATACGTCCCCTTTCCAGCGTAATGCAGGGAAGGGGATTTTTATGTAATTAAACTGTCTTAATAAAGCGTTTAACCAAGGTTTTTTTGTTTTTATTCTACTAAAATCAATGTCTAACGAAAGTAAAAATTCTCTTTGTGCCGCGATTGTAATACCTGTTTCTGCAGGTGTGTAAATATTATCCGTTCCATGTAGTTTACCTGATATGGAATATCCAAATGAGAAGCATAACCATTGGGGCAATGGATTGTTTTTACCGAATGTAGACGGGTTTATGCTAAGCCAATAGGTTTGTGCATTATAATCTTTTAATAATCGTTCTGCAAAATTAGAGCCTAAAGTACCTGGTCTATACTGCGCGTAATTACTCGGGAAATGAGAAAATTTCAAGAGGATTCTTTGTTCTTTCCAGATGAGTTGTTGCGCAAGAAAAATAGTAGAGCCAGTTGTATTGGCAGCGATATCCCACCATGAAAAGCCCCAGTCACGTGAAAAACCATCCATGAACTCTAGTGTTAACTGAAAACCAGTTGAAACCCCAAATCCCATTAAAGCTGCGGAGTTGTTTTTCCAACCCGACCAATGGTATAAATCAAAAGTAAGTTGCGAAATCTTGTTTGCGGTGTAAATATGACCTATTTTGTCCATCTGTAACCATTCATTCCTGTCGTTAAAAAAATGAAATTTGGATTTAGGAACGTCTTTATACCATACGGTTGAAAGGCCTATCGTTGTGGCAGTCCATGTTGCACCTATCCCTGTAGAAGTCCAAATCGTTCTATTTTTATCAAGACTATCTTTTGCGGTAAAGAAAGACTGTCCAAAAATCGAGATTGGTATAAAAACGGTTAACAGAAGTAAACGCATAACCGAATTTATTGATTTATTCTAAAATAACATATACACTTTGTCGTTTAATCAGTAAGAAATCAGATTATATTTTATTTTTATTGAAAACTAAAATTGAATTATGTCATTAAATAGTCGATTACAAAAGGATTGGAACGATATAAAAAGCAACGATAGCTGGGCAATTTTTAAAATCATGTCTGAATTTGTTGAAGGTTATGAGAAAATGGCCAAGATAGGACCAAGTATTTCTGTATTTGGCTCGGCTCGCACAAAAGAGGACAATCCTTACTATCAGACAGCTGTCGAAATCTCAAGATTATTAGCGGAGTCTGGTTTTGGTGTTATTACTGGTGGTGGTCCAGGAATCATGGAAGCAGGTAATAAAGGCGCGCAGTTAGGAGGTGGTAAATCGATTGGTTTGAATATTGATTTGCCTTTTGAACAATTTGACAATAAATACATCGATAAAGAGTCGAATCTTAAGTTTGATTACTTTTTCGTTCGTAAAGTGATTTTCGTAAAATATTCACAAGGTTTTGTTGTTTTACCCGGAGGTTTAGGCACATTAGATGAGATGTTTGAAGCTTTAACGCTCATTCAGACCAATAAAATTAATAAACGTCCGGTCGTGCTAATTGGCAAAAATTATTGGCAAGGATTAGTGGATTGGATCAAAAATATTATGCTGGAACAAGAAGGAAATGTTTCTGCAAAAGACATGGAACTTCTTAAAGTTGTTGATAGTGCACAAGAAGCTATGGATTATATTGAAGATTTCTATAAAACACATCAATTGTCACCTAATTTTTAATCGTATCTTTGCGTCAATAGTAATATCGAAATGAGTACGTTGAGTAAAATAAAAAATTTAGTTTTTAGTAAATCTTTCTTGGTGAATATCATTGCCATTATAGGGTCTCTTTTTATCGTGATTATTCTGTTGAATATTTATCTTAAATCAAGTACTTCTTTAGGAGAAAAGATTGAAGTCCCTAATTTGGTTGGAAAAAACGAGGCTAATTTAGGAAGTATTCTAGGTGGTGTAGATTTATTGTATGAAGTATCTGAGTCCGTTTATGACCCTTCGAAACCTGATGGAACTGTTCTTGCACAAGATCCTAAGCCCTCTAAAATTACAAACGTATTTGTTAAAAGTGGTAGAACTATACGGGTTAAAGTTTCTAAGAATACGCAAGTAATTGATTTGCCTGTTTTGATTGATAAATCGGAACGTTTTGCAACAAATATTTTAAATAGTAGAGGTTTTAAATATAGAATTGAATACAAACCTTCTGTTGAGTCGGCTGGTGCGGTTATCGATCAGCTCTATCAAGGGAAAAGGATAACGGAGGTAAAGAAAGTTCCAATTGGAGCTGTGATTACATTAATCATTGGAAAGCGAGCTGAAACTATGGACGTGCTATTGCCAAATTTAGTAGGATTAAACGTGTGCGAAGCAAAGTCGAGATTAAGTGGAATGCCCTATATAAATTTAGTGTTGATTTGTCAAGATTGCGCAACAGCAGCTGACTCTTGTAACGCTTTGATTAACTTACAAACTCCGGAATATTTCGAAGAACGTTTTATACCAGGAGCTTCAACTATTACTGTACATGCGTCTAAGTAAAAAAATAGGAGTTTTAATTTATACTTTATTTTGGAGTATATCCTTTTCAAGCTATAGCCAAGAAGGTGTCGATCCTATAATTTATAATATTGAATTGATGGAGCAACCATTCGGTATGCTGAAAACCAATAAAGCTAATTCTTTTGATAGTACTATTATCTATTTTACAGATACACTTAGCTTGCCTTTTTTTGATGATTTCTGTAAAAATAGAATTCAACAGTATAATGGTTCTGTTACGGATCCTGGTATAGAGTCTGAAGTCTATTTTAGTCTTCTTGATTCAGTTGGAACCGCTTTTCCGGCTGGTACAATGTTTACTAGAAGTCAGACATTTAAGCGTGTTTATGATGCTAATTTAGGAACAACAACGATTATTAATTTCCCATCTCGTGAAATTAGGTATAGTAATCTAGCTGTCTACCCTCCGGTTTATGAGGATGTTACTGTTTATCCTCCATATTACATTTATGACACAATTGGTATCCCTAATATTCCCGATACAATTTATATTCCAGGAGCCGATTTAGTGCAGGCTACTGCAACTCAATTCTTTTTAAATATACAAGAACCATCAGCTTTGTGGTTAGATGATGAAGCTTATCATAATTATCGTTTTGCAGTAGATCCATGGTCTCTTGGGGTGATGACTTTTGATGGTACGGATAGTAAAGGTTATCCTTATGCAATCGGGACAACTATTACAGGGTATGCCGATCATTTGACATCTAAACCAATTGATCTTTCAGGATACTCTGAAGCTGATTCTTTGTACATTTCTTTTCTTTATCAGATGGAAGGTTTTGGAGATGTCCCTGAGGATATTGATTCTTTAATTCTTCAATTTAAAGACGTGTCGACTGATCAATGGAGACGAATTTGGGCAGCAGGTGGCGGAGTTGGTTCTACACCTTTTAAGATGGCACATATTCCGATTAAAAATGAGATCTATTTCACGGATGCATTTCAATTTCGATTTGTAAATCGTGCGCGTTTATCGGGGGCTTTAGATCATATTAATTTAGATTATGTCAATGTTAGAGCTTTTTCGGGTATGCAAGATACATTGATTGAGGATTTCGCTATGGTTTATCCTACAAAGTCCTTGTTAGAAAGGTATTCGAGCGTTCCTTGGGATCATTATAAAAACGACCCGAGTGGGAAGATGAATACCGATTGGCAGATCGTGGTCAGAAACTCCTACTTGAATGGGGGCGCGAATATAACTTCCGCGAATGGTGCAAAAGTGATGGTTTATCACGATGCGGTTATGGATGGACAATTCTCGATTAATGGTCAAGCGTTGGTTAACTATAATCCACCTAGCCAGCCTATTCCAGATTATGCTCCACGTACGACTTACACTTCTTATCATGATATATCCGGATACCAATTTCCAACAAATTTACCAGGAAATCATCAAGATTTTAAAGTAGTTACTGTTGCAAATGTGCCTGTTGGGTCTAATTATCCACCAAATGATACTTCTTATAGTTATCAAACATTTAGAAATTATTATTCCTATGATGATGGTTCTGCTGAAAAAGCATATGGTCCAGAAGGAACACAGGCACGTCTAGCGATTCAGTATGACCCCTATATGGCAGATACCATTATAGGTGTTGACATCTGTTTTGTTCCAACGGTAATTAATGTGACTAATTTTTTATTTCAATTAACTATTTGGGATGATAATAATGGAAGACCTGGGGCTGTAATTTACGAAGACAATGGTTTTAATTTGCGTCAACCATCCTACGGATATGGACGAAATGGCTTTACCACTTATTGGACCGAAAATCCCGTGCCTATTTCAGGTAAATTTTATGTAGGTTGGAAACAATTGGATGCAACTAGACTAGGTGTTGGTTTAGATTGTAATACAGATCGTAAAGAATATACTTACTATAGTGTCGATTTCGGTACAACTTGGTGGCAATCAGAGATACCAGGAAGCGTTATGGTGAGACCCATTTTTTCTACTTTAATGAATGATGAAATGGATGTTCCGAAAATGGAGCGAAAATCCTTTGAAGTTTACCCAAATCCAACCGCAAATAGCGTTACTATTAAAGGTGAATTAACGGGGAGTGAAACCTTTGTTTTAAGGGATTTGACTGGACGTGAATTGAGGCGTACACAAGATGTATCGATAGACTTACAAGACGAACCAGCAGGGTTCTATTTTATAGAAGTGTTGGGCGCATATGCAAATACAATTAAAGTGATTAAGAGATAATGATCTTAGAAGAGGAGTTTGATGTAGATGGGGTTGACCCTAACGAGGAACAAGAAGAGCAAGAAGAATTATTTGAACATTATAAATTTAAAGCTGAACCCGGTTTAGCCATGATTCGTGTGGATAAATTCCTAATGGATCGGATGCCAAACACGACTAGAAATAAAATTCAGAACGCAGCCAAAGGTGGTTTTGTGATTGCGAATGGCAATAAGGTTAAACAAAATTACAGAGTGAAGCCCCATGACGAAGTTAGTTTAGTGCTACCTTATCCGATTCGAGAACTTAAACTTTTACCACAGGATATACCATTAAACATCCATTATGAAGACGATCAATTGGTTGTAGTTAATAAACCCGAGAATATGGTTGTGCACCCGGGGTATGGAAATTACACAGGGACGATGGTTAACGCTTTGGTTTATCATTTTGATCAACTACCATCAATGCCAAGTGATTATTTTGGAAGACCAGGCTTGGTTCATCGTTTGGATAAGCATACCACAGGAATAATGGTTGTGGCAAAAACTGAATACGCTTTAAACCACCTTGCAAAACAATTTCATGATAGGACTACCGAACGCAGATATTGGGCGTTAGTTTGGGGAGATGTAAAAGAGGATGGACGAGTGGAAGGAAATATTGGTCGCTCTTTAAAAAATAGAAAAGTTTTCGTGGTTTATCCGGAGGGAGATCATGGCAAACATGCTGTCACTCATTATAAAGTGTTAAAACGTTTTGGCTATGTTACTTTAGTAGAATGCAAGCTAGAAACAGGTCGTACGCACCAAATTAGAGTCCACATGAAGCACATTGGTCATACACTTTTTGGGGATCTTGAGTATGGTGGAGATGCCCCATTAAAAGGACCAAAAACAACAAAGTATAAACAGTTCATAGATAATTGCTTCGAATTAGTCACAGGGCAAGCGTTGCACGCAAAAACACTTGGTTTTGACCATCCGACAAAAAAAGAATTTTTCTCTTTTGATAGTGAGCTTCCTGAAGGTTATCAAAGGTTACTGGATAAATGGGAAACTTTCAGTGAAACCCATGAATTGTTAGAAAACTAGATGTACTTGTTATATTATTATCGATAAAATATAATTGTACGCATTGTTATTTGAAAATAAAAATTAAATTTAGCGTTGATTTTTATTAAATAAAATGAAATTTAGGACAATTTAACGTCGTAAATTTTCGTTTTAACCATAGAAAACGTAAAACATGAACAATAAATTACTCTTAGCGTTGACTTTTGTGTCAGTTTCTGCATTTGCGCAAGCACAAACACGTGAAATTTTTAACGCCAATCAATCATTCATTAGTGAGAACTATTGTGAGGCTGCTGACAAGTGCGCATTGGCTTATTCAAAAATTACGCGTAAAGGAAATTCAGCTAAGCGTTCTAAAGGGGATATGGCTTTTAAGACAGCAGAGAGCTACCGCATGACAGAACGTTTTACTGAAGCTGCTGAATGGTACGAGCGAGCTATTATTCTGGAGTATTACCAAGAAAATCCGTTGATTTATTTTTACAATGCAGAAATGTATCGTGTACTAAATCAGGATAGTAAAGCCATCAAAAATTACAAGGAATACCAAAAATTAGTTCCTGGTGATAATAGAGCTGCAGTTGGTTTAGAAGCGATTGAGAAGAAAAGTACTTACGTAAATGATTGGTCAACAAAAATCAAAGTTACCAATGAGCAAAAGGTGAATTCTAAGAATTTTGACATGGCACCTATGTTCGGTGATAAGAAGGACCGCGTAATGTATTTCGGTTCATCTAGACCTGGGTCGACTGGTTCTGCAATTGATCCACGTTCATGTGAAAATTATATGGATATCTGGGTAGCCGAGTTAGACAAATCTGGAAACTGGACCCAGCCTTACGTTTTAAAAAATGAGTTAATCAATACAGAAGATAATGAAGGTACTGTATCTTTTTCTGCAAACGGAAAAACGATGGCCTTTACTCGTTGTCCAAATGTTAAAAAACAAAATTTAGGATGTGATATCTATATTGCAACCTTAAAAGGTAAAGAGTGGACGGATATTACAAAATTAGATATTAAAGAACATGATTCAATTTCTGTTGGACACCCAGCTCTTTCAGAGGATGGCCGTTTTATGATCTTTGCATCTGATATGCCAGGTGGATATGGTGATTTAGATTTGTGGTACACGGAATACGACCGTAAGTCTAAGTCTTGGACTAAACCTAAAAACATGGGGCCTGAAATAAACACAGCAGGTAAAGATTGTTTCCCTACTTTCGCAGAAAATGGAGATTTATTTTATTCTACAGATGGTAAACCAGGTATCGGAGGTTTAGATATATTTAGAGCTGAGCGTGTTGAAGACCTTAATAAATGGACTAATCCTGTAAATTTAGGATCTCCTATTAACTCTAGTAATCATGACTATTGGTTGGTAGAACATACTGATCGGACAGGTTATTTTACGTCTGAACGTAAATCCGAATTTGGAGAAAATAAACCTGATATCTGGAAGTATGAATTGCCTCCTTATTTATATGATATAAAAATTGTTGTATCTGATTTGAGAGAGAAAAACTTGAAAATTGAAGATGCTAAAGTAGTGATGACTTCAACGACTACAGGTGAAACTTGGGAAGGTTATACAAACAAACAAGGTGTTGTGTTCTGGGACAAGAAACCTAATGGAGAACGTTACATCAACGAAAATGGAACATATACTATTACAGTTGCAAAAAATGGTTACCATGAAGATGCAGCTGGTTCAAAAATTACTACAGTTGGATTACGTTACGACCAAAATTTCGTTGTAGACATGAACTTGTTGCCTAAAAAACCAATTCGATTACCGGAAGTGCGTTACGAATTAGCTAAATGGGAATTGTTAGTGAATGATGAGATTAATTCTAAGGATTCATTAAACTACGTTAAAACTTTGTTAGAAGAATATCCAAACATGGTATTAGAATTATCTTCACATACGGATTCACGTGGTTCTGATAAAGGTAACCAGACCTTATCTGAAAATCGTGCACATCAATGTTATGTTTATCTTGTAGAAGAGCAAGGGGTAGATCCACGACGTATTATTCCTGTTGGAAAAGGTGAATACGAGCCTCGTACTGTTTATCGTAATGGTGATCTTTTTGAAGAGTTACCACCTCGTGATGAAGATGGTAATATAGTAGCAGGATGGTCAGAAGTAAAACTAACAGAAGCTTTAATTAATTCATACCAGAAAAAAGATAAGGCTTTGTTTGATAAACTTCACGGGTTGAACAGACGTACAGAAGGGAAAGTTATTCGAATGAATTTCAATCCAGAGACGGATCCAGAAGCACCAGTATCATACCGAGAATTCAAAACGGTTAAACAATAAAATTTAAAGGCTTGAGAAATCAAGCCTTTTTTTGTATCTTAATATATACACAAACTTAATGTGTATATGAAAGAAGCTTATTTACATTACATTTGGAAAACCAAAAGTTACGATGCTAAACATCTAAAAACTACTGATGGCGCGGATTTGGAGATCTTGGATTACGGCAGATATAATCATTCTGAATCCGGTCCTGACTTTTTATTTGCTCGAATTATCTTAGATGGTGTACAGCTTTATGGCCATATCGAAATACACGTACAATCCAACGATTGGTTCCTTCATCAACACCATTTTGATAGAGAATATGATAACGTAATATTACATGTAGTGTTTAACCATAAACCTAATGATAATTTAATACTCCCTACGCTAGAGCTACGAAATCGATTGAATTATACAACCTATGAACAGTGGATTAAGATGAGTGAAGCTAGGCAATCTTACCCGTGTTCCTTTGCTCAATCTACAATTCCAGAATTTATTCAGGAGAGTGTTCTTTTTAATGCTTTTATAATTCGTTTGGAACGCAAGATGAAGGAGGTTTTAAAGGAGTTTCCTTCTTTAGATAGTAAGAATAGGTTGATGCTATTAGCTGCAAAAGTATTAGGGAATATTACCAATGGGGAAATGTTTAAGCAATGGACGCAAAAACATTGGTTAGATGAAAGTAATCCTAATTTGAAAGTAAACAATGTTAAGACTAAAGGCGTTCGACCAGCGTCTAGACCTCAGAAGAGATTGATACAGTTACGATGGCTGTTTGAAAATTGGGAACTGATGAGAATTGATATTGATTACATTGCTGATTATCGAAAATTTCGAAAAATATGGTTAGCTAAAATGAATAAAAATGCGCCGATTCCTTTTACAAATTTTGTAGCTGATCAATTGTTTATTAATGCTATTCTACCTTCGATTTATATAGAGGCCTACCTAAATGAAGACGATGTCTTACAGCAAAAAGTGATTCAATTGTTTTCACAGATTCCAGCTGAGAGAAACAATATCGTTGATAAGTGGCAAAAAGAGATGTATCCAATAGCTTCAGCATTGCAATCACAAGGTGTTTTAGAGTGGACTAAATTCTACTGTTTGAAAAAACAATGCCTTAATTGTGCAATTGGACATAAAAGCTTATCCGCAAAATTGGATTAATCTGTATATTTGAAAAAAAATCTAAATGCGAATTATTCAGAAAATTGTGTTCTACTTTGAAATGCGTTCTTATGGAGTGTGTGAATGGTGGGCAAAAAAAATGGGTATTCGTTCAAGTAAAGTACGTTTAGGTTTTATTTATGCTTCATTCTTAACTTTAGGATCTTCATTGTTTATTTACTTGATGATGGCGTGGATTCTGGAGCACAAACATTATTTCAAACCTAAAAAATCGAAGTCTTCTTCAATTTGGGATATTTAATATGCGTATTCTTATTACAGGTTCAAATGGATTGTTGGGACAACATATTGTTCAACAATTGATAGCCAAAAACACATCATTTCTTGCGACTTCTCAAGGTGAAAACAGAAATCCGGATTGTCCTTTAAGTGATTATAAATCGGTTGACATTACTGATTTTAATGAAGTGAATGCTGTTGTAGAAAGCTTTAATCCAACACATATTATTCATACTGCAGCAATAACAAATGTTGATCTATGTGAAGATAAACCTGATTTATGTGAAGTGGTTAATGTACTAGCTGTGAAGAATCTTGTCGATATTTGTGAGAATCGGAGTATTCATTTTCAATTACTTTCAACAGATTTTGTCTTTGATGGCGAGAATGGCCCATATAGGGAAGATGACGCTGTAAATCCCTTAAGTGTTTATGCACAAAGTAAAGTTGATGCAGAACATTTTTTAGTTGATGGATCTTTTTTGAATTGGTCTATTGTGCGTACCATGATCATTTATGGGCCGGGCAAGAATCTTTCACGAAGCAACTTGATCGAATGGGCTTTGGAGGCTTTACCAAAGCAGCAACCAATGCGTTTGGTTAATGATCAGTTTAGGGCACCTACTTGGGCGGCAGATTTAGCTTGGGGATGTATTCGTATTTGTGAATTAGAGCAGAAAGGGATTTTTCACCTTAGTGGACCTGAAACCATAGCAATCAATGAGATTGTCAATAGAATTGCTAATTACTGTGGTTATTCTACCGAGCAAGTAGTTGAAATATCTTCTGCTACTTTGAATCAAGCCGCAAAAAGACCTCCAAAAACCGGTTTTATTTTGGATAAAGCAAAAAATGTTTTAAATTATAATCCTAAAAGGTTGGAAGAAACCATCGAGCTTTTAAGGATTGCCCATGAATCACGAACCATTATCTAATAGAATGATACGAGGATCGATTGTTTTAATCGGTCTTTTATTGTTTACCGCCTTTATTCCGCGACTTTATTATTATTTCTATCCTTCGGAACCTATAGCCGTTGTTCGGCAAGCGAAGGAGTATGATAGTACTTATCGAAAGCAATCTAGTTTTGATTTGGACTTTAACAATAAAAAGGAAAAAAAATCAAGTAAATTTAAGCGACCTCCTTCAAAATTCGACCCTAATAAGTATACGGTTAGTGATTGGATGCATATTGGATTGAGTGAAAAGCAAGCGGAAGCAATTATTAAGTACAATAAGTTCGGTATTTACAACGAGGAAAGTTTGCGTAAGATCAAAATGATTAATGAGGAATGTTTCCTGTTAATTAAGGATTCAGTTATTTATCCTGTTTTGCCAGAAAGAGAGTATGGATCCTTTAGTAAAAAAGACGTTGTTGCTATTAAACTTTTGGAATTGAATGCAGCTACAAAAGAAGAGTTAATGGAGATTAAAGGAATTAAAGATTTTATTTCCACAAAAATTATTAATTATAGAACTGCTTTAGGTGGTTTTGTAAATAAAAAGCAATTGCTAGAAGTTTATGGTGTAACACAAGAGAATTTTGATCGATTTAAAGAATTAATAGTAATTGATGCCACTAAGATTAAAAAAATCAATATTAATTTATGTACCACTGAAGAATTAGCTAAACACCCTTATATTACTCGGAATGTTGCAAATTCAATCGTAAAGATGAGAGCGAAATGGGAAAATTATTCTAATTTCGGGCAACTTCTTGAATCTGAATTGATCGATCAAGAATTATTAAATAAAATACAACCATACTTAACATTGTAGTAATGTCTATTGAAGATAAAATTAAAGGAGTAATTAGAGATGTTGTCGATTTTCCTAAGCCAGGAATTGTATTTAAAGACATAACACCAATTATGTTAAATCCACAATTATCGGAAGAAATTGTTGAATACTTATACCAATTATATAAAGACCAAAATCTACAAGGAGTAGCAGGTATTGAAAGTCGCGGCTTTCTTTTTGGTTATCCTTTAGCGATGCGTTTGGGGGTTCCTTTTATCTTGATTCGGAAGAAAGGGAAGTTGCCATATGATAAAATTTCACATGATTATGCATTGGAATATGGGACGGCTAGTATAGAAATGCATGTGGATGCAGTTAATGCAGGTGATCGAATTTTGATCCATGATGATTTACTTGCTACCGGTGGTAGCGCTGAGGCAGCAGCTATTTTAGTGCAAAAATGTGGCGCTCAAATTGCTGGCTTTAATTTCTTGGTAGGATTAGATTTTTTAAATGGTTCTGATCGTTTAAAATGTTATTCAGAGAATATTATTAATTTAGTGCGATATTAAAATAAAATAAATAATAGTACCCCAATTTTTTGTTATGAATTTTGAATTGAATGAGAATCAAAAGATGATCACGCAAATGGTGCGTGATTTTGCTGAAAAAGAAATTAAACCATACTTGAATAAATGGGATGCGGAGGAATATTTCCCCGTAGAGACCATGAAAAAGCTTGGAGAACTAGGATTACTTGGAATTTATATTCCTGAACAATATGGTGGAAGTGGTTTTTCATATGATGAATATGTGACTGCTTTGATCGAACTTGGAAAAGTTTGTGGTGGTTTAGGGTTAAGTGTTGCTGCTCATAATTCATTATGTACAGGACATATATACTACCATGGATCTGAAGAACAAAAGCGTAAATATCTACCAAAATTAGCTTCAGGTGAGTTTATAGGAGCTTGGGGTTTGACGGAGCCAAATACAGGGTCAGATGCTATGCGCATGAAGACTACTGCTGTAAAAGATGGGAATGATTGGGTAATCAATGGTGCGAAAAACTGGATTACGCATGGTTTGTCTGGAGATATAGCAGTTGTTTTGGTTCGCACAGGTGAGTTATTAGATTCAAAAGGTATTACAGCTTTTATCATTGAAAAAGGAATGCCTGGTTTTTCAGCAGTTCAAATCAAAGATAAATTAGGTGTTAGAGCGTCCGAAACTGCAGAGATGATTTTTGACAATGTTCGTGTTCCTGCTGAAAACGTTATTGGCGAAGTGGGAATGGGATTTGTTCAAGCTATGAAAATCTTAGATGGTGGACGTATTTCTATTGCGGCATTATCTTGTGGGATCGCAAGAGGTGCTTATGAAGCATCTGTTAAATATGCTAAAGAGAGAGAACAATTTGGGCAGCCAATTTCAAATTTTCAAGCCATTGCATTTAAATTAGCGGATATGGCAACGCAAGTGGAGGCCGCAGAATTATTAACTTTTCAGGCTGCGTATAGAAAGAATAATGGACTAGCAATGACAAGAGAAGGTGCTTTTGCTAAATATTTTTCATCTGAAGCGGCGGTGATGTGTGGAAATGAAGCTGTGCAAATTATGGGTGGGTATGGATACACAAAAGAGTATCCTGCTGAGAAATTTTTACGAGATGCTAAATTAATGACTATTGGGGAAGGAACCTCCGAAATCCAAAAAATAGTTATTTCTCGCGATATTTTGAAATAAACGTTTGATTGTTCAAAAAGAAATATTATTTTTGCAATCCGAATTTTAGAAAATTAAGACTAAGTAAGATATGTTAATTATTCCAGTTAAAGAAGGCGAGAACATCGAAAGAGCGCTTAAGAAGTACAAGAAAAAGTACGACAAAACGAATGTTATGAAGCAATTACGTGCTCGTAAAGAGTTCATTAAGCCTTCTGTTATCAATCGTCAAAACAGAATTAAAGCTGCATACCGCGAGCAAATGAGATCTGCGGAAATGTAGTAGTAACTTTTTCGAAAGTATTACGTAAAGGAGTCTATATGGCTCCTTTTTTATTTTATACAAATTTCCTAGACTATCTTAAGTCTGAGAAACGATTCTCGGAAAATACCGTAATCGCTTATCTAAAAGATTTAGATCAGTTTTTTGACTATTGTCCAATTGTTAAACGTGATGAGTTCTCAGAATTGACACCTAGGATTATTAGAGGTTGGATTGTTTATTTAGTAGAACAAGATTACACTCCTAAAAGTATTAGTAGGAAATTAGCGTCTTTGAGAACTTACTTCAGGGTTTTGGTTAGGTTGGGGGTGATGCAAAATAATCCCGCAAAGTATGTGCGAGGGCCCAAAATTGAAAAACGCTTACCTTCTTTTGTGGATGAAGTGAATGGAGAGGTTGGTGAGATCTTGCAAGATTGGTCTTATAGAGATGGCTTGATTGTCGAAATTTTATATCAAACAGGAATGCGTTTGTCTGAGCTTGTTAACATAGAAACTTCAGATGTCAATAATAATGGTATTCGCGTGCTTGGGAAAGGAGCTAAAGAGCGAGTTATACCTATTTCTCAAGCTTTAGTTAATGCAATTGATGAGTATAGAAATTCTTTAAGTGAAGAGTTCGCGACTAATACAAGTTTAATACTCACCGATTCTGGCAGAAAATTATATCCAAAATTTGTTTATCGAAAAATTAATTATTATCTTTCTAATGTAGCAAACGTGCAAAAGAAGAGTCCGCATGTCCTTAGACATACTTTTGCAACTCATATGTTAAACAACGGGGCCGGCCTGGAAGTTATAAAAGAGTTGTTAGGTCATGCGAATTTATCAGCTACACAAGTGTACACGCATAATTCTTTTGCCAAGTTAAATTCAATTTATTCACAAGCCCATCCAAGAGGGCGTAAAAACAAAGAGTAATTATGGATGTGAAAGTTAATTCTGTAAATTTTACAGCGGATCAAAAACTAGTGAGTTTTGTAAATGATAAGGTGAATAAGCTAAATTTATTTTTTGATAATATTATAGCAGGTGAAGTTTTTTTAAAGGTTGATAGAGACCAAGAGAAAGAAAATAAGGTAGCAGAGGTTAGATTATTGGTTCCAGGAAAAGAGCTTTTTGCTAAGAAGCAATGCAAAAGTTTTGAAGAAGCAACAGATTTAGCTGTAGAAGCATTAAGAAGACAGGTTAGGAGGCATAAAGGTAAGATTATGTCTTAAATAATTATAAATGAATACAGTAGCAAAGGTGGTCATATTGGTCACCTTTGTTGTTTTATTATGTCTCGAAAAAAAAAATCATTTTTTTTTGAAAAAAAAACGAAAAAAGTATTGCAGAACCAGATTTGTTGTATATCTTTGCAATCCCAAACGGGAACGAAATAACAGAAAGGTTCTCGGGAAAGACACAACGAAAGTTCTTTAAATTATTGAAATAAGATTGTACCAACAATTAAAAGATATTAAGCCGATGTAGCTCAGCTGGCTAGAGCAGCTGATTTGTAATCAGCAGGTCGTGGGTTCGAGTCCCTCTATCGGCTCTTTTAAAAATATTAAGTTGGGGAGATACTCAAGCGGCCAACGAGGGCGGACTGTAAATCCGCTGGTTTCACCTTCGCAGGTTCGAATCCTGCTCTCCCCACAATTTTTATAATAACTTAATAAGCGGGAGTAGCTCAGTTGGTAGAGCGTCAGCCTTCCAAGCTGAGGGTCGCGAGTTCGAGTCTCGTCTCCCGCTCAATTAACTTCAATAATTTTGGCTTTTGCCGGTGTAGCTCAGGGGTAGAGTGCTTCCTTGGTAAGGAAGAGGTCACGAGTTCAAATCTCGTCATTGGCTCAAAAGAAAAAGGAATTGTAAAGTTTCACTCATGAGTGTTTTGAGTGGAATTTTGTATATTATAGATTTTGTTTTTTATTAACTAAGTAACAAGTAAAACAATGGCAAAGGAAAGTTTTGACCGTTCCAAACCACACGTAAATATTGGAACAATTGGTCACGTAGACCACGGTAAGACTACTTTGACTGCAGCTATTTCTAGCGTATTGGCAAGTCAAGGTTTGGCTGAACAACGTGATTTCTCTTCTATCGATAATGCACCGGAAGAAAAAGAACGTGGTATCACTATTAACACATCACACGTTGAGTACCAAACTGTTAACCGTCACTATGCGCACGTTGACTGTCCAGGTCACGCGGATTACGTAAAGAACATGGTTACAGGAGCTGCTCAAATGGATGGTGGTATCTTAGTAGTTGCTGCTACTGATGGTCCAATGCCTCAAACTCGTGAGCACATCTTATTATGTCGCCAGGTAAAAGTTCCTCGTATCGTTGTTTTCTTAAACAAAGTTGATATGGTTGACGATGCTGAGTTATTAGAGTTAGTTGATATGGAAGTAAGAGATTTATTATCTTCTTACGAGTATGACGGAGATAACACTCCAGTTATCCAAGGATCTGCTTTAGGAGCTTTAAACGGTGAGCCTCAATGGGTTGAAACTGTATTAAACTTAATGAACTCTGTTGATGAGTGGATTGAAGAGCCAGTTCGTGACTCTGACAAACCATTCTTAATGCCAATCGAAGATGTATTCTCAATTACAGGTCGTGGTACTGTTGCTACAGGACGTATCGAAGCTGGGGTTATTAATACAGGTGATGGTGTTGATATCGTAGGTATGGGAGAAGAAAAATTAACTTCTACTGTAACTGGGGTTGAGATGTTCCGTAAGATCTTAGATCGTGGTGAAGCTGGTGATAACGTAGGTATCTTATTACGTGGTATTGACAAAGCTGATATCCGTCGTGGTATGGTTATCGCTAAGGCTGGATCTGTAACTCCACACAAAAAATTCAAAGCTGAGGTTTATATCTTAACTAAAGAAGAAGGTGGTCGTCACACTCCATTCCACAACCGTTACCGTCCACAGTTCTATGTACGTACAACTGACGTAACAGGAGAGATTTCTTTACCAGAAGGTGTTGAGATGGTATTACCAGGAGATAACTTAACTATTACAGTTGAATTATTACAACCAATCGCATTAAACGAAGGTTTACGTTTCGCAATCCGTGAAGGTGGACGTACAGTTGGTGCTGGTCAGGTAACTGAAATCTTAGACTAATTATAGTTTTAAAATATAATCAGAAGACGTGGTAGTCTTCCAAAGACTACCACTCTTTTTATTCTACGGGCATAGTTCAATGGTAGAATAGCGGTCTCCAAAACCGTTGATCAGGGTTCGAATCCTTGTGCCCGTGCTAATTTCACAACGATATGAAAATCGTAAATTACATTAAAGAATCTTATGTAGAGTTTAAAGATAATGTGACATGGCCAACATTTTCTAAGCTACAACAAGAGACTATAATTGTTGCAATAGCTACAGCTTTGTTAGCTATATTTTTGTATGTAGTAGATACATCTTTTGCGAAGGTATTAGATGGTATCTATAGTGCTTTTTAATAGATTTTAATTTTCCGTTCAATAATAGAATCATGAGTGATAAAAAATGGTATGTGATCAAGACTGTAGCTGGTCAAGAGCTTAAAGTTAGAGATTATATTGAAAGAGAAATTCAATACCAAAATTTGAATGATTATATAGGACAAATTGTTGTTCCTATGGAAAAAGTGATTCAAACTAGAAACGGTAAAAAATATCAAAAGGAGAAAGTTCACTTTCCTGGTTATGTAATGATCGAAGCAGCTTTACAAGGTGAAGTGCCTCACGTGATTAAAAATATTCCAGGTGTTATTAGTTTCTTAAGTGCAACTAAAGGTGGTGATCCTGTACCAATGAGACAATCTGAAGTGAACCGTATGTTAGGTATTGCAGATGAATTGGCTGTTAATATAGATAATTCTTATATGACGCAGTATATTGTTGGTGAAACTGTTAAGGTAATTGATGGTGCTTTCAACGGATTCAACGGAACTGTTGAGAAAATTATTGAAGACAAACGTAAATTAAGTCGGAGGCCAAGCGGTCTTAGGAAG
>JAZQRM010000040.1:0-2549 GCA_045629585.1 Taishania sp. | reverse complement strand
GTCAACAAAATGTTGTTACGCCAATTTGCTTTGGCTGAAAATCCACAACGTAAAGCTAAACTACTTTATGAGCTAAAAAAGCATTTACCTGTTGTTGAAGAAGTTAAACCTATTATTCAACCAATTACAGAAGAAGTAACTGCTGAAACTTCAGTTGAAAAAGAGACAAAGCGTGTAGCTCCCCTATTCCATGAACTCCCAAATGAATTACGTCCTGTGCTTTTGGAAGCCAATAATTTATTTAAAGAGAATTGTTTACTTAAAGTACAATTGAATGAATGTATGGTTTTGGAGGAAGAAAAAGCATTGCAAATCATCATTCAAATAGATCGCAATTTCAGAGCAAACCAAATGTGTTGGGATAAAATAAACTATTGGAAATCACACAAAATACTTCCTAAAGAAACAAGAGTTTCAAGTATTTCTTCCTGGTCAATGGATAAACTTTTAAAGCAACAAGATTTATTGGGTTCGTCAGTTTCAAAAATGGAAAAGCGGTTAACAGAAAATATAAATAAACTCAAAGATTTAGAAGGAAACGAACTAGAACGGATTAAACGTGCAATTGCAAAGCAAGAAAAGGAAGTGATAAAAAAACGTGAAGAATTATTAAAAATTAAAGTTGAAATCGATGTCAAAGGAACTAGCAATTAAACGAGGGGATTCTACCTTAGATAAGATTCGGGCGCATTATGCAGACCCGAATAAGTTTGAATTGTCGCCTGCACATGAGGAAATTCGTTTGCGGTTACATACGGTTTTACAACTTCGATTGAATTATTGGAGCAAACAAAAAATAGTCACCTATTTAGAAAAGCAATACAAAATTAAAGCTGCACAGGCTTACATCGATATTCGAAATTCTGAACTTCTTTTTGGCGAAATGACCAAAACAGATAAAAAAGCACGACAATCAATTCTATACGAATACGCTTTTCAATTCTTACAAAAAGCTAGAGAAAAAGCTGATTTAAAAGCAGAAGCCAAAGCTTTAGAATTGATGAGTAAATTCGGCGGAATTGATGAAGATGATATTATGGAATTCAACCCTGAGAAATTTGAAGCGATTACTCCAAAATTGTCTGTTAACAAAAAGACTCTTGAAATCTTTATTCAAATGGCAATGCAAGGTGCGGTTAATCTTAATGACTTTGATGCCACCGATGTTGAGTTTGAAACTATAGAAAACGAAGAAAATGATAGCGAGTAGACGAATAGATAAAAAAATTGAATTAACAATTCCGCAATTTTTAGCTAGCGTAGCTCCTCAGAAGAATATCTACTTAGAATGGGGACGTGGTGCGGGTAAAACAACCATTTTTGGTAAACGAATGCGTGATTTAGTATTAGATATGCCACGCGCATCATTTGCTATGGTAGGTGCAACTTATACACAATTATTATCAAGAACATTACCTTCAGCAATTGAAGGATTAGAAATGTTTGGTTTTTACCAAGATATCGATTATGTTGTTGGAAGATGTGGAAAACGTCACGGTTTTGAAATGCCTTTCCAACCGCCACAACAATGGAATAATGTGATACATTTTCCGAATGGAGCCACTTTTCAATTGGTATCATTAGATAATCCAAATTCTGGACGTGGATTGAACTCGTATGCAGAACTTGGTGACGAAGCTTTAATCTTAGATCCTGAGAAGTTATACAACAACGTAAAGACTACGAATAGAGCTCAGAAAACAGAATTCAAAAAGTCAAAACTTTTGGGTTCTGAATTTTATGTTTCCTCAACTCCAGTGACTAGAAAAGGTCAATGGTTTATTGACATGGAAAAAGTTGCTAAAAAGAAACCAAAAGAGTATTTCTTTTTGAGTGCATCTGCTAAATCGAATCGTTATTTACGTGCAGATTGGTTTGCAAAGATGAAAGATCAAGCACCTAGTCAAATGATGTATGAAGCTGAGATTCTAAACATCAGACCAAAAGGTGTTAAAGATGGATTCTATGCAAACCTTAATCCAAAGGTGCATTATTATTCTGATTATAATACAGGCTATCTTGAAGGTGTAGATATAACAAAGAGTTATCACGCATCAAGCTTACAAGACAACGATGTTGACTTTGATGCTCCTTTGGTTTTATCCTTTGACTTCGGTGTATTTAATGGGTTGGTTGTATCACAGTTACAAGGATATGATTATAAAGTATTAAAATCATTTCATGTTAAATCACCAAAGTTACTTGATGATTTAATTATTGAAGAGTTCCTACCATATTATCGAATGCATAAGAATAAGAAGATTTATTTGTATGGTGGTCACGATGGACACAATCGCCTACCGAATAGTAGTAAAACATTATTTCAACAAATTGAAACCTTATTAAAGTCTCATAGTTGGAGTGTTCATGTCCAAGCTAAGAATGTTGCACCAACACATGCAGAAAAATATTTGTTGCTGAATAATATGCTAAAGGGTACTGATCCAAATCTTCCAAACATTCGAATCAACGAACATAATAATCCAGATCTAATCATTGCCCTTGAACGTGCAGAAGCTAAAGAAGGTACTAAAGGAATTGAAAAGAAT
>JAZQRM010000039.1:0-19596 GCA_045629585.1 Taishania sp. | reverse complement strand
AGAGGCATTTAACGGTGATAATTTAGCCGTATTACTTCCTTCTATTCTTGGGGAATAAAGAACCAATCCATTTTGCCCCACCGCATAATATCTCCCTGTACTTGTTAGGTGTACAGCATATAAATCACGTCCATTGGCAATCGCTGTAACAGGTTCATTGGCCACAGTTTCCAAATCTTCAAAAGTAGTATTTATACCATTTTCCATAGAAGCAACTTTAGCCAATCCATTTGCTCCAACGACATAGATATTTGTTGTGCTATTTGCAATTCCATATACCGCTTCGGTGAAATTAGTTTTCAATACATGGAAGAGATCACTTGAACTTTCATAGAACATTACCAATCCATAATCGCCTACGACTGAGAGGGATTGTTCATCCGCATGGATATGATTTAATTTGCTCACACCATAGTTAATACTATTGAAAGATAGATTACTTGTAGATAAATTACCACTAAGGAAACTTCCATTGTTATTTATTCCAACCAAAGCATTTCCATTAACACTCCACTCATCGATTGGTTCATTGACCGACACTAAAGTGGTAATCGAAGATTGCTGTGCATCCCAGGACTTCGATTGAATATTCAAGCCATTTTCTGAAATCAATAATAATTGATCCTCTTGGTACACCATGGACTTAAACGATCCTACAAGTGGAGTGGGTATTATACTCGTTGGACTTTGCATATGATACATCGTAACTGTACCATTAGTCTGTAACAAAGCCACCATCTGGTTAGAAAGACTGTTACGTTTAACAACCACCTGTTTAATTGGAGCATTTGTAACAGTGATAAAGGGTACTAATAAAAGTGAATTATCCCCATTATACTGCGTATAATAGACTTTATTTGCACTACTCAAAAATAAATCATACTGTCCAGATCCTATTTTATTTACCCATCCATCAACAAAATTTACAACCTCATTGTTGCGCACATTTAAAGTCGCTACGCGATCAATTCCAGAAATATAAGGCAAAATCATTCCTAGTTTACCTTCTGTACCACTAACGATCATCACATCTCTCGTTCTACCCATAGTTAGATTACTATAAGCTGGAGCCGTAATTGTATTCCAGGTCAAACCACCATCACGTGTTCTTTTTAAAACAGTCGTCTGATTCTCTTCTAATAAAACAACTCCTTCTAAAGCATTAAAGAATTTCATCGATTTAACATTACTCGAAAATTCAGATGCAATCGGTTGCCAAATATTTTGTGCTAAATCAACAGCTTTAAACAAACGCCCTCTATTATCTGCAGCATAGGCAACTGAAGAACTTGGGTAATCGACAACAGATAATTGATCCAATTTTACACCAATTGCGTTGCCTAAGTTTGTACTTTGTCCATCCCAATGATAAACTTGACTGCGATCCAGCGTACCGTTGAAAGTTGTCACAAAATATGAACCATTGTATGCGGCAAATCCTTGAATCTTCTCATCATTTGCTAACGCTAGATATAAAGTATTAACAGCTTCAATTTGTGATATATCATTCCATTTTAATACTTTTCCGTCCTTAGATATCACATAAGCTGTATTTCCAGAATAGGTAATATCAACCCATTCTTGGTTTTGTAGATCATTCGAAATGGTAGCCACCAAATCCCACGTTTGTGCATTGTCTTTTGTGAATAATACACCTGCGTTCTTACCTACTGCAAGCCCCATAGTTGCATTAACCATTGCGATTTTATTGAAATCAACTCCTGTTATATGCTCCACTCGTGACCATGTTTTTCCACCATCACTGGTTCTATACAAATAACCACGGTTTCCAACGTTACCA
Organism: Taishania sp.; assembly: GCA_045629585.1. Lineage (GTDB taxonomy): Bacteria > Bacteroidota > Bacteroidia > Flavobacteriales_D > Crocinitomicaceae > Taishania. The sequence continues at coordinate 17,795 of JAZQRM010000039.1, read as the reverse complement.
CTTAGATATCCAACGGATCCATTGAGCATCTGTACTTTTCCAACTTGTAATTCTCGATGCAAACCACTCACTGTCGTTACATCAAAACTATGAAGTGGATCTGTGTCTGGTGTAGATTGCGCGATTAATTGATTTAAACTGTTGTATTCATACCTTGTTTGAAGAGTGTGTGAGGTAAAAATAGTTCGAACACCATTGGCTCTATCTCGATTAATTTGAACATTAATTGGATCACTTGTAAAACTGAAATCAAGTCTATTCACACCTGCAGGAGGAATAGTCTTGATTAGGTTACCCGCCTTGTCATAATAATAAAGGGTGTAGTGTGCTTGCTTATCTTCATAAGTATGCAATAATGATTCATTTGTATTTAAACAATAGTTAATGTACTTGTTACGGTATTCATTCAACATATTGTCACGATAATCATTATATGCATTTTGTGCGTTGGTAACCGCTAAATTATATTGTAACTCCAAACAGTTATTTACAATTTCAACCGTTGGCATTTCTGGGTAAACACCTCCTGCATTTGGAGGGGTACAACCTGCCGGTTGATTACACACTAAGCTTTCTAATAAGTAAGTATCAAATTCAGTCTGTGAGCTAAATGGACCTGCAGTGCCAGCAATATATGCATCAATTGCAGAACGATAACTATCTAAACAATCACATAATCTATTCGATAGATACAATTCAACAGGAACAATGTTAACAATAAAAGGAAAATCCTCTACATTATGTAATCGCAATGATTCACATAAATACTCATTGTAAGATTCTTTACACGAATTATCTTCCTGATTTCGTATAACTCCATTGCTATTACAATTTAAGGAAGCAAGTACATATTCCAAATCTCCTGCGAATGCATAATTATCCTCAATTGTTGTATAAATGAAATCTGGTTCATTTATAAATTCACAAATATCATCTACACAGCCACACATACCTAGTTGCACGAATGTTGGTATAGAAGGTAACTCGAAAGGTATAGCTCCATAATTACTAGCGACTTCGTTTAAGCAATTTTCTAATTTATAGTATTCTAAAAGACATTCAGTAGAAACATTTGAATTGGTAGCTTCCTGACAGTCTAGTGTATTTATGATAATATTTAATGCGTCCGCTATATTAATTGGATTACTAGTAAGATAAGTTGCATAATCAGGAGCAGAAATATAATCACATATCTTCTCTACACAATTACAAATGCCTAAGTTTCTAAAATCACTTTCATTCGGCATCAAAAACGGTTCTACTCCATTATTATAAAGAAATTTTTCATAACACCCTGCCAACATAGAATAACTACTTTGACAGCTAGGCGATAATCCACCATCTCCATAGATTCCACAATTTAAAGCAGTTAATAAATTCGCCAAATAGGTCTCTATTGTGAAACTATCACCTCCATTTATGTACGCCAACGAACCGTCTGACAATCCGCTACAAATATCATCCACACAATCACACATTTGTAAATCGAAAAATAACGTGCGAGTATATGCATCTGTCAAATTATCAAAATAAGGATTGTTAAGCGATTGAAAACAAGATAATAGCTGTGAATATTTAGCTTCACAAACGGGGTCAAATATGTAATCATTTAAACATTTAATCCCATTTGAATAAAGTACATCTTCAAGTGGATAAATCTTCGGTCTTAATTCTTCAACTACATGGTCCCTGTTTCCAAATGGCTTATCACAAGTAATACATTCATTCATTACCATACAGGATACATTTCCATCTATCAGAATAGAACCTTGTGAAAAATTCGCATCAAAATAGAAGTGATTAGAGCCTAATATTGTACCAGAATCTCTATTAATATGAATATTCGATATGGAGTTTATATCATCAAATACATAACCATTAACAAAGGCATCCTCTGGCATTTCTAGCGTTAAAGTACAATAGGAAGTATTATTAACTTTCAAATCAACTAGTAATTGATTATCATTAACAAAGCTAGAAGAACTCCTTAAACCTTCCTCATAGGTCTCAAATAAGTCTGGAGTCATCTCCATACTTGTAAAAAGGTCTATGGATTGACCGTTAAAATCACTAAAAACATCCGTTAATAGTTTTTTCAAATCATTAAAACGCTTATATTCTATCGATTGACATTGCGAAGGTGTAGGTCCTTCACAATCACCAGCCTTGATTCCCTTTCTACCTGAACTATTTATTTGATACAATTGACCTGGAATAATAAACGGAATACCATTCGTCATAAAGGCTTCCAATTCAAAAGAAAAGTCACCAGTAGGCATCATATTACCAAAACCGATAATACTGCTAATAACAGCTGGTGTCATATTGGAAATATCAAGTTGGATATACAACCCTTTATCTTGACTTTGACTAGGATCAAAGATTTTAAATAATCCATTATTAAGATAAATCCATCTGATACTTGATCCAACATTCGCTGCGTTTTGAATGTATTGGGTGTTTAAATCAAAAGAATTGGCAACTTGGTTTATGGTTATACTATAACCTTCCAATGGTATTGGAGTGTTTGTAAATAATTCATCACCTTGTAGCAAAATATTCATCAATGAACTTAAATCTGAAGCCAATTGATTAGAAGAACATACTTCTCTAAAAGTACATGCATTCAATCTAAAATTTGAAAGTGTTCCTGTTAAAACAACTACCGAATCTCTATATAGAGTATCGTAAACAACCGAATCCATTAGAACATGATCGTAATGAGAATAATAAGTCGCATAAGGATAAAACGCCTCTAATGTAAAAGAATGTGCATCAGTTACTGTTAAATTACCAATTGATGTGAAAGCAGTCCATGGCTTTGAAGTTGTTTTACTTAAAGTCATAACCGCGACATTTGAAGCTAAAGAAACGTCCTGCCATTCTATTGTTGCGGTGTTCCCTTGAACAGTTGCATTATGTAATAAATTTGGAATCTGACCTGGGTTGGAATAGTTGCTATTCGCCTGATAAAGACTGGATAAATGAGCAAAACCATTTAAATTTACATTTGTAGATAGCCAGCGTTCAGCCTCAAACATCTCCTTCAATAGATTTTCTAAAGCAAAAGCTGTAGGACACTGTCCTGTCTGTGAATAAACGTCATAGGCAACTTGTTCGACATCCAATAATTCTTCTAAGTCTTCATGCTTCACAAAACGTTTCTCTTTAGTTCGATAAAGATGGTACCTACGTATGCTACACGGTTGCTGATCATCAACCACATAGTTTATAAAACTATGAGAAAGTGCTCCTGGAACATAAGCTGAGTAGAAAAATCGAATGACAAAAGGCCAAATATTATAACTCGTATTACCAATACAATCATTCATTGATTTACACTCTCCGTACGATCGACACTTTTCTAAATTCTGTTGAATTTCTTGCTTTAAACTCAAATACATCGATTTATACAAAGTCCATTCTAAATTCAGAACAGTAGTATCACTTCCTGTACCAAATAAGAAACAATTAGGATCTGGTACGGCTGGGAAATCACCTCCACAACGAGCTGTGTAGGCTGCTATTTGTTTCATTGAATACCATGTTCCTTCTACATTCTTATACGCAACAACACGATTTTTTAACTTATTACCAAAATCAGCACATTGAGCTGAAGAGTAAAAACCTTGTTGTACTATAAATGGATCCCACGGACGCAATGAATCCGCAATAGCTCCATCCCTCCTGGACCAATCGCGTGGTTGGTTATTTACAACCAAGCCATTGGCTACTGCATCTGCAAAAGTTTCTGTATTTCTTACATAATTATCAAAAGACGCGCTGGAAAAATAATCATTGCCACTTGCCTTTGTTTCATATTTTAAACACTGCTCGTAGTAGCAATACTCAGGATGATAGACAAGTAATGATTTTGTCCAATTGTATTGGAATCTACTAATAAATTCATCAACTGAAGACAATTGCTCAGGATAGATAAAATATTCATTTGTCACTTCATCAATCTGCACGATAGCATTATTAATAGGCAATGGGCTATAGACCAATGGATTTTCTGTTTGACGCGTTAACACAATCTTTGAACGTTCTCCATTTTCATTGAGATACATAGATACAAACGTTCCATCCTCTAGTAGTAATCTTGGGTTTTTCCAATCTGCATTTGGCTTAGGAAGAAGATTATCGCTGTTATATATTGACAATGGATAAGAACGGTTTAGTCCTGTAACAGGGTCCTGATATTCTCCATATTGCCCCCCAGGCATCATATCGCTTTTAAGTAAGAACTCATAACTTTCACAAATAGAAACTTCCTCTTGACATAATTCGTTACATTCTTTCAGACGTAAATAGTAGTCTCCAGCTGAACCCTGACCTTGACCTATAAAATCTTCTAAGCTACCTAATTCATCCTTACAATTTTCACAAGTAATCATACAACTTGTTGAATCTATATTCGCTAATTCATCTGCAAGAAAATCAGCTAAAGGACGCATGCACCCTGATCGTTCAATAGAATCTAGGTAAACATTCAAGGCTGGCTCGTGTATTTTTAATCGTTTAGATAACGTATAAGAACCAATTCCCATGATTAATGTATCTCGAAAAGAGTTATAAGTAGTATCTACACAATTCCCATGAAAATAATAATCACCATTATTCACCGAAAAGTTACCAACCAATGTATTCCTTTGACTATTCGCTAATAATTCAATACCATTAATGTCTTTCAAACTATACGTCAGCTCATAGACACAATCGATACACAAGTTAGGTAAACAATTCTCTACAAATGGGACTGTCTCTAATGAATAATTAAAGATTGCTTGAGTAACATCTGTAACAATAAAAGTCGTTGCAAATGAAATCGTATTATTCAATCGGTCAACTTGTTGGGTTGCCTCCACTAAATCAAGATAATCAACCGTCATATATTGCGTTTCCGTATTGCCTACTTCATTCAGATTTTCAGGAGACCTACCTGCTAGTGCTGTAGCAATTACTTTATCAGACAAATCTAAAAATGAAATAGATACTTGACCGTTTGCATCTATAACAGAATTTTTCTTATAATGCGCTGCAAAACCAACTTCCGAACCAAACAATCGGTTTAATTCCAACTGATTCGGATTACCATATAGGTATTTGGTTTCTTTACCTGACCCTAATTGAAAATCAGGACCAACGCCACTTTGTGCCATAACCTTGCCTGTACCATTAGGTTCATATTGGACCTGCTGAAAAGGATAACCCTGTGCATGAGGAACATAAGCTTGCCAATTATTTTGATTAGGATTTTGGGTAGAATAGTAAAGAGCTGCACCACTGGCGTCATTTAATGGAGCTGCGTTACCAATAGTAGCATCTGTATCAAAATCAGCTTTTGAATAAGCTTGACCAGTACTATTTTGATTAAACTGAGGGTAGTATTTTAAAGTAGGATTACTGTCTGTTAAAACAGGAGTCGGTAAAACAGTTACAGTTGGTCGACCTTGATGATCATAAATAGTTTCTCCAACAATAATGGTTGTATCAGAAGAAACTCGCGTTACCATTTGTCGATTACGCATTGAACCATCATAGTAAGAAATAACATCCTTACGTTTTCCTTCTTCAGCAAAAGTCGCCGAATGTTGCCAATTGATGGAAGGATCTCGAACTAAACTCGCTGTGATTTCAAATCTTGAATTCAAGTTCGCTAAAGAACCTACGGGGTTAATTTGGGTCCAATTTCCATAAATAATATGATCCACTTGGTCTATTTTTACTCCAACTGGACGTACTCGATAATAAACGTATCCTTGTTCAAACATTAAAGGGATATCATAGTTCGTTTCTGTTGTGGAAACACGTGTCGAGTTATGTGTAAAATCAAAAGTTAATGTACTTATATCTACTGTTGTATTTGCTTGACCACTATAATTATTGATGTGTCCATATTCAACCTGATATTCTTCTGCACCTGCGCAAGTACTCCATGACAAACGTATTGCATTAGGATTTGCCAGAGATTCAAGAGAACTTGTTAAACCACTAATATCTGGACTTAAAGTCTCATATCTATTTAAAATAATGAAGGAATTAATTTTCAAGTTTCCAGGCAGTACATTGTCTACTACTCCATCCACCCATACTTGAGTCAAACGAACCTCTAATCGATAAGCACCTGAAAACTCATATTCATCTAAAATTTTAGATTGATAATTATTATCATGATGATAATCAATCGTTAATTTAGTATTGATGATAGGTTGGGCAATATTCAGAGCATTATAGGGTGTAATTTGCACCTCTACGGTTACATTTTGCGTTCCTTGAACGAAAACATTACTCATAAGATTAACCTCTAATTGAACCTTATTAGCCACAAATACATCTCGCTGTGAAGCATTAGGAGCAGATACCGACACATCAGAATGAGCAGTTAATGTACCTATCTGAACAGGTGCGCTTGTGGTTTCAATTGAAATTTTTTCTATATCAATACCTGCCATAACTGGTATTGCATAACACAATACAAGAAATAGAGATAAGAGTTTAATAAAATAAGTGCAGATTGTTTTCATAACATTGTATTTATCCAAATAACTAGTTTTATCTAAGGTCTATTAGCTTAAAATCTTTATACAAGGGCTTTAGGGTAATACTTTCAACATCAATATTTACCACTTCATTAGGAGTGATCATTTTACCTCCAAAAGCTTTTTTTCCTGTAAGAAATGATTCAACAGATAATTCAAAGCGGGATAACTGATCTGGATAATTAATCCTATCTACAGAGGAGGAGCTGTAGTAAACCATTTTTTTGAACCATTGTTTATCAACCGTTAATTCTATCCCCGTAATCTCATAACCAGGAATCAACTCCAAATAATAGGTAGTTAAATCTCCTTGGTTGCTTTTATAGATACGTTTTGCCATTTCTGCCAATACAGTATAATCCTCGGACTGTTTTCTATAATTAAACTTGCTATCTTCAGCTTGTAAATAAATTTCTCGACCCAAGGTGTCGATTGTAATATTTATTCCTTTGTCTTGAATAATCATCAAACCATTGGATAAAATATTAAACAAATGTCCATTCTCACATTTTAACTCCATCTCCAACTTTTGAATGGGAAACATGGATTCATAATCAGAAAACACAAGTGTATTCGTTCTTAACAAATAATTCTCTGATTGAGGAATGGCTTGCTCCAGCTTTATAATTGCTGATAAATATTCTTTACTATCAATTTCCAACCACTTATCCTGTCCATAAAGAACACTAGAGTAGCATATTAATAAAACAATAGATAATAGATTTCTCATCACTTTTTAATATTATTTCGGTTTTCTTGAATAGTCATTATCCCTCGTTCGGTTTCCTTCTTTACTCGAATTAATTGGCCTTCTTCATCATATTCATATAATGTTGAATAATTACGTTCATCCAGTTGAGCAACTAGACGCATCGTGATAGGGTCGTAGGTATAGGTAACCATACTTCCGTCAATTGGGTAAAACCTAAAATCGTCAAAATAACAATCTCCACTTCGGCATCCCAACTCAATTTGCATGGTTACAGCACTATATGGAACTTCAATAATTGCATCAATTTTTTGCCAATCATCAATGATGGTTCCGCTTGCATTAAAACTAGTGCGCCCCCCTCCATTAAATCCTACCGAAATAAATGGATTAGTATAAGAAGAATTTATGCTGCTACTTTCTCCTTTCACCCAGGCTGATATAATGTATTTACCGGGCTGTGGAGAGAATGTCTTTAAACAATCGCGACACTCGTCTGTTGGTTCTTCTTTGCAACTTGAGGTTTTTACTACAACCTCATAAAAAAGATTCCCTAGGTTATTAGTTGGATATTGAACTCGTGAACCTACATCTATTCTTACTACATATACCCCTACTCCATGAGTGATAGGTATACTCCCGTTAGTGCCTGTTAACACTCCTGATGAGACAGTATTAACTATACCTAAAGCAATAGCATCACAACGCTCTAAGTTGTTACTCGTAAGAGAAAAAGGTCCATAAACAATATAAGTCCCCGCAATATTAGTTGTTAACTGCATCTGACCGCTTTCTGTACAAATCATATGGTGGTATTGAGGTAAAACCAATGTACTCTTAACGTTTTCTGGTATACTTAGATTAACTCTCATAGGCCACTTTCCATCACCACAAATCCTAGAAGAAGTAGCACAAGAATTTGCTACATCAATAGTTCCTCTCTGTCCTTGAACCAAATAAGGCCAAAATAAACATAGAGTAAAAACCACCTTTATAAATAACTTACTATTCATCATTGTTCTATTACAATATTTTCAAAACATCCCTTTTCATCCAATAACTCGACTACCACCTTAAATGCAGACGATGAAGAAAAGGACAAACGCATTCCTGTACTACTTTCAACTAATTGTGGAGTTGGCGTACCAAATTGTATTTCATAACTCATTTGTACACCAGCATTAAAAGGAATATTTATTATTGTTTGATTTCCTGAACCACTAACTAAATCTGAAAAATCGCATAATGGAGTTGCTTCACAGGCTACAGCAATGGTATCAGAAAATAATACCGATGCTCCCGCAGAAACTTTAAGAGAATAACGTCCTGTATGGGCCACTCCTTCTTGCAAATCATTTATACCTATCTCATTAGAACCTTTTTTCCAAACGATATATCTGTCTGGACAGTGGTTATGGAGGTAATCTTCAAAATTAGTAGCGCCTATTTGACGTTTCTGTGCATTAACTCCCATAGCAACTTGATGTGTTTGGTTATACCCCATTTGTGAGGATGAATAACGATTCAACGCATCTTTAGTTTCTATAGGTTGCCCATTAGGTGTAAACTCTGTTACTTGAGAAGTAAACGTCCAATTACGCTTATCAAAAGTCCATTTACCATTTTCTAATTTGAACATTGGATTAAACGATTCGTAAACTCCATCCTTACGTATATTGGTATTTTGGTTCTCAAATTCCTGTGTACGGTTACTTAGATGAACATAAGTCGCTGTAGGAAACCAATTTCCTTTTAAACCAAACTTATACGGATTGGAATAGTTGATATCGCCTTCACAATTACAAAACATCTTCCATTCTGTGTCATACTGAATAGCCTCAGCAGACAAAACTTCTTCAAATACATTTCCACGGAGTGTTTGTAAAGGATTCTTGGATAAGGTCAAAGTTCCAACAGGAGTTGACTGTAAATTACGTCTACCTGAGCGCATGACTTTTATATAAAATACGTTATCATCTACTGGGTTATTTGAATTATTTAACAAACGTATACCTTGACTAGACACCTCTGTTATCCACCCCCTTAAATTTGAACCTGAATTAGTAGAATAAATAACTTCATCACCTTCTACTAATTGAGAATTCGTTAAAGTTGTCGTATATCCATTTCTAAATTGATGTGATCGATTACTTACAAAACCTAAATTGCGATAGGCCTGTCCCATACCATCATAAATCCAGTGTGCAGGATAAGTAAAATTGTAAACAGTATCTCCATAAGCATTATTCACTGACGTCAATAAAACTTCACCTGTATTAGCATCATAGGCTAGATTATCTGTTACAATCCTTGATTGATTATCTATAGCAATAGTTTGATACAATAATCCTTTACGTTCAATTGTTTTAGTGAAGGATGCAGTACGTAGCTCTGTATTTCCCCAACTAATATTTGACCCTAAAATCATGGGTACTAAAACAAAAGGAAGAGTAAAATTTAAATTGAAAGCTACACCACCACCACTAACATTGGATCCTGATTCTCTAAAATCCGCAACTGCTTCATAAGTACGCCCAATAACAACATTTTTTACAGTACCATCTTTTTCAATAACCGTAGCTTCATTGACTAACTTAAATGCATTCACTCCGTCCTGAACAATTGGTTGAGTCTTATATTTATATTCTACTGAAGACAACAAAGCATTTTGTCCTTCTCCATAAATAAAGGTTGCTTTAGGTTTACCATTCATGTCATTGTTTTCGATAACGAATCCTTGACTCAATGCTAATTGATCCACATTCCTTGCTAACAATATAAGATTCTGATTTATTTTATATTCTCTGTTGTCCACTTTTGTATACTTCACTATTGTAGGGAAATCTTTAGATGTGTAAAATTCATTTACGGTTTTCCCTGTGGCTGTTCTAGTCACCCCTGCATGTGAAATTGCTTTTGTTGTAACCTTTGCATATCCAACCGAAGGATTGGGAAACATTTGTTCACCAAAAGGAGTCTCTAAATAATTTCTTGAATCTGGTGCCCAAGTCATCGAAATGTCATTGGCTACATATGTCCTCCAAACATTTTCTTCTCCACCAATTTGCGGTTCATAAGCTGCAACACCCGTCGAACGTCCATCCTCTTCGTAAATATATTCTTGCCCATAATAACTAAGTTGCCCATTCGGAACCATTTCATCCCAGTTATCATACATACGTATTTCTTTTACTCTATGTCCACCGCCCAGTTTTTTGTAATTCGGATTTTGTAAACGTATCCAACTCTTATTCAATAATAAATTAGATCCAATATCATCCCTCCATAATGGAAGATTAGGACCAGTAAACAATTCTCTAAGATTAACAAATGCTGCAGCCATGGCTTTCATCGTTTCTAACGGACCTAAATCCGGTAACGTACCCGAACCTGAAGTCGGGGGAATCAATCGAGATAAATAATTTCTAGCAAATTGTACTCCTGATATTGAAATTGGATTATAACGATCATTTCCGGAGTCGCGGAACGTACCTGGTTTAAGAGAAATCACTCCTTGATTGCCATCTTGCCATACATCAGTAACCTCTGCATACCCGGGAACATAATCAAATTTTGTTTTATGCTTATCCATGGATAATGCTGCTCTGAAATAGATAATATCACCAATTTTAACATAATCACGGACTTGTGTATTGGGTAACAAATCGAATTTCAGAGCTCTATTTCTACTACCATTATCACTTATGGAAACAACTCCATTTCCATCCGGATCTTGCCCATCAACTCCTGATATCAAAAACATCTGTGTTGCGCGTTTATGCTGAACAAAAGCATAGTCATCAGCTTCATAGATAACCTCTATTTTTCCTCCTGTTGGTGTATGGATAGTAGAAAGATTCCAAGCTCCTGCATATACATCAGCACTTCGACGATCATTCCCTACATAAGGGAAATCAGAATTACGAAGCGGACTAGTAACGATATCATTAGTAATTCCTGAAGGATTCTCTTTATAAGTTCCCCAACGATCTACATTTTTTGGGTTATAAGTAGGATTATTACCATACTCAAAAATATATTTATTAAGGGTTCCCTTTTTTGAATGACCATAAGTAAAATATAGGGCGTCTAAAGTTAATTTACCATTACCTCGTTCATTCCCTGAAGGATTAACATTTCCCGGATAATTTGAACATAAACGATAACTATAAGCAAAATGAACCGATTTAATAGGAACTGCTGTACTAGGATTACGTTCATAATCCGATCTACTATATAACACAATCGCATTTAATCGACGCATATAAAGATTCGTGTCAGCTTGTAACCCTCCATTTGAACCTAAAACTGGTGCTCCGTCATGTCGAGCACTTTTATGAAAAACTGCAATGTGATTCTTAGTGGTAATCGTTTCTAAATAATAGAGATCTTTTTTACCATATATGTAATTCGCTTTATCATCTGTTACATCTGTATTTAAACCAGCATCATAAAAAGCAGTATCTTGTTCAACAGGATTTCTCCATTTATAATTTTCAAGTTTTGCATAATCGAATAAAATGTAATCCCCTTTATCGCCCTTTGAAGGTCCAGGAATATTATCACTATCTACATAATTAGGACTCAACACGCTGGTTAACAAATAGGAATGTATGTATTTGGGGGTAATTTGTTTACTAAAATAATTATCAATCCCTTTCCTATTAATTAATGTCGCATCGGTACCGCCATATTGAATTAGGCCTGTTTGTGCGTTAGGTGTACTTACGCTACTATGATCATAGGTTTTACCTACAGCAAAACTGACGTTTTCTTGCTCAATAGAAACTGCTGGTAAACCATAATAATAGCGCATTCCATCCGTTTTCGTCACTGTGAAAGCACCAATATGGTGATCAATTCCCGCAATACATTGAACATGTTGTAACTCGCGATTACTACCATAACCGACATTATTCTTCAACTCCCCAATCGTGTAAGGGGTTAAAACCTGATTCGTTTGGAAATAAGAACTTTTCGAGGCTGAAGACAAACTCTTGGAATAACCTCTTCCATCATTTAACGAATTAGATAACGCTCCAACTGATCGTAGAGCTAGATAAACGGCTTTATCTCCACCAATATTTTCGAATTCTAAATCTGAACGGTCATAGGATAACTCACTTGCATCCCTAAATTTTGGTAAGGATGTATTATACCTTAAAATTGTAGCGGCTTGATTATTACTAATCCATCCCGAAGAATAAGAATTTGTAAATGTTGTTGAAACATCTACTCCTCCCTTTGCAGTTGCACCTAAATTTGCCTCTGCACCTACTGATGTTGAATTAGAAGAATTGTAGACTAAAGGATCAAAAGTGTGCCCGATTTCAGAGCGATCCATTCGATAGCTTCCACCAACACCATGACCTGAAATAGAAAAAATATCATATGTCAAATGAGTTAAAGCAATTGCTGGAGTATTTATCGTAAAGGAACCATCATTCTCTCTATTAAAATCCAATTGCCCTCTAATGTCGTTTTGTCCTAAGCCTAAATGACGATATCCATAAGCGTTACGACTTATTGATTTTTCTTTTAAGTAAGATTCGTAAAAGCTACCGCTAAAAGTCATGGAAATATCTGTACCCACAGCATCAGAGCCAATTTTAAAACGAGCTGTGAAGGCTTTTGATTTTGTCTCATAACGTAATTGAGGAGTATGCGTGCTCATCCCAAATGTAAAACTTGAACCTATTGATCCACCAACCGCTCCTTTAACAGAAGACTTTACACCATTTTTAGTTCTTGTGCTTGTTACATTTTTACTTTGACTAAGATTAATTGACAATTGCTGTAACCCTTGTCTAGAGTTAACACTACTTCCTATAGATAACTTTGTTGTAGTAGTTTCATCTTTGGCTTTTAATCCTACATTACCACCTATAGATGCACCACCTTGAGTGGAACTAGAAAACTGTAATCCAACATCTAATCCAACATCTTTTCCTATACTAAAAGAGGGACCAAATGATAGATCTGCATTATATCCGTTATAATTACTATAACTAACCCCTAACGAACCACTCAAAGAAAAACTTAGATTTTTATCTTCTGCAACCTTAGTTTTATTCCCTGCCACGTCAAATGCAAAAAGTTCAACATCTGCGCCAACATTAACAGTTACACTTTTATTAATCTTCTGATTTTTCTCCTCCTTCATTTGATCTGTACCATTAAAATCATCCGGTATACCACGCATAGAACGATTAATCACACCTGGATTCAGGTTCCAACCTAGTCCAACCCACGTTGCCTCTTGATCCATTCCAACACCAGCGTTGTATCCAATGTTTATTGGATAGCCATCAATGTCCATTAAAGGAATATTATAAGAAAAATCACCAGAGAATGGGTCAACCATACCATCTGTACCCATAGGGGTGAAACTTTGTACCTCTGGCTGATCAGGTCCTCCTGGAATCATCAACTTAATCACTGATTGTTCTTTCGTTTCATTAATTGAATTCTGTTCTAAATCGAGCCAATCGATCTCTTCTAATCTATTCTCATTATCTAAGACCGATTGAATAGGGAAAGTCTGTTCAGTTATAAGATTTCTACCTCCTGAAGCTAAAAATTGCCCAGGTCGAAATTCAAAAGAAGCGAATAAATAATAAGGGAAAACACTTTGTATAAATAGTAGAACGCTTAAAACGATCACACTACTTGACATACCTTTATCTATACTTTTCATAATTATTAAGCTTAGTTCACTTTAAATTTGGATGAATATTGATTTCCTTTACCGTCTTTTGCAATAACTTTATAAATACCTGGAGATAAATCACGTGTTTTCAAATAGTAGTAATTTTCTGCTGTAGCAGTTAACTCATATTCATTTAATTGTTTTTCATCTGTTCCCATACGATGAGTTACAGTTGCCCCTTTTTCATTCTCCACATGTATTCGTAAATTAGCATTTCCATACTTTGATTGAACTTCAAAATAAAAACCTTCCTCTTTAACAACATGAACTGCATTTTGATTACTCAACGACAGCTTAACATACTTATTTGGAACTTTTACTTCCTTATAGATAATAAACTCCCACGCTTCTGACTCATTGACAATAACACCATTTAGTGAGCGTTGAATTCTCCATCCATAGCGTTGATTGATTTTTAATGCAGGAGCATCAAATGGGTACATAAATTGAAAACCTTGAATACCATCAATTCGGATAATTGGGTGATTCACTTGAACGGCTGCATTTGCACTTTGATCTTCTTGAATTTCTACTAACGTTAAAACATATCGCTCCTGATCACGATATTGACCAATATTGACATAATTCCATGATAAGACCGGATAGAAAGTCTCAATTGTATCCCTGTCATGAGGGGTAATTAGTGAAATTAATTCTTGTGCAAAAAGCGTAGAGTGTGCACAGAAATTAATGAACAATGCTAAAATTAACTGCTTCATCTATAGTTTAAATTTTGTTGATATACTTAATAAATAAGGAAACTGGTTATAATAAGAACGGTAGTAGTTACGATAGAAGTTACCTAACACCAATCGCTCTGCTCGCATGTTAAGTTCCATAAAACGTAAAACCTCCCACTTCAATTCTACGTGACCACCTAAACTAGACTGCGGCTTACCAACGGCATATTTCGCAACCATATCTAACACCCACTTTTTTTCCTTTATTTTAACTCCGACATGACAAACAGTTGTTCTACTCGGGTCAATCTCACTTTGCTGGTAAAAATGATCTACACCTATACTTACCATCCATTTTGCTGATTCTAATGAGCTCTGAAATCCAAACTGTGTAAAACGAGTTAATTGACTCGAATCTGCTAATAAGAAATCCGTATACGTTATTCCTAGAACACCCCTTTTATTTCCCCAAGTCTGATACGCTTGTACCCCCGCTCCTATCAAATAATTATTTCCTTCTTTCATTTGCGAAGCACTCGTGATTTGACTATTCACATAATGAGCATTTACATGATATGAAATATACTCCGTCACCGAACCGCTTACATTTCCTCCAACAGTATTCAAGCGTATTTGATTTGCTGTCCCTAATGATTCTTCTAATTTATAAGTCGTAGCTAGTTTAAAAAATGAACGTATATTATGTTTACTTTCAAATTGTAATCTACGACTTCCAGGTTGTAACAATCCATACAAATTGGTATTTACTCCATGATCGATTTGTCTAAACGAAAAAGAAAATGTCGATTTCAATTTTGCTACTGTCTGTGTGTATTTGGCTAAATAGCTATTGGATTTATAATTCGAAAACAAGGAATTAAACATTGAAATATCGGAGGTGTCACGTGCTCTATTAATGGAGGTCTTTCCGTATACCAAATCTAAAACAGCTCCTTTCATAAAAGTCGGTACATAACGAATATCTAATTCTAACGATATACTTGGAGCATTAACCGATTGTTCTGTTTGGGGTAAACGTGTATTAGTAAGATGATTCATCCCTACAAAAACGTGAGTACTTGATGGTGTTCCCCACCCTGTTTTTAATGTCGTCAAAATTCCATTTTGTGCAACTCTATGAAAATCAAATTGATTAAAAACATTTTGATTGTATATCAATTCATTGTCCAATTGATTAGTGCTTAACATAACATTGTTAAGTGTCAAACCAGAAGAAAATGCTAAATAGAACTGATTAAACTGCCATTCACTTCCTATTCCTTTCACAGCTGTTGATTGATTAGAAAGTCCCGTTGTTGATGGATACGTCAATCCAATATCCACTTTTTTAATGGCAGACATCCAATCTACTTTTTTGACACCACTCGGGTCCTTAATATTAAACTGTTTTGTTTTAAGGGAATTTCGAGCATTGGTCAACTGCTCTTTTCTTTGTTGAATCTCATTCAGTAGTTTTTCACTTTTCTCTCGAATCGCCAAGAGTTTATTGTAATACCCTTCGACACGCTCTTTAGCTAACCTTGCTCGTTCAATTTTAGGATTAAATCTATTTTGTAGTTCTAAGGAGTCTGGTATATTTAAAGAGTCTTTAAAGTGAAAAGGCGGTCCCAAGGTATCGGGTAGTCGATCTTGAACTCTTTGCTTTAAAGAGTCTAACTGACCTTCAATCTTATCTTTTCTCTTGTTCAGCTCACGAGTTGCTGCTGATCGAATTTCCTGTTCATACTTTTCTTTCAAAGAAACGAGATAAACCTCTAGATAACTTTGTAGTTCAGAAAGATCACCTTTCTGATCCAATAGCTTCTTTTCAACTGATTTAAGCTGATCGAGTTGTTGATTTAGTAGTTGATTTTTATTCCGCATCAACTTCTCTTTGTCGTAACTAATTCTGAAATAGTTATTGGTCCCTAAGGGAACTTTTAACGAATTATAGTTGAAGGATATTTTTACAGGTAATTTGAAGAACTGCGTATTGCCACTCCCACTAACCGTGTATATAGAACCAATCGTTTTACTAGAGTCTCTAAAGATGGTGTTCAACCCATAAGAATAGCCCATTTGAACAAAACCGTGAGTTTCTTTCTTTAATGTCTCAAAAAATGTTGTTTGAAGAGAAAGCTGATCGATAGAATCAATTGCATTTTGTACCGCATCCAGCTGAGAAAAAGAATTTAGTTTTGCGATAATTTTAGACTCATCAATCCGTCTACTACTTAAATTACTTTGAGCACCCAACGAACCACTCAATAATACAAAGAGTGTCGTAAAGAATCCATTATATAAGTAGTTGTAATTCAAAAGAGTTCAATTATATCAACCAGTAACCAAGTATTTTGTAAGTAATTTCGAGCGCAAAATTAACATTTTTTAATAAAAACCTCGAATCAAAACAATTAAATCAACAAAAAAGACAAATCAATAAATAAAGATATCTCTTAAAAAAATAAACACAAGGAAAAAGACCGATGTAATATTAGACAACAAAGTGAAATTTAGACCCAGAAAATTTAGGAAAAACCAAACTTCAACCCTATTCAGCTTTTGAGATCTATGAGCACAAAAACTAAAATGAGCCTGTCTAAATCGGTGAAAAAATTACTACTTCTCTAAAAAAATAAATAGCTTTATAAGTAAATATCCCGAATAATTCTAAATTATCATACTACTTGAACCAACGAATAATGAATATTGAAAACAAGGTAAACGAAAAGCCTATATTTGGTAATGGGACAATTGATGGTTACCCATAAAGTTGCATTTATAACTTGAATTTAAAATTATTTAGAATAACTACCTGTTCAAAAAGCTTAATAATTAAAAAAATAAATTGGTCAAAATAATGAAAAAAACAAAAATAACGTACACCTTTTGTACACCTTATACTCCACTAAAGCCTTTAGAATAAAGGAATTTTAGATATTGTATCGGGAAGTAGTTACAAATTGGAGGTTACAGATTGCAAGTTGCAAATTACAGGTTGAAGATTTAAAAACTAGAAAAAGATGAATATAGCAGCATTTTTAGCGCAAGAATTACAGATTGAAGGAGCGGGAACAATCAAAACTTTAGCAAGAGTTGATTTTTCGAAAGCGGATTGGAAACCACATGCAAAGAGCATGGAGTTTAAAGCATTG
>JAZQRM010000038.1:0-24479 GCA_045629585.1 Taishania sp. | reverse complement strand
TGCTCAAGAAATGACGTATCATTATAATTCGAGTCACGGATTAACTGAAAACAAAGGTCAATGGCCAGCTCAAGTTGTTTTTCAGTCGAAAATAAATGGCGGTCGATTATGGATAGAAAATCATCGATTGGCTTTTCATTTTACGCAACAAGAGCATCATGCGCATTTTGAAAAACAACATAAAGGCAATGAAAAACCATTTGGATATTTAATTTCAATGGAGTTAAAAAATCCTAATCCTGCCCCTCAACGGACCACAAATCTACCGGCTGACTATTATTACAATTATTTTATTGGCAACGACCAAACCAAATGGGTTAGCGATGTAAAAAGTTACGCAGAAGGATCACTACTAAACATTTACGACAATATTGACTGGAAATTAATAGCGGAAGAAGATGCCTTAAAGTACGAATTTATTGTTCATCCGGGTGGAAATCCGAAACAAATTCAATTTGAATTAAAAGGAATAGAAAAAGCTTCATTGAAAAAAAATGGAGACTTATTGATGACTTTTCCACTTGGTGAAGTAGTCGAAAAAGCACCAAAGGTCTATCAAATATCCAACGGAAATATCATTACAATAGCTTCAAAATTCATTTTAAAAGACAATGTTTTAGGCTATTCAATTGGTCAGTATGATCCAAATATCGACTTGATTATTGACCCTGATTTAATCTTTGCCACATATTCTGGATCTGTGACCGATAATTTTGGAATGACTGCGACCTATGATTATGATGGAAATGCATATTCTGGCGGAGTTGTTTATGGAAATGCATACCCAACCCCTGACCCCAATGCGTATGACACGCAATCTAACTTCACGGGTGTAAGTAGTGCCGCAACAGGAATAACAGACGTTTTCATTTCAAAATTTTCTCCTGACGGCACACGGATGCTTTGGACGACTTTTCTTGGAGGTGGAAATAACACTACAGGAACAGAAACCGTTCATAGTTTAATTGTCAATCAAGCAAATGAACTCTATTTATTTGGCGCCACATCAAGTCTTGACTTTCCTACCGTAAATGCGTTTCAAAGTAATCATGCCGGTGGAACTCCTGGGGCCAATTATAATCAAAATGGTGTGTATTTCACCAATAACGGAACGGATTTGTATGTGTCTAAACTTTCGGCTAATGGTCATAATTTACTTGGCTCAACCTATATTGGAGGTACTGAAAACGATGGTGTCAATTACAAAACAACATCGGGAATTTATGCCTCACCAGCCAGCTATGACTCATTAACAAGAAATTATGGTGACCAATTTAGAGGTGAAATTATGATTGACCAAAATGGCGATTGCATAGTTGCCAGTTGTACCCGATCAACCAATTTTCCAACTATGAATGCCGTCCAACCCACGTTAGCAGGAAATCAAGACGGTGTTGTCTTTCGTTTATCGAGTGATTTGTCTCAATTACGCTGGTCTACCTATCTTGGAGGAACCAATAATGATGCGCTTTATAGTGTAAAAGTTGATTCAACTTACAACATTGTAATTGGTGGTGGTACAAGCTCAATCGATTTCCCTTTCACAACCGACGGATATCAACCCAACTACGCAGGAGGAAAAGCAGATGGAATTATCGTTAAATTCAACACAACAGGACAGCAAGTTTTAGCAGGAACCTATTTAGGAACAACCAATCTGGATCAAGTGTTTTTTGTTGAAATTAATCGAAATGACAATGTCTTTGTACTAGGTCAATCAGATGGTGGAGCATTCCCAATAATCAACTCAACTTTTTCCAATCCAAATAGTAGCCAATTTATTGCAAAATTAAACGACTCACTAACTCGCATTGAAAATTCAACCGTATTTGGAAACGGAAGTACATCCATTAACATTTCTCCTTCCGCATTTTTAGTTGATATTTGTGGAAACATGTATGTTTCAGGTTGGGGTGCAAATATTTTACAAAACACACCGATGAACAACATGCCTGTAACGGCAGATGCATTTCAAAGCACACCTCCAAATGGATTTGATTTTTATCTAATGGTTCTTCACAGAGAATTCAATCAATTACTATACGGCTCCTACCTTGGTGGTAATATTGCTCGTGAACATGTAGATGGTGGAACTTCCCGCTTTGACAAAAATGGAGTCGTCTATCAAGCAGCTTGTGGAGGTTGCCCAGGAGTGAGTGATTTTCCAACAACCCCAGGAGCTTATTCGAATTATAACTTGTCGAGTAATTGCAATACCTTGCTGTTTAAATTTGATTTCAATTTGATACCAAATGCAGAATTTACCACAGATCAAACACTTGGGTGTGCACCTTTTACCGTAACGTTTGAGAATTTCTCGTCCGGATCGGATCGCTATTTATGGAATTTTGGAAACGGAGATACAACGAGTATTGAATTTAACCCAACAAGAACGTACGACACACCAGGAACTTACAATGTTTGGCTATATGTAACAGATAGTATTTGTCAATTAACGGATAGCGCAATGATTCAAATAACCGTCGCTCAACCGTTTACCATTTCATCAACAGCGGATCAATTTTTATGTGCTCCCACAGAATTAAATCTCCTAGCAACAGCATCCGTAGCAAACGTCCTCTACGAATGGAGTACTGATCATTCTTTCACAACAATTATAGCTACTAATAATACAGGTGAATTAACCGTAACACCGGAGGAAACAACAACCTATTATGTCCGAGTGAGTAACGAAGCCTGCGAGAACACCGACAGTATTCAAGTTATTTTCATTGGTTCGAGCTTAGAATTACAAGGTAACACACTCCTATGTCTAGGGGAAAGAACAACGATAAACGCACGATCCACCAATCCAAATATTGTATTTCAATACACTTGGAATCCAAATAGCGATATTATTCAAGGACAAGGAACAAACAGTATATTAACCCAACCGAATCAAAGTCAATGGCTCTTTGTTGACGCTGCTAATAATTTAGGATGTCAAGTACGTGATTCAATCTATATTCAAGTCAGCCTACTTCATCAAGATTCCGTTCACGCAACCGCAAATCCATCTGTTATTTACACTGGTGGAACAGTAAACCTACAAGCACAACCATCTAACCTAAACTATCAATGGACACCTTCCTTTCAGATTAAAAATCCATCGGCTAATCAAACAGAAGCAATCGTTGACCAAACAACACTTTACACAGTGACCATAAGCGATGAAATATGCACCAAAGCTGACACCGTTTGGGTAAAATCTTATCCCGCAACTTGTGAAGAGCCTTTTGTTTTTGTCCCAAATATCTTTACCCCAAATGGTGACGGAGAAAATGACATCTTATACGTTTATGGACAAATAGTGGAACGGATTGAATTCAGAATCTTTGACCGATGGGGTACAATGGTATTCGAAACCATCTCACGCTCAGAAGGATGGGACGGAACACACAAAGGCAGACTCCTTGAACCCGATGTTTATGATTACTATCTAAAAGTAGATTGTTATGGAGGTTTAACGAATATCCAAAAAGGAAACGTCACTTTGATGCGATAGTTTCATTAAATTTGTTTAAAATACAAATCGCATGGAATACTCAGTTTCACAGGACGCATTAGCGTTTCTTACCAAATACTTAAATAACGCAAGTCCAACCGGATTTGAATGGGAAGGTCAAAAATTATGGTTGGATTATTTAAGCCCTTCAATCGACAAATATTTTTCAGATAACTACGGAACGGTCGTAGGAATCATCAACCCAGAAGCTAGTTTTAAAGTAGTGATTGAAGCTCATGCTGACGAAATTGCATGGTTTGTCCACTATATTACAAGTGATGGATTCATCTACCTCAAAAGAAACGGAGGATCTGACCACATGATTGCTCCATCAAAAAGAGTTAACATCCACACACCAAAAGGAATTGTTAAAGGTGTATTTGGATGGCCCGCAATTCACACGCGCCACACAAAAGATGAAGCTCCAAGCTTAAAAAATATTTTCGTTGACGTTGCTTGTTCTACAAAAGAAGAAGTGGAAGCAATGGGAATTCATGTTGGATGTGTAGTTACTTTCGAAGATGAATTTATGGTAATGAACGAAAACCGTTACGTTGGTCGCGCATTAGATAACCGAATTGGTGGATTTATTATTGCTGAAGTAGCCCGTCTATTAAAAGAAAATAATGTAAAATTACCATTCGGATTATACATTGTCAATGCCGTTCAAGAGGAAATCGGCTTGCGTGGTGCAGAAATGATTTCACGCAGAATAAAACCAGATATCGCTATTTGTACAGACGTTTGCCACGATACAAATACGCCAATGATCGATAAAATAGAAAATGGTGACTTCAAATCAGGAAGTGGACCTGTACTCACATACGGACCTGCGGTTCAAAATAATTTTTTGAATTTAATCATCAAAACTGCAGAAGAAAACGAAATCCCATTCCAAAGAGCTGCAGCATCAAGATCAACAGGTACAGATACCGACGCTTTTGCGTATTCTGCTGAGGGAGTTCCGTCAGCCTTAATATCATTGCCTTTACGTTATATGCACACAACAGTAGAAACTTGCCGTAAAGAAGACGTAGAAAATTGTGTCAAATTAATGTATCAAACATTACTGAAACTAGAAAACGGACAAGATTTCCGATACATCAAATAAAATTGTTCTAAAAACAATAACACTCTACCCCATGAAATGTATTTTTCATGGGGTTTTATTTTTTAAAACAAGTACATCGTAAATTGATTACGTTCAACTCTGGTAATTTTGTCCTAATAAAAATGAGATAAAATGACAACATTAGAAATCAGATTAAAAGTGGAAGAGTTAAAAGTTTTAAAATTAGCTTTCATTAAAAAAGGAGATTTTTTAAACGCAGAAATGCTTCGTAATCGCATTTCATTTTATCACCGACAACTATATAAGACAGCAGCTTAACCGTTGCAACACAACAAAAAAAGAACTTTTTTTAACGAAAAATTCAAATTTGTCTTATTTATATTCAGTTTAGATTAACTATCTTTGTTGACACAATTGTCAAAATTCATGTCGCACACGAATTGTATAACTGATATCATCTTAAAACAAAAAGCAAAAGAATTATTCTTTAGCAAAGGTGTTTTAACGGCATCAACGCAAGAAATAGCAGATTATGCCGGCGTAAAGCGAACACTAATAAATTACTATTTCGGATCAAAGTATGAATTATTTAAGATTGCTTATACTGAGTTAATCACTGAAATGAAAAATTCTTTGGCTACTATTTACACTAAAGAAGTATCCTTTAAACAGAAAATAGAAGATCTTCTTGATTTTCTAATTCAATTTCGTGACACTTATCCTTTCTTAGAAGTGTTTAATATCCAAGAAACTGTGAAAATCAAAAATGACTTGGACACTATTGTGCAGCCCTCCTCTTTTGCAGCTTCACATGTTTTTATTAAAGAAATTGAGTTGGAAATGGAAAAAGGGACTATCAAACAGTATCACCCCGTTGTGTTTATAATGAACGTCTTTGCATTAATAGCACAACCCATCTTAATGCAGCCCATTTATAGAGATGTATTTGATCTCAATGAAAAAGAATACAAAATTCTATTGCTGCAACGAAAACAAATCGCACTTACATTATTATTTAATTAACAAATTTATGTTGTTTAACTCATCAAAAACCATCCTTGCACTAACAGTAGCGTTATTACTAATCACGAGCTGCACAGGAAACAAAGCTCAAAATGGGCCTGCAAAAGAACCGCAACCTTATAATGTGATTGAATTAAAAAAGGAAAACGCTACCCTTATAGCAGAGTATCCTGCAACACTTAGTGGTATTCAAGATATTGACATACGCGCAAAAATTGATGGATACATTGAACAAATCCACGTAGATGAAGGGCAGGAAGTAAAGAAAAATCAAATCCTTTTTACAATAAGTAATCCACAATATGCCCAAGATGTTGAGCGTTTAAAAGCGGCATTAGCATCTGCGGTTTCTGCGGTTTCATCAGCTCAACTACAAGTTACAAAAACGCGTCCATTAGTAGAGAAAAAAATAGTATCTGCTTTTGAATTAGAAAATGCGGAATTAAATCTACAAGCTGCACAAGCAAATTTAGCTCAAGTACGTGCACAAATGGCCAACGCTCAAACAAATGTTGGATATACCGTTATTAAAAGTCCGTTTGACGGAGTTGTAGGAAGCATTCCTTTCAAAATTGGAAGTTATGTAAGTACCGCTACACAAACACCATTAACTAGAGTTTCAGACATCAATAGTGTACTCGCTTATTTTTCGGTTAATGAAAAACAACAACTAGAGATAATGGAAAGCGTGGAAGGAAAAACATTTCAAGAGAAAATCAATAAATTTCCACCTGTAAGTTTGGTTTTATCGAACAACAAAATCTATAACGAGAAAGGGAAAATAGAAAGCTTTTCTGGTCAAATAAACACACAAACAGGAGCTTTCAATGTTAAAGCACAATTTCCAAATCCACAACGACTATTACGCTCTGGAAGTAGCGCAAAAGTTCAGATACCAACATATGTTGAAGATGTAATCATCATCCCTCAAAGTGCTACAGCAGAAATGCAAAATAAACGATTAGCATTCATAGTAGGAGAAGGTAATGTTGTTGTAGGTGTTCCTATTGAAATACGAGCAATTCCAGGTGGACAATATTTTGTAGTTGATTCAGGATTAAATGTAGGAGACAAATTAATCGTTGAAGGAATTGGTATTCTAACTGAAGGAACTGTAATTGTACCTAAGATAACACAATTGGAAACAAACAAATAACCAATACCTAATTAAGAAAAATTATGTTTGAAAAATTTATTGAAAGACCCGTACTATCTACGGTTATTTCTGTGATAATCGTCATATTGGGATTACTAGGTTTGGTTACCTTACCAGTTTCTCAATATCCTGAAATTGCACCACCTACAGTTTCTGTAAGTGCCAGCTACCAAGGTGCCAGTGCCGAGGTTGTTATGAACTCCGTTGTAATTCCTTTGGAAGAACAAATTAATGGTGTTGAAGATATGACTTACATGACTTCCACTTCATCCAATGATGGAGCTGCAGCCATTACCGTCTATTTTAAATTAGGAACTAATGCTGATTTAGCTGCGGTAAACGTACAAAACAGAGTTTCGCGTGCAACACCACTTTTACCTCAAGAGGTAACAAAAGCCGGAGTTACAACAGCCAAAAGACAATCTGATAATGTATTAATCCTATCATTATACTCCGAAAATCCTGCATTTGACCAAACATTTATTCAAAACTACGCCAACATCAACATCCTTCCGAAAATGAAGCGTGTAAACGGTGTAGGTGAAGCAATGATTTTTGGACAAAAAGATTATGCAATGCGCATTTGGTTAAAACCAGATGTAATGGCAACCTACGGATTAGTTCCCAACGATATCACCGCTATTTTAGCTGAACAGAACATTGAAGCAGCTCCAGGACAATTAGGAGAAAGTGGAAAACAAAGTTTCCAGTATACATTAAAGTACAAAGGAAGATTACAAGAAGAAACAGAATTTGAAGACATCATTGTTCGCGCAACAGAAGATGGTCAAATACTCTATTTAAAAGATATCGCTCGAATTGAATTAGGATCACAATCCTATGCCGGAAATTCGAAAACTAACGGTTATCCATCAATCGGGTTTGCAATTTCCCAAACTGCAGGATCAAACGCTCAAGAGGTAATCGAAGGATGTTTGGCTGTTATGGAGGAATCAGAAGCTTTATTCCCAAGTGGAATGAAATACATTTCGATGGTTAACGCCAATGAATTTTTGGAAGCCTCAATTGCTAAAGTAATATCGACTTTAATCGAAGCATTCATCCTAGTATTTATCGTAGTATTCCTTTTCCTACAAGATTGGCGATCTACATTAATCCCTGCAATTTCCGTTCCTGTTGCAATTATCGGAACCTTCTTTTTTCTTAGCCTTTTTGGATTTACAATAAACCTATTAACATTATTTGCCTTAATTCTGGCAGTTGGTATTGTGGTCGATGATGCAATTGTGGTTGTAGAAGCCGTCCACGCAAAAATGGAACAAGGCGAACAAGATCCAAAAGTTGCAACAAAATCAGCAATGAGTGAGATTTCTGGAGCCATCATTTCAATCACTTTGGTCATGTCTGCCGTGTTTATTCCGGTAAGTTTCATTAGCGGATCTGCTGGTGTATTCTATAAACAATTTGGTTTAACTCTTGCGATTGCAATTGTACTATCAGCAGTAAACGCATTAACACTATCTCCAGCATTATGTGCCATTTTACTTCGCCCACATCACAATGATGGTGAGAAAAAGAAAAACGTAATGCAACGCTTTTATGGGGCTTTCAATACTGCCTTTGACGTTACAACAAGTAAATACAAAAAAGGTGTTGAATTCTTAATTAAACGAAAAGCGGTAGCATTACTAATTATCGCAGTGTTTGTTGGCGTTTTCGTTTATTTAATGAACATCACTCCTAAATCATTTGTTCCGAATGAAGACACTGGATCAATCACCTCAGATATTTCATTACCTCCAGGAACATCATTAGAGAAAACAGATGAAATCCTTGCAAAAATTGAAGCTGAAGTAAGTAAAATTCCTGAGGTAAATAATGTTTTAGTTATATCAGGTAGATCCTTAATCTCGGGAGCTGGTTCTAATTATGGAATGATTTTCCTTCGTTTAAAACCTTGGGCTGAAAGACCAGAAAAACACCAAGAGGTAACTGCACTTGTAGGTCAAGCATTTGGTAGAACAGCAGGGATAAAAGATGCAAAAATCATTTTCTTCTCCCCTCCTACCATTCGTGGTTTTGGTTTTTCTAGTGGTTTTGATTTACAATTACAAGATCAATCAGGAGGAACACTTGAGAAGTTTAATGATGTGAAAGATCAATTTTTAGCAAAATTAAATCAACGACCAGAGATATTATATGCTTCAACATCGTTCTCACCGAATTTCCCGCAATATAGAATAGACTTAAATGTCGCTTCTATCAAAAAAGCAGGATTAAGCGTAAGTGACATATTAAGTACTTTACAAGGTTATTACGGAGGAGTTTACGCTTCCAATTTTAATAAATTTGGTAAACAATATCGCGTAATGTATCAAGCTGATTCCGAATTTAGAACGGATGAACAATCTCTAAATAAGATTATGGTTCGTAATAAAAATGGAGAAATGGCACCTATCACTCAATTCATAACTTTGGAAAAAGTATTTGGTCCACAGGTAATCAGTCGTTTTAACTTGTTTACAGCCATTCAAATTACAGGAGCGCCTGCGGAAGGTTTCGCATCCGGTGATGCCATTAAAGCAATCGAAGAAGTAGCCAAGGAAACACTTCCTGTTGGATATGGATACGAATTCTCAGGAATGACAAGAGAAGAGATGTCTGCTGGAGGACAAACGATTTACATTTTCATGTTATGTTTAATATTCGTTTACTTCTTACTTGCCGCTCAATACGAAAGTTATTTACTTCCGTTCGCAGTACTTTTATCCTTACCTGTAGGACTTGCTGGAGTATTTATTTTCGCAAACATTTTTGAAATAAGTAATAACATTTATATTCAGATTACACTGATAATGTTAATTGGACTACTGGCCAAAAATGCCATCTTAATTGTAGAATATTCGGCAGAACGAAGAAGGCATGGTTTATCAATTGTTCAAGCTGCAATTGAAGGTGCTGTTGCGCGTTTCAGACCAATCTTGATGACTTCGTTTGCATTCATCCTAGGTCTAGTTCCGTTGATGTTATCTTCAGGTGCTGGAGCTATTGGAAACCGATCAATTGGTACTGGTGCCGTAGGTGGAATGCTTATTGGAACATTAATTGGTGTATTTATCATACCTACATTGTTTGTTATTTTCCAAAAATTACAAGAAAAGGTTTCTAAGAAATCGTATCCACAAAATTAAGTTCGTTAAACAAAAAGACATGATTCTTAATAAATCAAAATATATTATTGTTTTAGTAACAGCCACATTGATTAGTTCGTGTGGTTTGGTTACTAAAAAATATTCTTCTCCTGAAATAGCCACGGAGAAAACAGAAAACTTATACCGCGATCATCAGACAACAGATTCCACAACCATTGCGGATATAAAATGGTCGACTTATTTTTCAGATCCTTTATTACAAGGTTTAATTGAAAAGGCATTGGCTAATAATTACGATTTCCAAAATGCGGTCTTATCTATCGGTGCGTCAGAAAATTTATTAAAGCAAAGTAAATTAGCTTTTTTACCTTCTTTAAACTTTGCTCCAACAATTACACAGAATTTCACTTCAAAAAACTCGTTAAACTTTCCTTCTAACGTAAATATCAATCTTAAAACAACGGTTGTTTCATTAGGATTTAACACCAATTGGGAAATAGAAGTTTGGGGTAAAATGACAGCCGCTAAAAGAAGTGCATACGCCAACTTCATGAGCAGTGAAGCAAATAAAAGAGCATTACAAACTTCTCTTGTTGCCACTGTTGCGGACATGTATTATACATTAATGTCTTTGGACAAACAATTAGAAATAACAGAGTCAACTATTAAAATCCGTGCTCGTTCTGTTGAGGCTTTACAAGCATTAATGGATGCTGGTGCCGTTACTGGTGCGGATGTTGTACAAGCTGAAGCAAACTTATATGCGGCGCAAGTTACTGTACCCGAAATAAAACAAGCGATTAGAGAAATCGAAAATGCGTTATGCGTATTATTAGCGCAATCTTTTCAAAAGATAGAACGTTCCTCATTTGATGCTGCAAAATTACCAACAGAACTTCTTACAGGTGTTCCAGCGCAATTATTAGCGAATCGTCCTGATGTCGAAGCTGCTGAATGGGATTTTAGAAGAGCATTTGAACAAACAAATGTTGCAAGAACTTCCTTCTACCCTTCCTTAACTTTAACATCTGGAACTGGTGGAATTTCAGCGTTAACAACACGTGCACTTTTTGACAGCAACGCATTTTTCGGTCAATTAATTGCCGGAATCACACAACCTATTTTCCAAAGAGGAGTTTTAAAAACAAATTACAGAAATGCAATTATTGCACAACAACAAGCTTTGAATAATTTCGAAAAAGCAATGTTAGTTGCTGGTCAAGAAGTCACCAACGCTTTATATGCATACGAAGTCGTTCAAGAGAAAAAAGAAGCTAGACGTTTACAAGTTGAAGCCTTAGAAAAAGCAGTGGAATTTAGAATGGCATTATTAGAATACTCTAGTAATACCAACTACACTGATGTTTTAACTTCAGAACAATTACTAATCGCAGCACAATTTTCACAAGTAAATGACCAATTAACAGAACTTAAGTCACAAGTTAGTTTATACAGAGCACTTGGGGGAGGCTGGAAATAAAATATCCTATTCTAAAAAAAACAGAAGGTCGAGTATAAGCAAGCTCGGCCTTTTTTATTAAATACAATTTAATGATCGTTTATTGATGCTTTCATTCTGAATAAAGTTGTTTACTTTTGTATTGTGAAACATTTTTTAATCATAGTGCTTCTTTTCATGGCCTTAAGACCTATCATTCCCTTGCTGGAATATGTGGTTCATTATGATTATATCGTGAACGAATTGTGTGAAAATAGAGAAAAACCACAATTACAATGTAACGGAAAATGTCACTTAAACAAAGAACTTGCTCAAACAACGGATGACGAGCAAAAAAGTGAGGTGAAGTTTCAAAATCTTTTAGCTATACCTGCGCTTATACCCACTCGTCCTGTAGTTTCAACAGAATCAATTATCAAAATAACTACTCCTGATTATTTCCATTATTCGGAAATGCAATCACAATACATTACTTCAATTGATGTTCCTCCTTGTTTATTGGGTTAAATAAAAAAATCCCATTTAAATAAGTTTTACATTAATACATCAATCATGAAATTTTTATACTTCGTGGCTACTTTAGTTGTAGCTACAACTCTTGTGTCTTGCAAAAAAGAAACCATTGAAACGATTAAAGAAACCGTTGCAAATAATGAATTGACAGGATTGTCTCCAGTTACAACCTTTTCACAAAATAGTTTAATCGTTGAATTATTTACACCAACAGGAACATTCAAAACTGGATATAACGATGTTTACTATCGAGTGAAAGATTCCGTTGAAAACAAATATATCCTTACCGCTTCATTGGTCGCAAATCCAGAAATGAATATGATGTCCATGTCCCACGGATGTCCAACTGGTGAAATTCAGAAAATAGTGGATCGTCCGAATATGTACCGTGGTTCGATTATTTTCACCATGCCGACTAATAATATGGAAGGTTGGACTTTAGCCGTTAATGTAACACAAGGAAATACCACGCGTGTGGTATCTGGTGCGATTACTGTTAATCAAGCGCCAAAAAGAAACCTTAACGTTTTCGAAGGTTCAGATGGAACTCGTTACATCTTGGCGATGGAAAAACCTGTAGCTCCGATTGTTGGATTAAATGATATTACTGCTCAACTTTATAAACGAATCGATGGTTATACATACGAAGTAGTTCCGAATTTTTTAATTAAAATAGATCCGCGTATGCCTTCTATGGGGAATCATTCTTCACCCAACAATATAGATTTATCTTCTAATATTTCGGGAGCTTTATACACCGGAAAAGTTGCCTTAACGATGACTGGTTATTGGAAAATTAATCTTCAAGTATTGAATGCTGATAATGATATTCTAAAAGGAGAAGCAATTACAGACACAAACGAATCCAGTTCTATTTATTTCGAGATAGAATTCTAAACTTATTTTAAACAATAATTAGCAGTGGTATTTCTTTATCGCTGCTAATTCTGATTTTGTTTGTATGCAAAAGTTGATTGCCCTCTCTTTTTTTTTATTGTGGAGCTTATTTAGCTATGGGCAAAAAGATACCATTAAACAAATAAGTACGGTTACCATTTCGACGGGAAAAAGAAATCGTTTTAAATCTAATCTTACTCAACCTGCTGGCACAATAGAGCAGGAAATGAAAAAAGATACCCGAATCGATTTCATCCAAAGAGGTGCATTTGGTTCAGAGATTCTTCTTAATGGAATGGGATCCGATCGTTCTATTGTTACGATTGATGGTATGCGGATTCATTCGGCCTGCACGGATAAAATGGACCCAACCACGTCCTACCTAGACATCAATAATATCGATGGAATAAATACTCAATCTTCGGGTTTAAACAATGCTTATGGAAATAGTATTGCCGGAAATGTAAATCTTCAATCGAAAAAACCTTCCTTTGGGGCAAAGAAAATTCAAGGAAATCTTACCTCTGGCATATCTTCAAACAACGGACACACTGCAACCAACGCTTCTTTAGACATCGTTCGACCAAAATTCTACTTACAACCAACTATAAGTTTCCGTAAAGCGTGGGACTATAAAGATGGCGACAACGAAAGAGTAAATTACTCTGGGTTTACAAAGTATAATGCTTCTACTAAAATGGGGGTTAAACTGAATGAAAAAACCCATCTAGAGACATTTGCTATTTTTGATGAAGCACAAAACGTTGGTTTTCCAGCTCTTCCTATGGATGTTAAATTAGCAAGGATGTTTCTTATTTCTCAAGGTGTAACATGGCTTAAACATGAATGTGAAAAGGAAAAAATAGCATTCCATTCTAAAGTCTATTTCAATAGAAGCGAACACATTATGGATGATAGCCAACGTTCTAACGTTCCAATAAGAATGGACATGCCAGGATTTTCCAATACAGCGGGCTACCTCATCGATTTCGAGCGGAAGTTCAACGAGAAACATTATTTAACGCTTAATTTGAATGGTCATTGGAATCAATCAAAAGCGGAAATGACCATGTACCCTGCGGATGGTAAACCCGACATGTATATGTACACTTGGCCCAATATACAAACGATTAATAATCGTCTGAATGCAAACTACAGCTATTCTTACAAAGGCAATCAAACAATCCTCATTAATGCGAGTATCCAACAGCAGCATTATTCATTTGGCGATTCGATGGGCTATCACACCACTACGATATTTCATCCAGATGTAAACTGGTCTCAAACGCGCATCAATAAGTCGCTTAGTTTGGAATGGAATTATGGTAAAGAAAAACCCTACTTTTTATCAATTGCTGCTGCGTATAGTGACCGTGCACCAACGATCTCGGAAGCTTATGGGTTTTACTTATTCAACAGTTATGATCGTTTTGACTACATTGGTGACCCCAATCTAAAGAATGAAAAAAGCCTATTCGCAGAAATTAAGTGGCGAAGAACCTTTGGTAAAAACCATAAACACCGACTTTCAGCAAGTGCAAATTATTTTCATATCATCGATTACATCTATGGTAGAATTCTACCTGACATTTCACAAATGACCATTGGAGCCAGTGGCGTCAAACAATATGAACAATTAGATTTTGCTAACCAAGTCAATGCTTTAGTCGCTTATAGCTACACACCAGTTAAATGGTACACTTTAGATGCAGCAGTGCAATATAGCTACGGGAAAGGAAAAGGGAATTTAGTCCTTCCTTTTATTGCTCCCATTAGACTTCAATTAGGGAATACATTAAAGTTACGTAGGAGTTACGTAGAGGTTAGGATAAATTATCATGCTCGACAATATGCATTTGGTTCATACTTTGGTGAGATCGAAACCTCCAGTTGGTATACTTTAGATTTGGCATATAAAAGAACCTTTATGCTCAAAAAATCACAGACTTTAGACTTAATTGTCAGAGCAGAAAATGTCACCAATCAATATTACACAACCTATAGTGATTGGAATAAGATACCGAGAATGGGACGTAATTTTAATTTACAAATTAGTTATAATTTTTAATTTTCCTCTTCTAAGCGGATATATAGATCTACAAACGCATCTTCTATAGCTTCTAAGATTGATTCTACAGTTGCACCTTCGGCTATTTTTTGAACCTCTCCAAATATTATTTTAGATTCTACAGGTACAATTAGGTTATCATCTTTTGGCATTGCGGTTCCCATTCCTGCCATATACGCAGGTACCCAAACAGTATTTGGTCGTTTTGAGAGCAATATTGCCACTCCTGGTTTCAGCGTTTGCTTAACTTCAGGCTCTCCCCTCGTACCTTCTGGAAAAATTATAAGTGAATCTCCGTTATCAATCGCTTGTAGCATTACATTTATTGGATCATTTTCAGGGTTATCTTTATCTCTTTTCCGTCGAATCAAAAGAGAGTTGACAAAATAATTGGTCAAAAAACGTTTTAATCTCGTTTTACCAAAGTGATCAGCAGCTGCAACTGGACGCACTTTATGAACTATGGAAGCTGGCATCGAAGCCATTAAAGTCATTGTATCCAAATGGCTGTTGTGATTGGCCACAATAATAAATTGATTTTCCTTTACTAAAAAATGAGCGACTTTCAAGCGCACACCTACAAACCATCGTAAAAAATAACGCATGACAAAACTATAAACAAACTGCAATGTTAATCGTTTCATCTAGAAGGTTATAAAATGTAAAATATAAAAGAAGCACGGTGCACTGTAAGCTAAACATTCGATACGACTTAACATCCCTTGACTAGAAATAACTTGTACCTCGTCTTTTTTTCCTTGCAGATCCATACGAACAGCAGTCATTACGAGTTTTCCTAAAAACCCTGAAACACTAATTACGAACCCCATCCACATCGCCTCAACAGGAGTAAATGGTGTGATAAAGCGTAAAGGAATTGCTATTAAAACCGTTGCTACAACACCACCTGCAAATCCTTCCCATGTCAATTTTCGTCCTTGCCCTTCTAAAATAAAATGCTTTGGTAGTATTTTTCGAAATAAAAACTGAAATATATTATTCCATTCTGTCAAGAAAACCAAGTACAACAACAATCCTCTTCCACCGGATCGCAGATGAATGGTTTCAGGCAAAGACAGTAAAAAGGCCATGTGGCTTAACCCAAAAACTGAAATCATCAATACCCAGTTTAGTTTGGCGGAGGATTCAACTAACTTTTTTGTTTTACCAGCTAGCACCATTCGAAGTGGCAGAAAAAGAAACATTCCAACAGGAATAAAGACCAAGAAAGAGATAAACCAACCTTTATAAGCAAAAAAGTATTGCAATGGTACGGCTAACACCAGCCAAATTACGGCTCTTCTGTCATCTGATTGAAAGGTCAAAATAGAATACAATTCGCGAAGTGCAATAAAACAGCTTATCGTTAGAATAAAGAAGCTAAATTCCTTTGAAATCATCGTTGCTCCGATATAAAGAAGCGCCATTGACCACCAATACTTAATATCTTTTGTCAGCTTTTGAAACGACTTCATATTAGCGGATAAAGACAACAAGCTTACCACCAGCGTTACAAAAAAAAGTAACCCAACGATCAAAGCCAGCATGATTTTCATTTCTGGATTGGACCAAATATCCACTCGAAACCAGTCCTTCATCGACACTTTTTTAGTTGATTACCAAACGAATGTACAAAATATAGGAAGGCTTACCGTAATCGAAATACTAAATAATCATAAAGGAAAGAAAAAGGAGCCTCTATTACTAGCAGACTCCTTTTTTATAACTATGCGAATTCCACTTCCCGTGAACGTTGATAATGAGGTAAAAGCGTTTCAATATCAGTCAATTCCATTTTTATTCCTTTCGCTCCATTTAATTCATACATCCAATAAGGATTTTCTTCAAATTTTTGCCAATGAGTCAAAGTTTGCTGGTAAATAACGGCGTAGCTTCTTCTTATCGCAGAAATTTCTTTTTTTGTCCGTTTTGCATTTAAAACGGTAATCGATTTTTTAAGCAGATTATAGCAAGTTGTCATCTGTCCACAAACGATTACATCTCTTAATAAACCTTCTGGTGAAATAGTTACTTTATCAATCTTTTTTTCTTTGTGGCTTTCTAATATTTCTTTATAGACTTGGTAATTTTTAATTTTATTGGGCATCCATAAAGTCGTATCCATATTGCTGGCATTAAATGCGATTTTAAAAATAGGATCATGCTTTTGTTTGTCCAATATCGGTGCATAAAGTCGTTCATCTGAAACCGTAGTTGCTGAATAAACACCTTCATTTTTATACAGTTTCTGTTGTTCTTTCAAAAAGAAATCGATTGAACTATTAATTGCACGCATTCTATTCTCTGATTTTCCGTACATATCACTATAGTTCTTGTTGCGCAAGTTTTTCATAAAAACACTTCCTACCAACATCCCTAAAGATTTCCCTCTATTCCCTAAAAGCTCAATTGTCGAATTAGGGGTAAGCAAATTCATCTGCTTTATTTTTCCAACACCAACAGTATCACCTGCCAATTGACTAACCACTTTTTTCCCAATTAATAAACCAATTGAAGTGAAAGTCAATAGAGTTGTAAATATGTTATTTAGCGTAAGTAACCAACCTCTTTCATGAACAAAGGGGAATAGATAACCTATAATCGTAAATAGATTGACAACCAGTATTAATCTAAATAAAATGATCATTTTCACGTCCCCGATCAAAGGGATATTGACCTTTTTTTGTGCTTTGTAAGGTTCAATATCACTTGTTGAAACATCTGTAACAATAAACATATCTAAGTTCTGTTTTGGTACTTTCGCATCAACTTTAGCCGATGTTGGTTCATTTATACTTTTATCATACAAAAGAATCGCTTCAATTCCTTGATTATCGACAATACCTCCGTCCATTAAGCTTATAATCTCTTTTTGATAAGCAGGATCATCTGATTGAGTAGGATCATTAACAACAGCCCCATTTAATCGATGAATCTGGATAGGTTCAAATCCTCCAGGGAAACAAGATGATGCTGCCAAAGGAACA
The DNA here is from genome assembly GCA_045629585.1 of Taishania sp. Classification (GTDB taxonomy): domain Bacteria; phylum Bacteroidota; class Bacteroidia; order Flavobacteriales_D; family Crocinitomicaceae; genus Taishania. Next base: position 6,686 of record JAZQRM010000038.1, on the reverse strand, counting down.
TATAACGGTACTTTATCCGCGGCCTCATTTGTTAAACTGACAAGAGCATTTCCAATCTTCATATTCATAAAAGAAGGTTGAAAAACAAAACGAAACGGAATACCGTGATTGAAATCTGTTGCATTAACACATAAAAATTTGACGTGCTCATGTTCCTGATCCATATTTGGTCGTAAAGCACTGTATTTTTTCTCGCCGAACAAATGATTGTGGTATAAATCTCCAATACTTTCAATCATGCTATTGGGATTACCTGGTTTAACCAGATTTTTAACCGCCCCTCCAATTAGGTCATTCTTGAGCATGAAATTGGTCAAATCTTTATAAAATAAGCTAAAGGATTTGTTTTCCTTTTGTGCCAAAGCATAAGTCATTCCTGTGATACTCCCTCCAGAAACAGTTGACATGGCTTCTACCTGTTGAAGCAAGGAATTATCCGCACGTTTGTCAGTTGGATATTGGATATTATCCAAATAGTTCATCATTCCTAAACTGTATGCAGTAGCGCGATATCCACCACCAGAAATTGCTAAACCAATTTTCATAAATAGTATTCTAATTAAAAAAAAACATCCAAGTTGCTTATTTACTAGCACTTGAAGTAATGTTGCTCAAAAATAAAATTATTTAGGCAAAAAAAAACAGGTATTTCTACCTGTCTATTTTAAACATTTAAAGTAATCGAATGGTTCTAAACAATCGTTACATTGATAATGTGCTTTACATGCTGTACTGCCAAATTGTGAAACCATCCGTGTATTAATGGAATGACAATTTGGACATTTTATTACGGGGTGCTCACCAAACAAAACACTTTTGTCGACTTCATCAACTGGTGGAGCAATACCATATTCAAACAGTTTTTGCTTTCCTTCTTCAGAAATCCAATCGGTGGTCCAAGCTGGAGCAAGTACTAAAGAAACATTTACTTGTTCAACCCCTTTAGTTTTTAACAACTCGATAATATCAGCTTCGATGGTTTGCATAGCTGGACATCCTGAATAAGTAGGGGTAATGGTAATTGAAACCATTTCATTTTCTACCTCCACCTTACGAACGACCCCTAAGTCCAAAACAGATAGTACTGGAATTTCGGGATCACTCACTTCATTAAGCCATGTCCAAATTTGCTTTACGTCTACCATTTCATTCCAGGATATGCGCGTTGCATGTATTGTAATTCAGCTAAAATATAACCTAGATGTTCTGTGTGTAAACCAGCTCTTCCGCCTTTACGTTGCCATCCATTGGTTGGAATCGTTAAAGTAGCTTCCGCTAAGACCTGGTCAACGGTACTTTGCCATTCGGGTTTTAGCGTTGATAAATCAGGAACTACACCTCTACTTACTAACTCTATTTCCATATCCTCCATTACAAACATCTCGTCGGTAAATACCCATAACGTATCTAATGCGTCCTGTATACGACAATGAGACTCTTCAGTTCCATCACCTAAACGGATAACCCATTCAGCGGAATGTTTAAGGTGGTATTTTGTTTCCTTTAACGATTTCTCAGCGATGGCGGACAATTGTGTGTCGGTGCTTTTTGTCAACGCTTCATACAAAGGTTTGCGGAAGGCATCAAATAAAAACTGACGCATAATAGTCATTCCAAAATCTCCGTTAGCTTGTTCCACTAACAAAAGATTGGTGTATTCGCGTTCATATCTTAAAAAAGCTAAATCATCCTCGGTCTTACCTTCCCCTTGAATTTCTGCTGCATACTGAAAAATAGATGTCGTTTGTCCAATTAAATCTAAGGAAATATTAGTCAATGCTATATCTTCCTCCAAAATTGGTCCATGTCCACACCATTCAGACAGACGATGTCCAAGTATCAAGCTATCATCTCCTAGATGTAACAAGAATTGAAATAAATTATGATCTTTCATTTCTAAACCTGTTTACATGTGAGAAATTCCATCTGGAACATCATAAAAAGTAGGGTGACGATAAACTTTAGAATCAGCAGGTTCAAATAGTTCATCCGCTTGAGCAGGTTCAGATGCGAAAATTTGTTTGGATTCTACCACCCAAATACTAATTCCTTCTGAACGTCTTGTATATACATCACGTGCATTTGAGATTGCCATTTCTGCATCTGCAGCACGCAAACTTCCCACATGTTTATGACTTAAACCTTGTTTACTTCTGATAAAAACCTCCCATAGAGGCCAATTAGCATTAGACATAAGTGTACTATTTATCTATTTCGATTAAGCTCTTTTTTCTTTTTTTGCACGTTTTTCAGCAAAGGCTGCAGCTGCTTCTCTCACCCACATCCCTTCTTCTTTTGCTTTACGGCGTGTATCTACACGATCCTTATTACAAGGACCATTCCCTTTCACTACTTGCCAAAACTCATCCCAATTGATGGCTCCGTACTCGTAATGACCTGTTTCTTCATTGAATTTCAAATCAGGATCAGGAACAGTTAAACCAATCATTTCAGCTTGTGGAACGGTTATGTCGACAAACTTCTGACGCAATTCATCATTGGTTTCACGTTTAATCTTCCAAGCCATAGATTGAGCCGTATGTTTAGATTCTGCATCATTTGGACCAAACATCATTAAAGCTGGCCACCAAAAACGATTCAAGGCATCTTGCGCCATTGCTTTTTGAGCTGGTGTTCCGCTAGCCAGGGTCATCATGATTTCAAACCCTTGACGTTGATGAAAAGATTCTTCTTTACAAACACGGACCATTGCACGCGCGTAAGGTCCATAAGAGCATCTACACAATGGAACTTGGTTCATAATTGCAGCTCCATCCACTAACCAACCGATTGCGCCCATATCGGCCCACGATAAAGTTGGATAATTAAAAATGGAAGAATACTTTGCCTTTCCTGAATGCAAATCATCTATTGTTTGCTCTCTATCCGCACCTAATGTTTCTGCTGCGCTATACAGATAAAGTCCGTGACCTGCTTCATCTTGTACTTTAGCTAACAATACTGCTTTACGACGTAAGTTAGGAGCACGTGTTATCCAGTTTCCTTCTGGTAACATCCCTACAATTTCAGAATGAGCATGTTGAGATATTTGACGTATCAACGTTTGTCGATAATCATCCGGCATCCAATCGCGGGGTTCGATTTTGATGTCATTATCAATTTTCTGCTGAAACTGACGTTCGAGTTCTTCTCTATTTATTTCCATTTTCAAGCCTTCTAGTTATTACAAATGTAATCTATTCAAGCAAAAAATACCACGTTAAGTCTAGATTTAACCGTTCTAAATGTCTTCTTAAAACCATTTTTTAAGGAAGTTTCATTGCTAATGCTTAAATTCGTACCAGAATTAATGCAGAAAATGAACCCAAGATTTAACCCATTACGTATAATTGATCTTCGTCAGGAAACGGAAGACACGCTATCAGTATCTTTTGAAATACCGACAGTTTTATTACCTGAATATTCCTTCAAGGCGGGTCAGTATTTGACTCTTCGTACTTTTATAGACGGTGAAGATGTTCGTCGTTCTTACTCACTATGTTCAACACCAAAAAGTGGTGAATGGCGAGTGGCAATAAAACGTATCGAAGATGGATTATTTACGACCTTTGCTCATGAAAAATTAAAAGTTGGTGACATAATTGATGTAATGACACCGATGGGAAATTTCATTTATGACGCAAAACCACTTGAAAAGCGTTCTTTCGTTTTGTTTGCTGCTGGATCAGGAATCACACCAATTCTTTCTATTACAAAAGAAATGTTAGCTAACGAACCTCTTAGTGATGTAACATTGATTTATGGAAATAAAGGATTTAACTCAATTATTTTCCGAGAAGAACTAGAAGCACTGAAAAACAGATTCATGGATCGTTTACGAGTTGTTCATATTTTGTCAAGAGAGAGTCTGGGTAATCCTTTACAAAAAGGACGCATTGACCAATCGAAATGTGAGCATTTGTACAAAGCTTTATTGCAAGGTACACAGGTTGACGGCATCTATATTTGTGGGCCAGAAGAGATGATTCACGCTGTAAAAGACAGTATGAATATGGAGGGAATAAGTGCTGATAAAATCCATTTTGAACTATTCAATACATCTTCTACAAAAAAAGAGAAAGTAAAATACGAAGGGCCTGAAATAAAGGCAAACGTGAAAATTATAATGGATGGTGAAGAATTTGACCTTGCCTTAGATGGATCTGGGACAAATATCTTGGAAGCAGCTCACAATGCCGGAGCTGATTTACCATATGCATGTAAAGGTGGAGTTTGTTGTACGTGTAAAGCAAAAATATTAGAAGGTGAAGCACGTATGGACGTCAACTACGCCTTGGAAAAAGATGAAATTGAAGCAGGTTACATTTTGACATGCCAAGCGCATCCAACAACAGAAAAACTAGTTGTTTCATTTGATGATTAATTAAATTATGGGATTATTTTCTAAATTATTCGGGAAGTCTGAAAAGACATCCACACCAAAAGGATTTGAAGAGTTAATGGTACGTGAAGTACGTTCATTATCTCCTGATACAGTTGAAATTATTTTCGAAATTCCGAACACTGTTCGACCTAAGTACAATTTTGTACCGGGTCAATATGTGAATATACATGTAACAATTGACGGAAAGGATTATCGTCGCTCTTATAGTATCTGTAGTGAACATAATGAGCCTTTAGCAATTGCTGTTAAGAAAGTGGAAAATGGAATCGTTTCTAACTATCTAAATACTAAACTGGATCAGGGTTCCTATTTATTAGTTGCTATCCCTGAAGGAAATTTTGTATTAAATGGTGCTAAAAACATTATCGCCATTGCCGCAGGATCTGGTATAACTCCAATCATGAGTATGGCTAAAAGTATTGAAAAAGCAGGTGATGCTACCATTCAATTACTATACGGTGTAAAAACACAAAATGACATTCTTTTCAAAGAAGAGTTGAAAGGGTTCAAAAAAACAAATACAACTTATTTTTTCAGTAAAGAAGCAGTAGTTGGAGCACAAGCTGGCCGAATTACAAAGGAAGCATTTACCGAACAGATTAAAGCTAATCTTGAAATCTTGAAAGCAGACGGTTTCTTCATCTGTGGACCAGAAGAATTAATTTTCGGGGTTAAAGAAGTATTAGAGCTTTTTGGCGTTGCAAAAGAGAAAATACATTTTGAGTTATTTACAACACCAACATCTGCACCTACTAATAATGACACGCCATCAGAAAACGGTTTTTCAGGTGAAGCTGCGGTAACGGTAATATTAGATGGTGAAGAATTTAACTTTAAAGCAGGTTCAGAAGGCAAGACTATATTAGACAATTTAATGAAAGATGGTGCTGATGCTCCTTATTCTTGTCGAGGAGGAGTTTGCTCATCTTGTCGCGCAAAAGTAGTGGAAGGTTCAGTGAAAATGACATTAAACTATTCGTTGACAGACAAAGAAATAGAGGAAGGCTACATTCTAACTTGTCAATCACACCCAACAAGTGAAAAAGTAAAAATTACATTTGATGTCTAAGCATATTGTTGTAGTTGGAGCTTCTCGGGGAATTGGGAAAGCATTAGTGGAAGATTTTGCAATGAATTCAGCGGATACGATTTATGCGTTATCTCGAAACGTTGAAGTGATGAAAGAACAATTTGCTTCACTTGCGAATGTCTTTCCATTTGAATTGGATTTGAATTCATCGACATTAATTGACGATTTAAAAACTATTTTGGAAAACATTCCACAAGTAGACATTTTAATCAATAATGCTGGATTTTTGGTCAACAAACCATTTACTGAAATCACTGCCATTGATATGCAAAAATCGTATCAAATTAACGTGATTGGCGTAATGCAAACCGTTCAGACAATTTTACCTAAATTGAAGCAAACAGCACATATTATAAACATTAGTTCTGTTGGAGGTTTTCAAGGAAGTGTAAAATTCCCTGGTTTAGCAACTTATTCCACTTCAAAAGCTGCTGTAGCATCATTTACAGAGTTATTTGCAGAAGAATATAAAGAAACAGGTATCAAAATGAATTGCCTTTGTTTAGGAAGCGTTCAAACAGAAATGTTAGAAGAAGCGTTCCCTGGATACAAGGCTTTAGTTTCACCTGAACAAATGGCTGAATATATTACGCAATTTGCACATAATGCACATCGTTGGATGAATGGGAAAATAATTCCTGTTTCACTAACAACACCCTAGCATTATAAATACAAAATAGATAAGGAGTCCGGATTGTGGCTCCTTTTTTTATCTGTACAAAATTCATAGTAAATAGAAAATCTTTTTTTTTACTAGTCTTAATCATGCGGTAAACTTCCCCGTTTTTCAGACAATTTAAAAGTATTAAATTGTCTGAAAAAGTCAAGATTTACAGAAGCTCAGATTGTCAATATCCTGAAAGAATATGAAGCTGACAAGCAAACTAAAGATATATGCCATGAGTATGGCAGAGCAGTTCCAACCTTTTACAGCTGGAAGCAGAAATACGGTGGTATGGATGCGCAGCAGTTGAAAGAGTTAAAAGCGTTGCAGAAAGAAAATGCTCGACTGAAAAGAATGTATGCTGATTTAAGCTTAGATCATCGTATTTTAAAGGACATTATCGAAAAAAAGAAAGCTCTGTGAACGCAAAGTGCTGGTGGAAGATGTGTTGCAAGAAGAGAATATCAGCGTTAGCAGGGCTTGTCAAATTGTGTGCATGACCAGAAGCATGTACTATTATAGTAATT
>JAZQRM010000037.1:0-23278 GCA_045629585.1 Taishania sp. | reverse complement strand
CCCCCATCCAATCTACTTCAAGCATTCCCAATCTTCTAAAGAACTGAAAAGGCATACCGTTTTGAATCAGTACACCCTTTCAAACCATTCCTGTATCGTGTTCAAACAAAGGAAAGACAGAAAAAACCAATCTAAATCAACCAATAACCGTTAATGAATTGTACTCCCCATCCGAAAAAGGATAAGAAACGCCATTAAGAGATGGCTAAAAAGAAAACGATGAACAACACCATAAATCAAACATCATGGAATTAATGGTCATAAAACAGGGGTTACTCGAATCAAAGCCTATTCAAAGCCTATTCAAAGTCTACTCAAAGCCTACTGAACTACTACTAACAAAGTACCCAAAAAGCCATTAAGCCTTTCACTTCAAAAACCATTTATCGCACATTTATATAAATAGGCAACATATAAAAAGAAGTCGTTGGCACACCATCTTTCAACCCTGGTTTCCAACAAGGCATACTACTATCCAAAAAATCTGCTATCTCTTTAGGAGTTTTACCCAGTTCATAGGCCGACCTTAATACTTTAAAATCAGTAGCGCAACCATATTCATCAATCATAAAACGCAAATAGATCCTAGAATGATAAAACGAATAATCAGGTAAGTCTATAAAATCAATAAAGTAGGTATTAAACCACTTCAATAATGCGCCATTTCCACCAGGATAAGACGGTTCTTGATCCTGAGCATATAGAGGAGACATCAAAAATGGCAAACAAAAGAAAAGGATCAAATTTCTCATCGCTGTGATTTATAAAGACAATGTAAACAAAAGCAACAAAAAAAGGGAAGCTCTTATACTTCCCCTTTCATATATTCAAATAGTATTTAATCATCTAATACCGTAAGATTGGCAAACCTCAACAGTAAGGTCTTTGAGCCGGTCCTCGGGAAGAAAACCGTTATTTTCTTATCCCCTCCAGTCCCTTCTATCTTAACAATCTTCCCTTTACCGAAAGTACCGTGTTCCACATTGTAACCCACCTTATAATCCTCTGTCTTAGCGGTTAGTCCACCTGTAGCACGACTAACGGGTTTAAGATTAGGTCGCGGCGGACCTGAAGGTGCTGTTGCTCTTGGTGCTTCAGCTTGCATCGAACGATTCAACCCGCCAACTCCACGCTGAGCCACTCCTAACGGACGACCTCCATTCATCAAAGAACGGCCTCCACCACGCTGAGGTGAATCAAAATGTAAAAACTTAGGATCAATCTCATCTATAAAGCGACTCGGTTCACAAGTAATCAAATTACCCCACTGAAAACGAGACATCGCATAAGAAATCGTACACGTCTGCATTGCACGAGTCACCGCGACATAAAACAAACGTCGCTCCTCCTCCGTCTCCGTTCTTGACAATAAAGCCATTTGTGAAGGGAACAAATTCTCCTCTAATCCAACTAAATAAACATGTGGAAACTCTAATCCTTTTGAAGAGTGAATGGTCATCATCGTTACATGATTAATCTCCTCTCCCTTATCGGCATCTGCATCAGTAAGCAACGCAACGTCAATCATAAATTCATCTAAACCAACCTCTCCACCTTCACGTCCTTTTTCTACCGTAAAGTTCTTGATTCCGGCAAGTAACTCTTCAATATTTTGATAACGCTCAACATCCTCTGGCCCCTTATCCTTTTCAGCATAAAGCTCTTTAAGAATACCACTTGACTTGGCGATATGCTGACCTAACTCATAAGCATTTAACTTACTCAATTGCGCAGAGAAACTTTCAACCATCGTAGTAAACTCAATCACTTTATTTCTTGCTGCAGTCGGTAACTGTACCGGATATTGCTCCAGATTCGTCACCACATCCCAAATAGAAATACCGTAACGCTCAGAAGCAATAATCATGTTCTCAACGCTCGTCTTTCCAATCCCTCTTTTAGGATAATTAATGACACGCTTAAACGCTTCCTCATCTCTTGGATTAGTCGTTAAACGGAAATAAGCCAAAATATCCTTAATCTCCTTACGTTGGTAAAAAGATAAACCTCCATAAATCTTGTACGGAATATTTAGTTTTCTAAAAGCTTCCTCAAATGAACGCGACTGACGATTGGTACGATAAAGAACCGCAAAATCATTAAAAGTCAATCCTTTTTCAGCTTTCTTTTCAAACAGTTTTTGCGCAACATACGTACCCTCCTCATTATCCGTAAGCGTACGAACAACCGTTAGCTTCTCTCCCTCTTCATTCGAGGTCCAAACATCTTTCTTAATTTGATCTTGGTTTCGAGCAATAACACTATTGGCAGCTTGTACAATATTATTGGTACTTCTATAATTTTGTTCCAATTTAAACAACTGGAAATCGGGATAATCCTTCTTGAAATTTAAAATATTTTGAATATTCGCACCACGGAACGAATAAATAGATTGCGCATCATCCCCAACGACACATATATTTTCATACTTACTTGCCAATTGCTTAACAATCAAATACTGTGCATAGTTAGTATCTTGGTACTCATCCACCAAAATGTACTGAAACTTATTCTGGTAATAATTCAAAACATCTGGATGATCTCGTAATAAGACATTCATCTGAAACAATAGATCGTCAAAATCCATTGCGCCTGCCTTAAAACATCTATCTTGATACGTTTTATAAATACGTCCTAATTCTGGCCTTTTGGATTGTGTATCTTCGTATAAAATATCCGCATTCTGTAAATATTCAGTTGCAGATATTAAACTGTTTTTAGCTGAAGATATACGACCAAGAACATTACTTGGTTTATACACCTTCTCATCCAAATTCAATGATTTAATAACATCTTTCAATAAACTTTTAGAGTCTTGGGTGTCATAAATAGTGAAGTTTGTAGGATATCCTAACCGATCAGCATTAAAACGTAAAATACGAGCAAACACAGAGTGAAAGGTACCCATTGTAAGGTTCTTAACCTCACTAGCTCCATAATGTCCCATCGCTCCTAGTGTAGCAATTTTAGAAATACGCTCTTGCATTTCCTTAGCGGCTTTATTGGTAAAAGTAAGCGACAAAATATTGTAGGCATCAACTCCCTTTTCCATCATATAGGCAATACGATAGGTCAAAACTCTAGTTTTACCAGAACCCGCTCCGGCAATTACCATGGTTGGTCCCTGAAAATTCACGACTGCCGCACGTTGGCTATCATTCAACTCATCAATATAACTCATGAAAAAAATTGTAATTAAAAGATGTGAAAAACACAATTACAAAAATATACAAAATTTTAGGGTTCATTGCAATCACTTTTAATCAAATACTAATTGCACAACGAAAATCAAAGAATATTAAGTACTTCTAACACCTAAAGTGGTAACAAAATATCTAAAAACAATCAATTTCACTTCGCTAATTACAGATAAAACAAACATGGGAAGTGTTATGAAAATTAAACAAACTACTAACCAAATTATTATTAACCAGCAAAATAAAGCAATAATTTAAACAGAAAAACTACTTTTGTCTCTGGAAAAATATCATTTAAAACACACTCTTATTAAGAACTACTTCGTGCCAAAAAGAATTTATTTATCTTTGCGCATACTATATTCAAGCACATTATGAGTCATACTATAAAACCAGGAGTTGCTTCAGGCGACGAAGTTCAAGCGATTTTCAAGTACGCAAAGGAAAAAGGTTTTGCCTTACCAGCTGTGAACGTAACTAGCTCTTCTACAGTTAACGCTGTAATGGAAACAGCCGCAAAATTAAATGCACCGGTAATCATTCAATTTTCTAACGGTGGTGCTCAGTTTTTTGCTGGAAAAGGTTTAAAAAATGACCAAGAACGCGCTGCAATAGCAGGTGCCGTAGCAGGTGCAAAACACGTGCATCAATTAGCTGAATTATATGGTGCTACAGTAATTCTTCACACCGACCACTGCGCCAAAAATCTTTTACCGTGGATGGATGGGATGATGGATGCCAACGAACAGTTCTACAAAGAAACGGGTAAAGCGTTATTTTCTTCTCACATGATTGATTTGTCAGAAGAACCGCTTGAAGAAAATATAGCAATTTGTAAATCATACCTAGAACGTATGGCTAAAATTGGTATCACTCTTGAAATAGAATTAGGTATTACAGGTGGTGAAGAAGATGGTGTCGATAATTCGGATGTTGATTCTTCTAAATTATACACACAACCAGAAGAAGTTGCATACGCATACGAAGAACTTTTAAAAATCAGTGACAAATTTACAGTTGCTGCAGCATTTGGTAATGTTCACGGTGTTTACAAACCAGGAAATGTTGTCTTAACACCAAAGATTTTAGACAACTCTCAAAAATATATCGAACAAAAATATAACACCCCTAAAAATCCTGTCGACTTTGTATTCCACGGTGGATCAGGTTCAACTTTAGACGAAATTCGTGAAGCTATTTCTTACGGAGTAATCAAAATGAACATCGACACTGACTTGCAATTTGCATTTACAGAAGGTGTGCGTGATTATATCTTAGCAAAGAAAGATTACTTGATGACACAAATCGGCAATCCAGAAGGAGAAGAGCAACCGAATAAAAAATACTACGACCCAAGAAAATGGGTTAGAGATGGTGAACTTACATTCATTAACCGTTTAGAACAAGCATTTGCAGACCTAAACAACGTGAATACTTTATAATTAGCATATGAGTAATTGGTTTCAACGCGTAAAAGAAGGAATTACAACTTCTACTCGCGAAAAAAAGGAGACCCCAGAGGGGTTATGGCACAAGTGTTCTAATTGTAAAACACTTCATACGTCAGAAGAAATACAGAATAACTATTGGGTATGTGACCGTTGTTCTCAACATGAACGTATTGGATCAGAAGAATATTTCCAAATATTATTTGATGACGGAAAATACGAAGAGTTAAATCCTAACTTAATATCTGGTGACCCTTTAGAATTTGAGGACACAAAAAAATATACAGATCGAGTAAAAACCACGATTAAGAACACTGGACTGAATGATGCGATTCGCACTGCGGTTGGTGATTTAGATGGTGAACAATTCGTGGTTGCTTGTATGGACTTCGCCTTCATTGGAGGATCTTTAGGATCTGTAATGGGTGAGAAAATTGCACGTGCAATAGATGTCGCAATCGAGCGTAAAGCTCCATTTATGATTATTTCAAAATCAGGTGGTGCACGTATGATGGAAGCTGGTTTCTCCCTGATGCAAATGGCTAAAGTTTCTGGTAAATTAGGTCAACTTGCTGAAGCAAAATTACCGTACATCTCCTTCTTAACAAACCCTACAACAGGTGGTGTAACCGCTTCATTTGCAATGTTAGGAGATTTAAACATCGCAGAACCTGAAGCTTTAATTGGATTTGCAGGACCAAGAGTCGTAAAAGAAACAATTGGAAGAGATTTACCTGAAGGTTTTCAAACATCTGAATTTGTCCTAGAACATGGCTTCTTAGATTACATCGTAGATAGACGTGAATTAAAGGAAAAACTTGGACAATCTCTAAAGTTTTTTAGAAACTAAAAAATTTATTTCACGAACTATACGTGACTAAATTAGAATATACTATCTTTGCACCGTCACATAGTGTGACTACATAAGAATTATTTAAAGAATATTGGCATGTATATCAATTCTGAAATTAAAAAAGAAATCTTCGCTAAGCACGGAGGTGCTGAAACGAACACTGGTTCAGCGGAGGCGCAAATTGCATTATTTACTTTTCGTATCTCTAACTTAACTGAGCACTTGAAGAAAAACCGTAAAGATTACGGAACTCAACGTTCATTACAGTTATTAGTAGGTAAGAGAAGATCACTTTTGGATTACTTAAAGAAAAAAGAAATTGCAAGATATCGTGCAATTGTTAAAGAATTAGGATTACGTCGTTAATTCTTGGCAAGTAGATTTTTTATAAGAGGGGGCATCGATTTTAATCGACTGTCCTCTTTTTGCATAAAAGAATTGATAAAATCTATCGAAAGGTAGAATAAAATAAGGAAATATTAATAATCGATTATACTACGTTGGTGCTTCGAATGTATGTTGGAAAGAAGCAGAAGAGATCACCAACGGTTATAATTCCTAAAATCAAACAAATGAATATTGGAATCAAAAAATCCATGATTTCAGGTGGTAAAGAAATTTCCATCGAAACTGGAAAATTGGCCAAGCAAGCAGACGGTTCGATTGTATTACGAATGGGGGATACAATGATCTTAGCGACTGTTGTTGCCAACAAAGAAGCAAAAGAAGGGGTTGACTTTTTACCTTTAACGGTAGACTACAAAGAAAAATTCGCAGCTGCTGGTCGTATCCCTGGAGGATTCTTCCGTCGTGAAGCTCGCCCATCTGAAAGAGAAATCTTAGTGATGCGTATCGTTGACCGCGCAATCCGTCCACTTTTTCCAGATGATTACCACGCTGAAGTACAATTAATGTTGCAATTGATCGCTTATGACGGAGTAAACTCTCCTGACGCATTAGTAGGTCTTGCTTCTTCTGCATGTTTAGCAGTTTCAGACATCCCTTTCAACGGGCCAATGTCCGAAGTTAGAATCGGACGTATCGATGGTGAATTCATCATCAATCCAACTATGGCTGAAATGGAAAAATCTGACATCGACATCATCTTAGCAGGTACTGCTAAAGACATCAATATGGTGGAAGGTGAAATGAAAGAAATTTCTGAATTGGAAATGATTGAAGCAATCAAATTTGGTCATGAAGAGATCAAAAGACAAATTGCTTTCCAATTAGAAATCGCAGCAGAAGTTCCTAAATCAGCAGTGAAAAGAGAATACTGCCACGAAACGCATAACGAAGAATTACGCCAAGAAATCTATGACTTCGCATTTGAAAAATGTAAAGCTGTAGCACGTCAAGGTCTTCCTTCAAAAGAAAAACGTTCTGAATTATTTGACGCGGTTAAAGAAGAATTAAAAGCGCAATACACAGAAGAACAATTAGTGGAATATAAGCCTTTCTTAGGTCCTTACTTTAAGGAAACAATGAAGAAAGCGGTGCGTTCTGTAATGCTTGATGAAAACATCCGTCTAGACGGTCGTGACTTTCATCAAATTCGTCCAATTTGGGCAGAAGTAGATTATTTACCAATGGTTCACGGTTCTGCTGTGTTTACACGTGGTGAAACGCAATCATTAACTACGTTGACTTTAGGTGGTAAAATGGATGAGCAAATGATCGACGACGTTACTTTCGAAGGTACTGTTCCATTCATGTTACATTACAACTTCCCTCCTTTCTCAACAGGTGAAGCACGTCCAATTCGTGGAACATCTCGTCGTGAAGTAGGACATGGTAACTTAGCATTACGTGCTTTGAAACCAGTTTTACCTGAAGATAACGCATACACAATTCGTTTAGTTTCTGAGATCTTAGAATCTAATGGTTCGTCTTCAATGGCAACTGTTTGTGCTTCTACATTAGCATTAATGGATGGTGGTGTACAAATCAAAGCGCCTGTATCTGGTATCGCAATGGGACTAGTTGCTGACGGTGGTAAATTTGCAGTACTATCTGATATTCTTGGTGATGAAGATCATTTAGGTGACATGGATTTCAAAATCTGTGGTACTTCTAAAGGAATTACAGCATGTCAAATGGATATCAAAGTAGACGGTTTACCATACGAAATCTTGGAACAAGCATTGAACCAAGCACGTGAAGGTCGTTTACATATCTTGAACAAAATCATTGAAACGATTGCTAAACCAAACCCTGATTTCAAACCTCAAACTCCTCGAATCGAAGCGTTCAACGTTCCTAACGAAGTGATTGGTGCAATCATCGGACCTGGTGGAAAAATCATTCAAGGAATCCAAAAAGAAACGCATACGACAATCACAATCGAAGAATTACCATCAAGTGAAGGACGTGTACAAATCATGTCTAACAATGGTGATGATATGGCTGAAGCAATGCGTCGTATCCGCTTAATTGCTTTCCCTCCACAAGTGGACGAAGGTGCTACTTACGAAGGAAAAGTAAAAGCAATCAAAGAATTTGGTGCATTCGTAGAAATATTACCTGGTACGGACGGACTTATCCATATCTCTGAATTCTCTTGGGAGAAAGTAGCGAAAATGGAAGACGTAGTGAAAGAAGGAGATTTATTAACATTCAAAGTAGTTGGAAAAGATCCAAAAACAAAAAAATGGAAATTGTCTCGTAAGGTTCTTTTACCAAGACCAGAAAAAACAGAAGCTCCAAAAGAAGCATAAATCAAATGGCATTCCGTTTGGAGTGCCTTTTTTCGTATATTTGCAAAAAACTAAATAAAATGGCAAACAAAAGAGCATTAAAAAAAGCTTTGAATAACATGGTGTACGACATCGTTGACGAATGTTATTCTGTTCAATTATATGATCAATCAAAAGAAGAAGTTTCAAATAAATTAATTACTGAAACTGCTGCTTTCCACGATGCTGCTTTGAATAAAATTAATACAGCTAAAAAGAAAGCTGATTTCAAAGTTATCATTGAAGATATGGAAAAAGGATTCGATCAAATTTTTGATAAAGTGAACGAATTATAATCTATAACTAGATTAATCGAAAGGGAGGACATTGTTCTCCCTTTTTTAGTTCTAAATACTTAACTTTACAGCCACAAAATATCCAAATGAAAGTATTAATTTCCCCCGCAAAGTCAATTGATATGAATAGAGGAATTCAAACACCTCTTACAACAGTTGCTAATTTCTTAACGGAAGCAAATCAATTAGTAGCGTTACTTCAAAAAATGAACGCAGAGGACTTGCGAAAATTAATGCATATTTCAGATGATATTGCGCAAATGAATGTGCAACGAAACAAAAATTGGTTCGCCCCTACTACACCAAACGAGCAAGTTTGTCCAGCAATTATCGCTTTTACGGGCGAAGTTTATAGAGGTTTAGATGTTGCCACATTTTCATCTGCAGACTTTGAAAAAGCACAAAATACAATCCGAATTTTATCGGGAATGTATGGAATCTTAAAACCATTGGATTTACTTTATCCTTACCGATTAGAAATGGGAACTCGTCTAGCAATCGATTCCAAAATAAAAAATCTCTATCAATTTTGGGGAACAAAATTAAGTTCATTTTTACAAAACGAACTACATGAAAATGAAATCGTCGTTAATTTAGCTTCTACCGAATATTCAAAAGCTGTACCTTTTAAAGCATTAAAAAATACCGTAATTACTCCTGTTTTTAAAGATTTTAAAAATGGTCAATTAAAAGTCGTTTCGGTTTACGCTAAACATGCACGTGGCGAAATGGCACGTTGGATTACTATAAACGAAATTGAAAACATCGAAGATTTAAAACTTTATAACGGTATGGGGTATCAGTTTGATGCCAACCAATCTACTGAAAATGAATTCACCTTCACTCGTTAAATAATTTTAACTAAATCATAGATTTATTCTGACTTTTTTCATAATTTAAGAGAAAATTACTCTTACTTATGAAAAAATCTTGCTTAATCGTTGCGCTCATGCCTTTAAGCGTCTTTGCTCAATTACACATTGGTGCTGCTGGTGGAGATTATTCCAATCAAAATGGAACAATCAGTTTCACGGTTGGTCAACCGATGACCAATTATTTAGAAAACAATCCTCAAGCTGTAAACGAAGGTGTCCAACAACCTTACGAATATTTTTCCTTATCAAACGCGTCTGATTTGGAATACTTACTAATGGAAATCTATCCCAATCCAACAACTGGAATGATTCATTTAAAAGGGGAGAAAATAAAAAATGCTACAATTCAAGTGATTGATCTCAATGGCAAAATCATTATGGAGCATAAAATAGAGGATATTATTCACTCTGTTGATTTAAAAGACTTAGCAAACGGAGTATATAACCTCACCATCACAAATAATTCTCAAAATAATACTACTCGAATAATAAAACATTAATTATGAAACTAAAAAGTTTTCTTGTCGCACTATTAATAAGCGCATCTACAGCTATGGCTCAAGCTCCACAATTGATGACTTACCAATCTGTTGTTAGAGATGGAATGAATCAACTATTGACAAATAGCCCTGTGGGATTAAGACTATCTATCGTTCAAGGTAGCACAAGCGGCACAACTATTTTTGTTGAAACACATCAAACATTCACCAATTCACATGGTCTTCTATCTACATTAATAGGATCTGGAAATGCGGTTACAGGGACTATTGCCGATATAAACTGGGGAAATGGACCTTATTTTATTAAGACAGAAATTGACCTAGATGGAGGAACAAATTATTTGATGTTTGGAATACAACAATTAGTAAGTGTACCTTACGCTTTATACGCTGAAACAGCCGGATCTGTTATTAACGGAGGAGGAGCAAATACTCCAGGTCCGCAAGGTCCAGCTGGAACAAACGGAACAAACGGTTTAAGCGCTTACGAATTAGCCGTACAAAATGGATTTGTAGGAACACTACAAGATTGGTTTAACTCATTAAGAGGACCACAAGGTGAACCTGGAACAGGAAATGGAACGGGAACACCTGGTACTGATGGTACAAATGGTCTCAGCGCGTATGAACTAGCCGTACAGAATGGATTTGTAGGAACACTTCAAGAATGGATCAACTCTTTACAAGGTGCAACAGGTCAAACAGGACCAGCTGGTACTAACGGTATAAATGGTACAAATGGTACAAATGGACTAAGCGCGTATGAACTAGCGGTACAAAATGGGTTTGTAGGAACACTTCAAGAATGGATCAACTCTTTACAAGGTGCAACAGGAAGTCAAGGACCTCAAGGCCCTGCTGGGCCTGCTGGGCCTGCTGGTACGGCAGAAAACATCGTTTTGAACCAATCAGGAAGAACGGTTTATTCATCCAACTCCTTATCAAGTCCCAGTAGTTTCACATTAATCCCTGGTTTAACGCAAACGATTACTGTACCCGCAAATTCAATTGTATTTATAACAACAAATGGAGGAATCCAAAATGCAACGACTAGTGTTAATGTAGCTGCAACGGATATTGCCGTATATGTTAACAACGCAATCAATACAAACTTTCAACAAAGAGTAGCGATTCCAAATGCGATATCTGGAAATAACTTCATAAACAACTGGACGATTTCAGGTGTTTTACCTTTAGCAGCAGGAACGCATACCATAGCTGTAAGAGCTCAAAATGTAGCAGGATCCGCAGCTACTCAAATTGCAGGAACAAATTCCTTAGTAAAAGGACAATTAACCGTCTTAATTATTAAACAGTAAGATGTAAACTATCAGAAAGAAAAAGGGGACTTAAAGCCCCTTTTTTAATTTCCATTCGTAAATATAATCTAGTACGATTTCTGTTTGTTGAAGAAATGGAATATGTCCACAATCTTTAATCCACGCAACACTTACCTCCTCGTGACGTATAGATTGTTTTATTAATGCTAATTGCTGAATAGTACCATACTGATCTTTGTCGCCTTGCATCAACAAAACGGGACATTCAATCCCTTGGATATCCGCACAAATATTCCACTTTAAATACTTTTCACTTAGCCAAACATTGGACCAGGCGTAAAACAAAGTATCGGTTTTATCTCCATGATATTTCTTTAAACCTTCTAACTTACCATCTTTATAAGCTTTTACAGCTGGTAAAATACCTTCTATTGTCTCTTGCTCAACAATTACATGGGCAGCCATACTAATAACACCTGCAACTCTACTCGGAAATTTACTCGCAAACAATAAAGCGATAGAAGCACCATCTGAATGTCCAACAAGAATAACCTTTTTTTCTAGTGGAAGAATAATATCTAATAATGTTGGCAATTCTTCCCAAGCATATTTTTGCAAATAATCAACATCTCTATTCTCCCGTAATTCAGACGAACCTCCATACCCTTCTCGTTCATATACAAGTCCACTTAAACCTAATAAATTACAGACTTGTTGCGGGAAAAATTTCCATTGCCCGATAGACCCCAGTGCTTCATGGAGAAAAACAAGAACTGTATTTTCATCTTGGCAAAGCTCACTATAAACAGGTAAAACATTTAGGATCACTCCAGATGGTAATTGTACTAATTTCATCTTCAAAAAAAAAGGGAACCCCACCGGAATTCCCAAATATTATTAGGTTTTAAGATTATCCTTTTACACGTTCAACGTAAACACCTGTTCGCGTATCAACCTTAATTATTTCATCATTGTCAATAAATAAAGGAACACGTACTTCTGCACCTGTCTCAATTGTAGCTGGTTTCATTGAATTCGTAGCTGTATCTCCTTTAACTCCTGGCTCTGTATAAACAACTTTAGAAACAATGTACATCGGTAATTCAACTACTAAAGGTGTCTCTTCCTCTGCATGGAATAAGATGTTAACTGTCATCGCTTCTTGTAAGAACTTTGGCTTTTCAACCATTGCTTGAGGAATGTTCACTTGCTCAAATGTTTCATTATTCATGAAAACAAATGTATCTCCCTCTTCATATAAATATTGATATTCACGATTTTCGATACGAACAGTCTCTATTTTATGACCTGCTGAAAAGGTATGATCAAGCACTCGTCCTGATTCAATTTGACGCATTTTCGTGCGAACAAATGCTGGACCCTTACCTGGTTTAACATGTTGAAACTCTATGATTTGAAACAATTTATCATTGTGTTTTATACACAAACCATTTTTTATATCAGCTGTAGTTGCCATCTTATTTATTTAGATTATCAAATTTTACGAACGCCAAAGATAATGAATTATTTAAAAAAAATAGAAATGTCTAGTAAAGGCTATTTATTCCAAACTACATTCCTTATATTTGAGTAAATCTGAACCGCAATAATTATGGAAAACAACACACAAAATAATACTGCTAATTATCAACAGCAACAAACAATCATAAAGGAAGAACCAATTAGCTTCTGGAAAAAAGCAAAATATGCCATTGGAGCACTTTTAGCTTTACTGCTAATAATCTTGGTTTTTCAAAACTGGAATGACATAGAAATCAACCTTTTAATCGGACAAGTCATTATTCCGTTTCCTTTAATCGTTCTATTCGTTCTACTAACGGGTTACTTATGGGGAACTTTTAGTGGTTATTCGAAAATCAGAAAAAGAAATCGTGAAATCCGTTATTTACAACAGCGAGTGATTGAACAAAATGATGCACTAAAAACGAATTAAAATAAATACCATTCTCCAGAAAAGAATGGTATTTATTTATTTACCCAAGTGTTGGGCTTCAAAAACATCAATTTTATCCTTAGGAACAAACAAATAGTCTCCTTGTTCTTTTTGAGTTGCCCCTTCCTCTTTTACAACTTTATAATTGGCCAATCCGTAACGTCCATAACCAAGTTCTTCAAAAAAAGGTAACAAGAAACGTTCATTATTATCGGAAATTTCTAATTGCACAATCGGCTGATATTTCTCTAAAACAGGTCGTATTTCTTGAAAAACATTCCATTCATAACCTTCAATATCACATTTGATATAATCGATTCTTTCTTCTTTTAAAAACAAATCTGAACCACGAACAATTTGAACAGGAATGGTCTTATTGTTTTTCTTTTCATCTTCACTCTTAGCAATATGTGGTAAACCTGTACGGATAACGCCATCCTCCTCAGGTAGTACCATCTCCAAAACTCCAGGCTCATTCCCTAAAGCAACATTGTGAATAATAACATTTTTACGATTTCCCAAGAAATATTTTAAAATTCCATGAAAGGCAGGAACAGGTTCTATACAAATCACCTTCCCTTTAGGTGTCAAATTGGAAAAAGTCTTCGCAAAATATCCCAAATTAGCCCCAATATCCACGATTACGAAGTTTGGTTCGATCAAATCTTGAACTTTATAATGATATTTATAAGCTGGTTTTCCTTTTAAAACACCAAGGTTATACAACGAGTAAAACGATCGATGTAAGACTTTTAAATATGTATCTTGTTTAATGACCTTTGATAAGACCTTTTTTATTCCATTCATAGTAAAAGCTAAATTACGATTTATTTAATATTTACTTTCCACAAAGCCCATTTTATCATTAACTTTGTCCTACCAGTACATCTACAGAGTTAGAGCAGTGACTGTATCCCTTTGGGAGCCCATGTAGTTCTTTTGAAGCTTAAAATTTTACCTTATGGATGATCTTGATTCCATCAATGGCGGGCCACAAGCGAAAGCTAGCGTATTTTACAAACAGTGGATTACAGCGATGATCAGTAATTCCTATTCTTGTTTTCTGGAGCTTCAGAAAACAAGCTACATGGGTTTTTTCCTTTCAATCCACAAACACCAACTGATACAATTCTTCCCGTTTCATTTTTAGTTCCACAATAGCGTCTTTGTCATTAAAAACAAGAAAAACATACTTCATCTTTTGACTAACATGTGATATATAACGCAATAATCCATGTGCTACAAGCCCTGAAATAGGTAAAGAAATAAAATACAAGGACAATTCCCACCAATTTAACCCAAGCTCAAAATGAGCTAAAAATAACCAACCTGCATAAGTCAAAGGATACAAAATCAAACCTAACAAAATACCCAAAGGAGCATAGTACTCTTTATCTTTGGTTATGCGCGGAACCAAAAAATCAGTCAAATAATAAGGTATAGCGTTATGAATAAGTCCGAATAAAAAAATAGGAAAACCAATAAGAATACCAATTAAAGAAAAAAATAATTGACGAATAAACATTCGGCTACGCCATTTACGATCCAAAAAATCGGATTTAATCGCAACTTGTCCGAGCTTCCACTCTACATCACTCAAAAGTTTTTGGATGGAATTGATCTTCCAAGGTGCAACCAATTGAAGTAACTCAATCCGATCACGGATTTTCTTGGTAAACTCCACATCTTCTATTACATTTTGTGTCTTATCTCTATATTTTGACTTTAAATTCTTTTCGATTCTCAATATAAGTTGCTCTTGCTCTCCATCGGTCGTAGTCACCAAAATTCTCTCCAAAATCGAACGAAATAACTTCGTCAACTGCTTACTTGCTAAAGCTGGATTTTCTCTATAGGCTGCCAAATAACTATCAACCTCTATGCCTTTTCCTGCTTGAATCAAGATTTTACTTCTAAACTTCTCTCCCTGCGTATAAAGCAATCCAACTGGTATAACTTTCAAATCTAAAGATCCATTGACCCTACTTTCAGCTTCTAAAGCAATGCGAGCTGTTCCACTTTTTAAATCCCTAAGTTTTAACTCCATCGTGGATGTTCCTTCAGGAAAAATAACAATCGTTTTTCCTTCGCCTAAAAGCCGATAACACTCTTCAAAAGTATCATTATTATTCACTCCATCGGTTCTTGACTCGCCTGCACGGTTTATAGGAATCATATTCAACGCACGTAATATCTTACGTCGAAAAGGACTGTCAAAAAAAACTCCTTTAGCAATAAAATGAGCCGGTTCTCCCAATTGAGTACCAATCAACCATGCGTCAATTAATGTGTTCGGGTGGTTTGCAATAATTATTTTAGGTCCTTTATGGCTCAAATGTTCACGATGAATTACTTTTATCTCTGAATAGTACAGCCGAAGCCCAAGTCGAATAATAGATTGTACGAATTTGTATAACATAGTGATTCTATATATTCAAAAATACGCATTCGACGGGAATATTTTAACAACATAATCTTTATATATTTACGGTTACTATGAAAATGAAAAACTTCTTACACCAACTATATATGGTGCTCTTATTAGCACCGTCTGTCATTCATGCACAAAAACTAGATGGAGGAAATGGACATGCAATCATTTTAGATAAAAAAAATCAAGTTTGGACCGTAGGAAGGAATAATTTCGGTCAAATCGGAGACAGTACATTGAATAATGTAACCGTTCCAAAAAAAATACAATCCCTGAAAAACATTCTTGCTGTTTCTAGAGGGTACGACCATAGCCTAGCACTTGATGAAAATGGAAACATTTACACATGGGGAAGAAATAATTATGGACAAATTGGATCAGGAAATGCAACCGATCAATTGTATCCACAACTGATTAAAGGACATGGCAATTTTATCGCTATTGAAGGGGGATATTGGCACAGCCTTGGACTTAAAAAGGATGGAACCGTTTGGGCTTGGGGGCATAACCTATATGGTGAATTAGGAGACGGAACACGAAACCACAACGAGTATCCTACTCAAGTAATGCAACGTCAATCTGATGGCACGACTACACCACTCAAAGATGTCAAACAAATTGCCTCTGTTGGCTACCACACGTTAGCATTAAAATCAGATGGTACCGTGTGGACTTGGGGTGGACTTAAGCAATTGGAAAACGGAAAGGAGATAGATAAAATCGAAACGATGGCCATCCAAGTTACAGGCATTCCTAAAATAAAGGAAGTAGCAAATGGTTGGCACCACTCGGTGGTTCTAGATGTCAACGGTGATCTTTGGGTTTGGGGAACTGATCCAGCATTTCAGCATAGGGAAACAACACCTGTCATTTATGAAAAGCCAACGCGTTTCAAAGACTTACCAAAATTCACAAGAATCGCATGTGGAAGTTGGCACTCTCTAGCGATTGACGAAAATATGGAAGTGTGGGGATGGGGAAAAAATCACTTCGGAATGTTAGGAACGGGAGATACTATTAGCCACTCACGCCCCATCAAAGTTCCAACACTTAAAAATATAACAGATATCGGAGGAGGCTGCTTTCAATCAATAGCTGAAGATAAAAATGGTAAACTATACACATTTGGAGACAATCCATCTGGACAACTTGGCCTCGGACATTATGGTCGTTGCCTTAGTCCACAACAAATGATGATTGACATAAACGGAGAAATTAATGAGGAGCTTAACCAAGATAAAAATGTAGGGATAATTTCATTCTTAAGAACTATAAAAGCAATGGTTAAGGAGAATGCAATTCCCTTACTACTGATACTTTTGGTCATTAGCACAATAGGAAACATATACGCTTTTCTGAAATTAAAGAAAAAGCATTCATAAGACGATCAGTCGCAGAACAGATATAGAAAACAAAGGTCCGCACAAATTTCAGGGAAGTTTAATACAAGTAACGGAATAATCAACTACTATTTTCTTGCTATCTTCGTTACATGAATACACCAATGTTTTTTCTGAACAACAACAAAGATAAAATCTATTTCGGTTGGGGAATAAAGGAGGAAATCCGCCTACAAAACCCCATCGATTTCACCATTTTAGATGCCTTTATTCAGAGAAACAGAGGGAAACATATTTTCACAGTAATCAGCTATGATGCTAAAAACAGTATCGAAAAACTGCATTCTGAAAACAAAAATTGGGTTCCAATTCCCGATGTCATTTGCTTTGTTCCGCAAACAATGGCGGTGGAAAACAACGGTGAAATTCAAGTTTTTTCAGGCGAATGGAATGAAACGATTCAATCGGATTTACAACGTTTAAAGCAAACTAAAAGAACGAGTGAATATCCACTTGATTTTGTTCCAGAAACGGATAAAGAAACGTATCTAAAAACGGTTGCTGAACTTAAAAATCACATTCAAAAAGGAGATATTTACGAAGTAAATTATTGCCAAAACTTTGTTGCAAAAGCGAAGGAAACGGTTGATCCAATTTCTATTTATCAAACGGTAAACGGAATCACCGCTGCACCTTTTTCTGCGTTTATTCAATTGGAAGATTTTGCATTAGCATGCGGAAGTCCGGAACGTTATTTGCAAAAACGAGGAAATAAAATTATTTCTCAACCCATCAAAGGAACCGCTCCAAGAGGAAAAGACGAACAAGAAGATACGTGGTTGAAGGAACAATTGTTGAATGACCCCAAAGAACGCTCGGAAAACGTAATGATTGTCGATTTGGTTCGAAACGACCTTTCCCGTATTGCGACAAAAGGAAGCGTAAAAGTGCCTGAATTATTCGGTATCTACACCTTCCCGACTGTTCATCAAATGATTTCGACAGTGGAATGTGAGGTCAACCCAGAAACGACTTTCAGCGAAATTCTAAAAGCTACATTTCCCATGGGAAGTATGACGGGAGCTCCAAAAATCAGTGCGATGAACCTCATCGAACAATACGAAACGTTTCAACGCGGCATCTACTCGGGAAGCGTGGGAATCATCCAACCTAATGGCGATTTTGATACAAACGTAGTGATCCGAAGTTTGGCAATGAATCTACAAACCAATATCCTGACGTGCTCCGTAGGTGGCGCGTTGACAATCGATTGCGTTGCGGAAAAAGAATACGAAGAATGTTTAACCAAAGTTGGCCGCATCTTGGCTCCATTCCAATGCAAATAGGGGATTTAACGCTACTCGAACCGTATCGCGGACAAACGCTTTTTGTAGCGTGTAGCGGTGGATTGGATTCCATGGTTTTAGCCTATTGGTTACTCGAAAATGGTTTCAATATCGAGTTGATGCATGTCAATTATCACAAACGTGCCGAGCAAAGTGATTTAGATCAATTTCTGGTCGAAAAATTTGCCCAAACGTTTCATATTCCTTGTCACGTAAAGCATTTTAAACACGAAGAATCAACAGGTAATTTTCAACAAATTGCGCGTCTTTTTAGATATAACTTTTTTGAGAAAATCGCAGGAAAAGGGAAAATTATAACCGCTCATCATCAAGATGATTTCATCGAAACCTTCTTTCTCCAATTAGATCGCGGCGCTGGAATGAAAGGTTTACGCTCCATTTTACCGGAAAATAACAATCGTTTACGTCCCTTTTTGAATACTTCGAAATCGGAATTGCGTAAATATGCGGAAGAAAAAGGAATTCCGTGGCGAGACGATGTTTCCAACTTTGAATCGGAATACATTCGAAACCGCTGGCGAAATATTTTCATTCCTTTCTTGAATGAACAACAACCCCATTTGACGGAATCCATTTTGATCTTAACCAAAGCTTTTGCTGAAAGTTATGAATGGGAAAAGGAAAAATTAGCTCCATTGGCGAAACAGATTCAGGGAGAATTATTTCTGTCAAAAATGCAAGTGGAAGCGCTTTCGACGAATGATTGGTACATTTTATTGGAGCAATTCAAACAACCCAAATGGGCGATTGAACGATTTGAAAACATTGCACAAACCAAGGCTGGGGCTAAATTAGACCTCGAAATGCCATTTGATTGGGCTTATTGGAACGAAAGAGGTTTGTATTTCAAAATGAAGTTCGAAGATTTCACAGCGAAAGAAATTCAAATCGAGGAATTAAGCCAATTGCCATCCACTTTTTATAAATCGTCCGTTTATTTGGATCCTTCGAAAATCAAAGGAAATTTGCGTGCACGCGTGTGGCAAGAAGAAGATTCCATTGAACCAATTGGTTTAAAAGGAAAACAAAATGTCGCGAAAGTGATTAAAGATGCAGCGATTCCCCTACCCGATCGCGCTAACATTTATGTGCTTCACGATGATGTGCATATTTTGTGGGTAGAAAATCTAAAAGTGAGTCGCAAAGCGATTGCAACGAAGGAAACAACAAAAATCTGGAAAGTGAGTTTGAAAGAATTGGAGGTGAGGTAGAAAGACTACTGTTCAGACAAATATTCCATTATTAGAAATTGTAAATCGTTATAAAAATCAACGGACTCATAAACACATTCTTTTCCCAAATGGAAATAAAGAAAATCATAAAGAAGGTTTACATCCTTAAACTCATCCTTTAAATTTAAATCATACTTTTTTGCGTAATCAGAAATCGAGAAACCTACATTCTTTATATTCTGGAAATAACAAAATTTAAATCGATTTGAATCTTTATCATTAGGATCGATTTGTGTAAATCTATTATTTAATTCTACGAAAAATTCGCCTTTCGCATATAAATCTCTATTCTTCAAAACGATGAGTCTTGAAGATCTGAAATCGATTGTATCTTTTAAAAAAGTTGTCTTTGATTCTGGAAGATTTCTAAAATTGACAATAAAGTATCTTTGATTATCATCCTCTGGAAAAATATAAGTATAGGATTTTTTCCAAGTCAACATCCACACAATAATAGCGCCCAATCCAAGAAAAACTAAAAATACTTTCAATTTCATATTAACTGCTAATTTAAAAATTTATCAATCATAATGAAATCTGCATTTAGCGATTAAGATGCTTTCCTCTTCAAAGCGGTAAATCATCCGATGTTCTTCGACCATTCCCCAAGAAAAATTATAAACTATTTCAAAAAAGGAATCTTAAAAAAACAGATTATCGTAATTTTGCCGAATGAAAGAATTTCCATCCGATTTTGTCAAATACGTAACGGAAGACCTGCATTTGGGCACAGCTTTGTTAGACGGTTTAAATAGTGAATCTCCAACAAGCATACGTGTCAACCCCAAAAAAGTAAAACCTAACTTAGAGCAAGCAACGGCCATCGAATGGTGCGACAATGCCTACTTTTTAGCCGAACGACCATCTTACACCAAATTGCCGCTTTTTCACGCTGGATGCCTTTATCCACAAGAAGCTGGTTCCATGGTACTCGACTACATATTGAGACAAATCGATCTTCCGAAAAACTCCACAGTTCTCGATTTATGTGCTGCTCCGGGTGGAAAGTCAACTTTAATCACCTCTTATCTCGATAACGAAGGATTATTGGTGAGTAACGAAATCATTTCTTCACGCTCCAAAATTCTACGTGAAAATTTGATCAAATGGGGCTATGCTAACAACGTAGTCACCAATAATGCTCCCGCAGATTTTGAACGCATTCCCAATTTCTTTGACGCAATCGTGATTGATGCACCGTGCTCAGGGGAAGGAATGTTCCGAAAAGATCCGGCTGCGCGCGACGAATGGTCATTGGCAAACGTGGACATGTGTGCTGCGCGCCAACAAGACATCGTTGCTGATATATGGGATTCATTGAAACAAAATGGATACATCATCTACTCGACGTGTACGTTCAATTCTAAGGAAAATGAGAACAACATCAAGTGGATTTTAGAACAATACGACGCTCGATTAATTGAAATTCCGGTTCCGGAAGGATTTCATGCAGGTCGTGAGAATATCGGTTTCTACGGATTACCCGGAAGATCCCAAACCGAAGGTTTCTACATTGCCGTGATTCAAAAATTGGAAGCGAGCCGTGGAAAAGCCAAATTGGCAAAAAAACAAACGCTGACTCCTTACAAAGACGACAAAGAATTGGCAAAAATCATCAATCCGACAGGTTGGTCCTTTTTCCAATTTAACGAGCGCATCTTAGGAACGCCCATTCATTTGGTCGACCAATTATTCTTATTGCAAAACAACTTACACATCGTTCTTTGGGGAACAACCATTGGCGAAATCGGGCGAAAAGGAATCATTGTGGATCATCATTTAGCGATGTCACACACACTTTCCAACAGCCTACCAAAGATAGAAGTCGATGAAAATACCGCTTTACATTATTTAAAAGGAGAAACACCCAAACTACCAGCCGAAACACCGATTGGTACGGTAGCCATAACCTATCAAGGTCAATCACTGGGATGGATCAAAAATATGGGAAATCGTTACAATAATGTATTTCCAAAAGAATATAGAATCAGAATGGCCTTGGATTAATCCGAGGCTTTTTTTGTATAAAATGGAGGAAAACCTAAAAACTGCATCAATATCGATAAAAAAATGTTCAATATAATGTTAGACATAATTACACCAACTGAACCTAAAACGATTGCACAGTTCTTTTAATTGCTAACAAATTAAATCTAGATTATTTAAACATGCGTTACAGATAGCGTCTATACTTAGATTCGTTTAAAACAATAAAAGCTCCGCTATTACTAACGAAGCTTTAACAATTTAGAAAATAATTGTAATTATTTAATCCCACATACTACTTTCGTAACTGTTGGTTCTCCTCCAAATTGAGATAAACCTGAATCTGTTGAGAATGATTTTGTTCCAGCCTCGCACTTATCCGTCGCTGCATCTTTCTTATCCGTAATCGTCATAGTAGCAACTGTTGATGTAGAAGATGCTTCTTGAAGAGTAACTCCTGCAACGGTATAAGCAGGTGTTGTAACCGTTGTTGTACATTCACAAGTGTAATCTTTTTTACAAGATGCTAATCTGGTACTTGTCAAAAAACAGAAGTCTAAGTTAAGCTATAAAATGAAAATGATTAAATTCAAGGTTTATGGCAGTAGAAAGAAAGAAGTATGACAAAGAGTTTAAGCTTAAAGTCGTAGAAGTGAGCTTTACAAGAGGTAATGTGAAAGAGGTCGCAGAGGAGTACGGAATAGATGCACAAATGCTTGCTACGTGGCGTTCTCAATACAAAAACCACAAAGAAATAGCTTTCCCTGGTAACGGACGGAAAATGCAAACCGAAGCGGAGAAAGAGATTTCAAAACTTCAAAAAGAGCTTGCCGATGTGCGTATGGAAAGAGATATTTTAAAAAAGGCCATAAGCATCTTCTCCTCGAGCGACAGGAAAAATATGCGTTCATAAAAGCGCATCAAATGGAATTTACTGTTGAGAAGATGTGTGATTGTTTTAAAATCAGTTCCAATGCTTTTTATGAATGGAAAGCAGGAAGGTCGACCATGCGTATTGAAAGGGGCGAGATGTTAGCCGCAAAAATTAAAGAAATTTGGCAAGAAAGTTACTGTACTTACGGTAGTCCAAGGGTTTGGGTCGCATTACAAGAGCAAGGAATTAACGTTTCTAGATCGCAGATTGCCCGAATAATGCGCAAGTGTAATTTTGCTTCGATACACAAGAAAAAATACAAAGTAACAACAGATTCTAAACACTCCTATCCAGTGTCCGAAAACGTTTTAAATCGTGATTTTACTACGGAGAAGGCTGGTCAAAAATGGGTTTCAGACTTGACATACATCCAAACAAAAGAAGGGTGGCTTTATTTAACAACAATTATTGATTTGTTTGACCGTAAGGTTATTGGATGGTCTTTTAGCAAAGGCATGTCAACAAGAGAAACAATTATTCCTGCCTGGCGAATGGCTTGTCGTAATCGCCCAATCAAGAATCAATTAATCTTTCATTCAGACCGAGGAATACAGTACGCAAATAGAACTTTTAGAAACCTAATTAATAGCCCTTTAATCACCCAAAGTATGTCTCGAAAAGGAAACTGCTGGGACAATGCTGTTGCAGAAAGTTTTTTTAAAACACTAAAGGTGGAGCGAATATACCGAAGAACCTACACAACGCGAAATGATGCTGAGATGGATGTATTTCAATATATAGAAGGCTGGTACAATACCAAACGAATTCACAGTGCAAATAAACAAAAGTCTATTTGGCAAGTACACGGAATCAAAAAAATAAATTACATTAGTAAAATAGCTTAACTAGG
>JAZQRM010000036.1:0-5343 GCA_045629585.1 Taishania sp. | reverse complement strand
TAATTTCCAATTTTCTCCTTCCTTAAAATATATAAAGCGTTCCATACGCAAGCGATCATCTGTCGAACGATTTACTTTTTCCATATCATCCATGAATTTCACTTTGAATCCTCCGGTCACCACCAAATCTGGATGGCTGATAACTTTGATATCATACGTATTTTGTTCCACATCCACTTCGATGGCGTGATTCTTTGTTAACTCTAAATCCGTGCGTTTTTGATTAATGATAATCGTCGCATTTTTATTCAACAAATGTTCTTGCGAAGGACCACAAATCAATGCTCGTAAGTATCCTGCATTAGCAGCGCGAGAAGACCAATTGTTATAGTCTTGGTGAATCTGCATGTATTGTTGCAATTGAACAATCTCCCGATTATATCCTCCAAGCTTTTCCAACAATAAAATCAACTCTGCTTGATTCTCCAATTCACTACCGCGCGATTGTTTTGGAATAAAGCGTCCTTTTGATTTGGAGTAACTTGTATAACTCAAAATGGATTTCGCGATCTGCTTCGCAAAAGTGGAATCTTTCATTTTCAAGGCTAGATTTGCAAAATACAATTGCGCTGTCGTTCCCGCATCTTGCCATTTTTCAGCTACAAAACATTGCCACACCTCATTCAATTCAGCGGACCAATTGTCTCTCAAAACAGCGTAATCATCCAATTCGTAGTACAATCTCCAGCTCCAGAATCTTCCCTTTTCTTTACTCTCTAGATACAACTTCAATTCCTCTTCAATGACTTTTGCCCATTTATCATACAACTGCTCTTCGACTGGAAATTTCAGATACTTGATCTTTGCCAATGATCGAATCACCGAGCGCGTTGTCCAAACGGAACCTTTCTCACTTTGTTGCAACCATTTGAATTCGCCTTTTTCATCCAAGAATTTCACCAATTCAGTAGAACGCTTTTTAGCGATGTCCTCATACTGTTTAGCATCTGCAAGTTCTTGCAACTGCATGATGACAAATAAGCGGTTAGAGAATTCTAATACCTTCAACGCTTCGTTTTTGTTCACATCAATGCTATCCAACACTGCTTTGTACTCACGATCTAACAAAACTTTTAGAGCAGGTTTCGCTGAAATCATCTCATGCAATTCCGCGACTAGTGCCCAATTAGCTGCTAATCCTGTACTTGTTATCAATGTTGGATTTTCTAACGCTTTACCTCTTTGAATCAAATACTCGATTTCCTTATTTCCATTTACATAGAAATTTGCGTCCAAAATTTCAGCTGTTTCGGATAAATACGTTTCCTTATTCAACACAAATTGCAAGGTATCCTCCTCTACTTTGACAAACGTTTGTCCTACTTCGTAGATTCCTTTACGTTGTAGAACCGGAATGGATTTATTGAAACGATCACCAAACTGTTTTCCTGCTACAGCCATTTCTAAGTTTAACGTTTTCAAATAATACGTTGGAATATTAACTTTCCACTCTACTGATTGCACAGCATTCGGTGCCACTTTTATGATGGAATGTTCTTGCACACCAAAATCAGTATTCAAGTTTGCTTTTGTAACCGACTGGTAAATATTCAATGTTGGTTTAAAGGACAAGGTATCCCCTGTTCGGTTAAAGACATTTCCACCAATCACCACTGTATCTCCCACACGCACGAAGCGCGGTGTATTTTCAATCAATTGAACTGGTTGAACGGAAATTAGACGTTGTCTACCTTGTGCGTATTGGTAATTTCGTGTCCCTGCAACCGCTACCAACTGCCAAGCGGTAATTTCATCGTTTTGCGTAAACGTCACCTCGTATCGCTTCCCTTTACGCTTTACCTGAGGAATAAAAAACTGTGTGTCCCAAAAACGATTACGCTCACGGATTTGGTCGAAAGAAAGCATGTCATCTTCTTTATCAATCCCTCCTTCTTCAGCACCGAAGCTTGCAGCCGCGCCACCAGTAGCAATTGTTACTTCCTCCAAATCTGACAGAGCTAAATCAGAAGAACCTCGTACTTTCACCCCATCGATGTAATAGTAACTTTCATCCGATCGACTGCCACGGATAGAAATTTCGTTAACCCCCTGTACTGTAGGCACAACACCGCTAGCGCTGCGCACCGGTAACTTTGCAATGTCTTCTCGACCTGAAATTGAGCCTGCTGCTGCACCATCTCGATCTATGAGTGGTCTCAAATATGATCTTCTTATTACATCATCCACTTTTAAAGCGCTAGGATCAGGCATTGATTCAAAGGTAACTTCTCCTTCACTTGATAGTTTATATTTTTCGATCTTGTTAAGCTTACTAAATAGAGATGAATTCGTGAATTCTCGATTGAATACATTAGCGCTGATCCACTGCCAATGTACAATATAATATTGTTCCTTATAAGCATCTCGATAAAACCTTTTCTCCGTTTTTGACTGCTGAGATTGTAAATAAAAATACGATGGAGCATGCTCGTATTTCATCATAGCAATCGTCATTTCGGGGCGTACATAATGATTACGCTTTTTAACCCTTAAACCAATTGTATAGGATTCACCGGGATAAATTTCTTCTGGCAAACCATCCCACACCAAACTCAATCGAGGGTTATTCCAATGAACTTTCTTCTTTGCTTCAATCTTTTGCACACTGATATGACCATCCTGAGGGAAAAGCTCAAATACGTGTTCCTTATTGAATTGACGAGTTAAAAAAGAATACTGATTTCGACGAGATAAATCTATATTTCTCGAATTAAAATGTCCATTTCGACGTCGTTTTAAATATGTTAAATGCGAATCATTGGTGTAAAACACTGTCTTTAAACCTTTTTTTATATATTCAGTACTTGTTGTCAAGAAATCAACTGAACTCTTACCTCTCCTTGATTCATAAGGTTGATTAAGCCTAAGTGTATCTCCATGTACTACAATTCGAATAAATTTATATTCAGCTTCTGAAATAGGAGCAATCGTATCTGAAGTATGCAGCACTTGACGCTTAACAATAGTATCTCCTTTGGTTAATGCTAGCGGATACCATTTTACAAAATCAGATTTTGAAAAGTGAACCATTCCCTTTAAATCATCATAAGCAGATGCCTTCTTTTTTCCCAAATGCAAGATGGTAATAACTGTATCTGGTTGTAAAATATCATCGTGATTTGAAATGTTAATTTTAGTTTTTCTATATGCAACAAAGTTCTGCCTCACACGATAAGACTCTTCCTTTTTACTAATCCATTTTCTATCATTTAAAACCTCACCACTGTTCAAATAAGCTTGAACCACAACAGTTTGTTCTTCATCATTAACAATAAGTTTAATCGGAAATTCGCCGTTTATAT
This sequence comes from Taishania sp., assembly GCA_045629585.1. GTDB lineage: Bacteria > Bacteroidota > Bacteroidia > Flavobacteriales_D > Crocinitomicaceae > Taishania. The sequence continues at coordinate 2,041 of JAZQRM010000036.1, read as the reverse complement.
CAGTCACACCTTCAGACGTCAATAAGCTATCCCCTTGAACAACAATCTTAACTCCTGGAATGCGCTCACGTGTCCTGCTTTCAACATACGCCAAAAATTCTACGGTATCACCAATACGATAAGCGGTCTCAATATTACCTAATTTTAATAGGTATTTTTCGTCAACATAATCTTCTACATTAAAACTCAAAATTCTAGAATATGAGTATCCCCCTTGTACATCGAAATAAATTTCATGCCTTCCTAGTTTGGTATCCTTGGGAATAATAAAAAAACCATTTACTGCATGTCTTTTATTGATACTTACGGTATCAGTCGCTATTGTTTTATCATCAGGATTACGCAACTTTACTTTCGTTGTTTTTAAATAATAATTTATAAATTTCTGATCATCTACCCTATGATCATTAAGGTAAGCATAGGCTTTATAGAACACTGTATCTCCTGGACGGTAACGTGATCTATCTGTAAACCCTCTAAACTCCGTATCCTCCCTTCTATCCTCTTTACTATATCTCTCAAAACGGTCAAACCAATCCACTAAATCATCCCAGAAGAATAATGGTTCCTTAGTAAACTTTGTCATGTACCGCTTTGTATCTACAGAGAAAGTATCTGTATTACAAACCATATACACTAAAGAATCTTGTAATTTATGGGATACAATTCCTTGGGCATTTGTCTGTCCTAATTTCCCAGATACTTCATTATATATTGCAATTCTTGGAACTGCTTTCCCTGTCTTTTTATCTTGCACGACTAAATAACCAGCGTATTTCTCCTCAGTTCGTTTGATGGCATAAGGCACTTCATCCCAAGCGTGGACAACAACTCCATACGGAAACGAAATCTTAAGTAATGAGGTCGTATCAAAGACAGAAAAATCAATAATCTCTCGATCTGAGATAATTAAATAATTTTGAGCGGCTTGTACAGCCGGGATAGCATATAAGTCTGTATTTAAAACACCTGATTGTGCGTCTTTTAACCACATCCCTTTTTGATGGAAAGTGTATTCTCCAAAATTCCTTATCCCCTTTCTTGAATCATGTTTGGTAAAATGATAGTAATACAAAGTATCTGCCTGGTAACTATCTATCTTTATTATGGTTGGAGTATTGTAATCATGATAAAATAGTTTAGATGTAAAATGCTTTGCGTTTAGAAATATTTCAAACTTTGAAATGTTTTCTATAAATATTGAGTTCGGAAAACGCTGTTTAAAATTTGTAATTAATTGTACGAATCGATTATACGTACCTAAATCAAGATTCATCAATCGCTCTTTCTTTCCATATAAGTACTCAATACCTAGCGAGATTGCATTAAAGGATACATATTCATTTACTTCAAATCGCTCCGCTTCATCAAACCAAGTCTCAATGTTGTTATTCCCAATTTTACTCCAAAACATATTGGTAATCGAAACATATTCCTTCCAATATCCTTTAGTTTTGTAATAATCAGATAAATATTGCATTAAACGAATCGCATCCTCTTTTTCCGTTTGATAATCATAATTACTTAAAAAGAAATGCAAGAAGCTTTGCTGCTCAAATGAATATGGAAAATGGTACTTTGCTAAAGATTCCAATGTGTGCCCCCTCCATTTGTCAATTAGTGCAGTCAACTGAACTTGAACTTCATAGTTGAGGTACAATGGTTTTCCATCTAACAACCATGCACGGCTTTCACTTCCACTATTAAAATATCGAAACGAATTTCGGTCAATACTGTAAGACAAAATGATTTTATATTCATCTGCTACATTTGCACGTCCCAAATGATTAAATAATTTCTGTGTATAAACTTCAAATGAATCAATGTCCATTTTACGACTAATCACCTTATTATAATTACGGCAAGCTAAAACAAAATCATGAAACAATTTTTTCTCAATCGTCTCATCAATACGCTTAATCCAAAGGTTAGCACATTCGTAGTCACTTAACTCATCATAGTAAGTCCTTAACTTTTTAGTGAAATTCGTATCAATATGATAAGGAATCTCATTCTGAGCAAAAAGTGAATTATGGACAAA
>JAZQRM010000035.1:0-31289 GCA_045629585.1 Taishania sp. | reverse complement strand
CGATAAACTGAATCCGTAAAATAATTCAAACCATCTTGCGGAACAATTGGATATTTTAATTGATCACCATCCCATTCACCAAATTGGTTGTTAGGGTTGTATGGAGAATAAACCGTTAATTTACCATTACGAATGTTTTGGCGAATAACAGTCCAAAGACTCCAACGTTCTCCATTACGAATCCATTCACCAGAGTTGGTGATTTCATCCAATGGATAATATAACGGGTGATTAATTTTTTCACGTAAGTCAATTGCTTGCCATACTCTCCTAGACCACATAATATCCGCCTCACGTACATAAGGATACGGAATCAGTCGCTTTGTAGGAATATGTTCCTTCAATGCAACTCCATCAATTACCGATGGTGAAGGGCTATTTAATGGCCCTGCATCCTCTAGTCCCTGAGCGATAGAAAACCCAGCTACTAGGATCGAAAATGTACTAACAATTAAACTTCTCATAACCAATTATTTTTCTTCGTTGATTCAATTAGATTTTAAAAGCACCTGCCTTTTTACGAGCAATTCCATCTGGTCCTGTAACGTTACAGATAAATGAAACCGTCATACCTGGTTTAGCTTGTTTAATCAAATTCACTGCTTGTGGAGAAAGAACATTTCCTGTACCAGATGGCGGAGCACCTTGAGCACCTGGAATTGAACATTCCCATTTAGTGATATTGAACTGCGCATTCAATGGAATTTCAGGTCCATATTTTGCAAACAAACGCGTTTCAGCAGTTGATCCTTTCTCACCACTCTTAACAGCTCCCCAGTATAATTCTGGATCTGGTAAGTTAGATACACGGAATTTTTGTGACAACAAACGTTCTGTTTTTCCTGTTACGGAGTTCTTACCTGAAACTGTTAAAGTTGCTTCACGTCCAGAACCTGCAGGTTTAGCAATGTAATTTTCACCTGATTTAGTAACAGAAGCTCCGTCAGCTGTTAAAACTGTCTGATCAAAACCAGAAGCTACAGCAGAAACCACGTTATTATAACCACGGTAAAGAACATTTAATTCTGGTAATGAAATAGCACCAGAAGGTTTCATGATTTTCACATTATGCTCCCAAGGCTCCGTCTTTGGAACTCCTGATTTATTTAAAATCGTTACTGTTCCACCGATAGTTGCTTCTGAACCACCTGAAACTTTGAATCCTACAATACCTGTTCCATTTCCTGGATAAGTAACCGTACCACCACCTTTAGTAACCTCCACTTTTGGTTGGTTATCTGAATCAAAGGCAGCCATCATAACTTTAATTTCAATTTCTTCACCAGAGTTAGCAATCACAGGTCCATAAGCTAAAGCAGTAATTTTGTTGAAAGAATATTCTCCAGTTGACACACGACCTTTTAAAGTACTCAATGCTAAAGCACGAGCAGATAAAATTTCTTGTTGCATCGTTGATAAAGAAGCAATACCTGCAACTAATGGAGAGTGATCGAAAGTTGCACCAATCCAATGCAAACCTTTAACATCTTTCACATCGACACGCTCCGGCTTCGTTAACATTGAATACAAATCGAACAATGCTTGACGATCTTCTTTCAAGTTAGCTTTTGTATTTCCATCAATCATTTTCCCAACCTTTTCAGATAAATCTTTATGGTCTTTAAACGTATTGATTGGTGACACCTTAACTTCCCAAGATTTTTCACCATCTTGATAAGTACCTGTTAATTCAACAACTTTTGTACGATAATCGTTGTATTTTTTCCATAACTCCAAACCTTTACCTTTTGGCATCTTAAGATCTTCGTTAACTCCCAATACTAACATTGGTTCGTCGTACTTATCTTGAGCAGTTACAGCTGCTAAGTTCAAAATCATTGGACGAACACCTTCACCTTTTTGCCAGATGATAGATTCTTCACCTTTATCTTTAACTAGAGAAACATTCTCACCAGCAACTTTTAAAATTTCTAGTTTGATACCATCAATAAACTGAACGATTGAAGCAGTTTCCTTATCCAACTCATCCATCTTATCTAAGATGTACTGTAATTTTTCTCTTTTAGCTTTATTTTCTTCACCTTTAGAAGAAGCTAATTCAGAGCGAACATCTCCAATAAAACCATTACCACGGTCTACTTGTACGATATTTGCTTTTTGTATACTATCCTCAATTGCGACAAAAGCGCGTAAGATGTCTTTAGATACGTTCAATGCAAGCATTGCCGTCAATACTAAGTACATCATCCCGACCATCTTCTGTCTTGGGGTTTCCTTACCACCTGCCATGTTAAACTATTTTTATTGTTTTACAATAATATTATTACAACTAAACCGCTAATTACTTAGTGATTGTCATTGCTTTTAACATGTTACCGTAGATATTATTTAAGTCTGTTAAGTTCTTAGACAACATCGCCATGTTTTCCTTATACAAACGAGTATCAGAAGCTGAATCAGATAAATTCTGCATCATTTCAGTTACCTGTCCTTGGAATTTCTCAGTAGCTTCTAAATGTTGAGTAGAACCTTTCAATTGTAATTCGTAAACATTGTTTAATGCAGCTAAGTTTTTAGAAACTTTTTGCATTTGCTCTCCAAAAGACTCCCCTTCAGCAGTTGTTGATGTCATTCCAGAAATAGAAACTGCCGCTCTTTCGTACGCTTCAGATAAAGAAGAAACTTTGTCAGATGCAGCTTGTAATGAAGAAACGTAAGAATCCGTTGCTGCTGCAGCAGAAGAAACCGCTTTTAATTGAGAAGCATTTTCACCTAAAGCACGCATACCGTCACCTAAACGAGTCAATAAAGCGCTATCAATTTTTGCTTCATCTAGCATTTTGTCTAATTGTTCAGTAACGCCAGAACCACCAGCATTTCCACCGCGTCCACCTCTAGAAGAAGTAACTGGTAAAGCAGCATGATCTAAATCTTCTTGGTGTCCTAAAGCTAATTCAGGGTAAACTAACTCCCAATTTGGTTCTTCGTGAACTGGTTCAAATGCAGAGATAACGAAGATACCTGCTTCCACCAATAGACCAATCGTAAGCATCATTCCTGCTCCAGGCCAGTGCATGATTTTGAAAAGTGCTCCAACAATTACAATTGCAGCTCCAAATCCATAAACTTTGGCCATTAATTTCTTAAACATTTTGCTTCCTGGCTTCATAGTTTTAAATAGTTTTTTTTGGGTTTAAAATTTATTTTTTAGATTGTTGTTTGTTGTAGGATATCAACTTATTTCAAGTTGATATCACTACGAACATCTTCACCACCTTCTTTAGAGAAATCCGCTCCACCACGACCTAAGTGTGACATTACGTTACGGAAACCTAAGAACGATTTGGCAGTATCTTGGTACTCGTAAGAACGAGTTGCATTTCTTAAATAATATGCAACATCTTTCCAAGAACCTCCACGTGTAACTTTACGTTTCATTGATGGTGGATCCCAGTCAAGTGCATCATATTTGTATTCTGGATTCAAATCATGTGAAAACTCATACATTGACTCATCAAATGCAGTTTCACACCATTCAGCTACGTTACCAGCCATACAATATAAACCAAAACCATTCGGGTTATATGAATATACTTTTACCGTTTCTACACCTCCATCTTCAAAGTAACGACCGCGCATTGGTTTAAAGTTACCTAAGAAACATCCTGCTTCATTACGAATATAAGGACCACCCCAAGGATAATTAGACATATTCAAATCACCTCTTGATGCTCTCTCCCACTCCATTTCTGAAGGTAAACGGAAATCATTCACAAATAATTCGCCCATTGATAACAACCAGTTATTTAGAAGCTGTGTTCTCCAAACAGAGAATGCACGTGCTTGCTGCCAAGTTATACCAACAACTGGGTAATTATCATAAGCTGGATGCCAGAAATACATATTCGTCATTGGGTCATTAAATGAATATGTAAAGTCACGTACCCAAACTAACGTATCTGGATAAACAGCAATTTCTTCTTTTATAATAAAACGAGAACGATCAGCGTGACCACGAATGGCGTTATTTTGACCTTTCTTATTGAACTTACCTAAGTCTAAATCTTGCCCTTGTGGATCTCCAGTCACACGGTTCTCACCCGTATTTAATTGACGGTGATTATCCACTACTAAAGAACCATCTCTATCGTAACCATCTTGTACAATGTCATGACGTCCTCTTTTTGCAGCCTCTTGCAAATCGATCCACTGATAGCGATAAATCAACTTACGTACGTCCACTTCACGTCGACTAAAGAATCGTTCAGGCTGCGGATAATACATATCTGCTAAGATTGGTACAAAACGCTCATCATCGTAACTAAATTTACGATCCCAGTTCAGAGAAAAGACATCACGGTTTGCAGCACGATCAGATGCATCATACTCTACATACTCCAACGAACCTTCATCAAAATAAGTATCTTGATAACCAATAAACCCTTCTGCATCCTTATCATCTAAATCTTCGTACAAATAGATTTTTTCACGTGCAATAGAATCACGTACCCAATGTACAAATTGGCGATACTCGTTGTTAGAGATTTCAGTTTGATCCATATAATATGGAGAAATCGTTACCGTCTTTGCACGCGTTTGGTGCAAGAAAGGGATATCATAATCATTCTCTCCTGCTTGGAAAGAACCTGATTTAATATACACCATTCCTAATGGAATTTCTGGATGATAAACTGGACGGCCCAATACTCCAGTTAAATGTCCGGTTCTTGTTTTACATGCAACAAGCAACACAGTCAATAATCCAATAAACAAAAGTTTTTTCATTCTACCTCGTTTTATTATGCGCGTTATCAATTTAAACGTACTACAGGATCAACAATTATTTTTGATATAACGGCAATATCCGATAAAGGTTACAATATTATTAAAAATTTTCTTACAACCATCTAACGTGCTTAGACTTTTGTAAAGGTATTGATGGTAATTTATAACAATATCTAAGCGCAATCTCGTGAGAACCACGGGATATGGTAGCTAATCTATTTGTTGTAATATCATACGAATATCCTATTGTTAAATTAGGAATTGGCATGTAACCAACCATTAAACCAACAGCATCTATAGTTCTGTAGGTAAGACCACCGTATAACATTTGTCTCCAAATGTAACGTACGTTAATGTCTGCTGATATTTTTGTAAACTCTGTACGAACTAAAGCTTGCATATCGATATCACCATTACTTCCACCTACATCTTTCAAGGTGTACCCCCCCATAATGTAGTAGTGGCGCTTTGCATCATAAGACTGTGTGAAATTTCCAATTTTCTTAGATAAAGACGGTTGAGTCAAGTGCGTAGAAGAAATACCTACGTACCAATTCTCATTTGCTTTTAAATATAAACCGAAGTTCATGTCAAAATTTGTAGCATTATAACCTACGGGCAAAGTTGGATCATTTGCTGTTTGTGAAGGTTTCCAATCTGGATTTTGTCCAAAATTTTGAAATCCTAAACCAACACCAATCCCTAGTATACCAAGATTGCCTAATTGAACCGGATACGAATAGTTTAAATACAAATTATTTTGTCGATTAAAACCGATTGCATCGTGAAAGAAATTAATTCCCAATCCACCTGGAAAAAAGCGATTCATGTTAGCTTCAACATTAAACACCAATGAATTTGGAGCACCATTTACCTTATCCCATTGATTACGATAAATCATTGTACCACAAATACCATCCTCTATCCCAGTAGACCCTGGGTTTATGCTCATCTTGTCATAGATAAAGTGAGTAATCAATTTATCTTGCTGAGCAAGAACAACCCCACTTTGAGCCAAAACAAGAGCTGCAATCACAAGTAATTTTCTTTTCATAATATGTAATTAAACACACATTTTAATGGGTGCTAAATTAAAATTCAACACGTAAGTTCGGGACTAAAATAACTATTTTTATTCAGAAATTGAAAAAATTACAATATCTCCTAATAAAAGTTAATACTCTGCCTATCTGAATGAATATATCCGTGGTCTACACTAATTTTTGATAAGTCTTCCACCAAAGATCTGGCAATTCATTTTTCATTGCTTTTTGATAATCTTCTTGATCACAAGGTACCATGTGATGACGCTCGTATTTTTTCACATCACCAATCGTATAGGGCACTTCTAACCACCACCGTTGAGACTTATTGCTTTTATAAAAGACTAATTGTTCTTCAAACTCATCTAAGTGAACGTGAAATTTTAAATAATCTTTCTTTAAACCAATTGGAAAATCTCCAACTCGCATACTTACACCATCAATAAAATACCAAATAATTTGTCCTACAAGTGCTGAAATATTCAATGCGGTAGAATGTTCCGGTAAATAATTGAATATTCCAAACGTTGTCATTTTATCACTAATTCCTGCATATTTAGCGATCTGACAAACTTGCTCGGCATAAAACCCATTTGGCAAATAATATTGATCGTCATTTAACTCACTGTATCTGACACTTGTTAAATCTAAACTTAACACATCAGAATTTCGTAAATAAGGCTCCGCTTTTTTAAAATCGGCATTAAACTCTCCCAAACGACAGTAGTCAAATAATAATTTCTCAAATAAATCAAACTCAGTAGCCGAAACTAAAGGTGCCTGTACACCAATATTTGCATGGTTAAAGAGATAGCATGGGCGTTGCATTAATAAATGAGAAATATATCCGTCTGCATTCATATCCCCTTCCGGGTCTCCTAAATCCAGTTTTGAATCTACTGTACATAAATTGATCGATTGTTCTAGCTGCTCAAAAGCTTTATACATCGCAATTGTTAAATCTTGAGACCCTCCAACAAGCACTGGGATGCAATCATTCTTAATCAACTCTCTTAAAACAGCGCTAACCGCAAAATAAGTATCCTCAATTGCATTTCCAGCCGATATATTTCCTAAATCGTACAAAGGACGCTTCCAATCCATTCCTACATGTAAAGAATAGAATGGTGTACGAAATTTTTCTTTTGCTACATTTTCAAAGGTGGCGTTTCTAAATTCATTTACATGAAATAAAACAACACTTCCTTTTTCCACTTCAGGAAAAAAACCTTCTTCATGTATTATTATTTTTTCCCCAATAGAGCCACTCTTAAAGTCCTGTTCTTTTTGAATGGCTTGAAAGTAAAACGAGATATCCTGCATGTTAAATTATATCAAGGATAAAGCTAATGAGAAAAAACACCCAAAATAAAAAAGGGTATTCAAAACCATGAACACCCTTTTGTTTATTACTTTAAAACAACTATTTTCTCTTCGCTTTCGTTGTCGTTTTTTTCGCTGTTGTTTTTTTTGCTGCAACTGTTTTTTTAGCCGGCGCTTTTTTAGCTGGAGCCTTTTTAGCAGTTGTTTTACCACCTTTAGATTGTGCTTCAATCAACACCTTACAATCTTCTAATGATAAATCAGCGTACTCCGTACCTTTAGGTATCTTGTAATTATCCTTACCTAATTTTATATACGCCCCCCATCGACCATTCAAAATTTGAATCGTATCATCTTCTGGGAAAGTTTTTAAAATTTTGTTTGCATCTGCAATTGCTTTTTCTTGTATAATTTCAATTGCACGATCTAAGTTGATCGTCATTGGATCTTCTCCTTTTGGGATCGATGCAAAGACTTTACCATGCTGAATATACGGCCCAAAACGCCCTACATTTGCTTTAACAATTAATTCTTGATATTCACCAAGTGTTCTTGGTAGTTTAAACAACTCTAATGCTTCTTCTAGCGTTATTGAACCAATAGATTGACCATTTCTCAACGAAGCAAATTGTGGTTTTTCCCCATCCTCTGATTCTTGACCTATCTGCACCATCGGACCAAAGCGACCTATACGAACAATAATCTTTTTGCCAGACTCTGGATGAGTTCCTAATTCCCTTTCTCCTGTTGCTCGCTCTGAATTTTCCAAAGTATCCGTAACATTAGCTATGAAAGGAGAGTAAAACTCTTGAATCATCTTCGTCCATTCCTTTAAACCTTGCGCTATTTCATCAAATTCGGCTTCTACCTTTGCGGTAAAGTTGTAATCCATGATTCGATCAAAATGATCTTGTAAGAAATCCGTAACGACGATACCGATGTCAGTTGGAAATAATTTATTTTTATCACGCCCAGTAACCTCCGTCTTTAATTCGTCACTAATTACACCTTTCGATAAAGTGTATACTGCATAAGCTCTCTCTTCACCTTCACGATCTCTTTTTTCTACATATCCACGTTTTTGAATCGTCGAAATAGTTGGAGCATATGTGGAAGGACGACCGATACCTAATTCCTCTAATTTTTTAACCAAAGAGGCTTCCACATATCTTGCTGGTGGTCGAGAGAATCTTTGAGTTGCACGAATCCATTCATCAACCGCTACTTCACCAACAGTAACAGCAGGTAACAAAGAATCGTTTTCATTTTCATCCTCCTCCTCGTCTAATTGAGACTCCATGTAAACACGTAAGAAACCGTCAAATTTGATTACCTCTCCTTTTGCAACAAAATCTTTCTTTATTGCATCTGTAGTCACATGAATCGTTGTACGCTCTAATTGAGCTTCACTCATTTGTGAAGATATTGCGCGTTTCCAAATTAATTCATACAAACGAGATTCATCTTTATCCGCATTTATTGAATGTTCGGAGAAGTCTGTTGGACGTATAGCCTCGTGCGCCTCTTGAGCACCAGAAGACTTCGTTGTATATTTTGTAGGCTTTGAATATTCTTTTCCAAAAGCCGAATATATTTCATTTTTAGCACCGTTTATTGCCGTATCTGATAAATTCACAGAATCGGTACGCATATAGGTTATCTTTCCAGATTCATACAAACGCTGGGCCACCGTCATCGTTCTTGAAACAGAAAAACCAAGTTTTAAAGAAGCCTCTTGTTGTAAAGTAGATGTTGTAAATGGCGCTGAAGGCTTACGTGTTGCAGGCTTAGTTTGCACATCACCTACTTTAAATGCAGCACTTGAACAAGCGTTCAGGAGTTCATTTACCTCTTCAGCTGTTTTTAAATTCTCAGCTAAATCCGCTTTGAATTTTCCTTTAGCAACTGCAAATTGACCTTGTATTTTATAAAAAGAATCTACGTTGAAAGAATTGATTTCTTTCTCACGCTCCACAATTAATTTCACAGCTACAGATTGCACACGTCCAGCTGATAAACTTGGCCTAACTTTCTTCCATAACACAGGAGATAATTCAAAACCAACCAATCGATCTAACACACGACGTGCCTGTTGAGCGTCCACTAACTCCTTATTGATAGAACGAGGCGACTCAATCGCTTTTAAAATTGCTGTCTTCGTAATTTCATTAAAAGTAATCCGTTTTGTCTCTCTTTTCTTTAAATCTAAAGCTTCATATAAGTGCCAAGAAATAGCCTCACCTTCGCGGTCCTCATCCGTAGCAAGCCAAACCACTTCGGCTTCCTTGGCTAATTTTTTCAATTCGGCAACTATTTGCTTCTTATCACTGGAGACTTCGTAATTGGGCTTGAAATTATTTTCGATGTCTATAGCAATACCCTTTGATGCTAAATCCCTTACATGTCCGAAGCTCGATTTAACGATGAAATCTTTTCCTAAATATCCTTCAATCGTTTTTGCTTTCGCTGGGGACTCCACAATAACTAGGTTCTTTGCCATATCTATATATCAATTGTACTCGTTGACTCACAAAATAAATGCAAATTATGACAAATTGCAACGCATTTTTATTATATTATATTTTTTAACCAAAGGTTAAAAGTTTTTTTCTTGCCAAAAACATACGCTTTTCCCCTCTGTAGCAGTAGATTTGATAAATTAATCCTGCTGACAAATTGACATATAAAACAAATGTGTAAATTTGTACTTTGAGTTTTACAATACGTACAATGGATTTAGGAACGAATAAAGTAATTGACGAAGGGCGTCAAGGTGAGGCTGTCATAGTAGAAAATGTAACGACAAGCGGAGGGAAAAAACTCTATGTGGAATCGTATGGTTGTCAAATGAACTTTTCAGACAGTGAAGTTGTTGCTTCTATTATGACAAAAGAAGGATATCAAACAACTCGCAACATTGATGAAGCCGACGTTGTTTTAATTAACACCTGTTCCATCCGTGAAAATGCGGAAACACGTGTACGTAATCGTTTAACCGAATTTAAAAAACGAAAAGAAGAACAACCTGAATTAGTGGTTGGAATCTTAGGTTGTATGGCCGAGCGTTTGAAAAAATCATTGTTGGAAGAAGAACAATTGGTAGATTTAGTTGCTGGTCCAGATGCCTACCGTGACCTTCCTAATCTTGTAGAAGAAGTTGGGTCTGGTCAACGAGCGGTTAACGTATTATTATCTCGCGAAGAAACTTACGCTGACATCTCCCCTGTTCGTATGGATCAAGGTGGTGTTTCCGCTTTTGTTACCATCATGAGAGGATGTGATAATATGTGTTCATTCTGTGTGGTACCATTTACAAGAGGACGCGAACGTTCAAGAGATCCACATACGATCGTTAATGAATGTCTTGATCTTTTTGAGAGAGGATACCGTGAGGTTACCTTATTGGGACAAAATGTCGATAGTTACCGCTGGAATTTAACTTCAAAAGGTGAAGTTAAGGACGAAGCACAACCGACCACAAACTTTGCTCAATTAATGGAGATGGTCGCTTTGATATCACCAGACCTTAGAGTTCGTTTCTCAACTTCTCACCCGAAAGACATGACGGATGATGTGTTAGAGATGATGGCAAAATATGAAAATATTTGTGAATACATCCATTTACCTGTACAATCAGGTGATACAGACGTACTAGCAAGAATGAACAGACAATATACACGCGAATGGTACCTAGGTCGAATTGAAGCGATCCGCCGGTTGGTTCCTGATTGTGCTATTTCAACTGATATAATTACCGGTTTTTGTGGAGAAACAGATGCAGAACATAAAAACACAGTTGAATTAATGAAAGAAGTTCAATATGAATTTGCTTACATGTTCAAATATTCTGAGCGCCCTAAGACATTAGCAGAACGACGTTTTGAAGACGATGTTCCTGAAGATGTAAAAGGAAAACGCTTAACAGAAATTATCGACTTACAATTAGCATCTTCACTTTATTGGCATAAACTACAAATTGGAAAAACTAAACGCGTTTTGGTAGAAGGACGTTCTAAACGTTCTGAACTAGAAATGTGTGGACGTGATGGACGAAACTCTATGGTTATTTTTCCTAAAGGAGAATTTGACTTTGACAAAGGCCAATATGTAATGGTCAAAATTACTGACTGTACTTCAGCTACATTGCGTGGAGAAGTAGTAAGTGTATGTGAACCTGCAAAATAATTAATCAAAATAAATACTATGTCTGTATTGCAAGTAAAACAACGTTTTGGAATAATTGGAAACGCACCATTGCTTAATCGTGCTTTAGAAATTTCTATTCAAGTTGCTGCAACAGATATATCCGTATTAGTTACTGGTGAAAGTGGAACTGGAAAGGAAATAATCCCCAAAGTTATTCATCAATTAAGTCCGCGGAAGCACAAAGAATTTATAGCAGTCAATTGTGGCGCAATACCAGAAGGGACTATCGATTCTGAATTATTTGGGCATGAAAAAGGATCTTTCACAGGTGCGACTGGTGATCGGAAAGGCTATTTTGAAGTCGCTGACGGTGGTACAATCTTCCTAGACGAAGTCGCTGAATTACCGATGGCTACGCAAGTGAGATTATTAAGAGTTTTGGAAACAGGTGAATTTATTCGCGTGGGTTCTTCTAAATCTCTAAAGACAAATGTCAGGGTTGTTGCAGCAACAAATGAAAATATGCAACAAGCAATAGCAAAAGGGAAATTCCGAGAGGATCTCTTCTATCGCTTAAGTACCATCCAAGTGAAACTCCCCCCTTTAAGAGATCGAGGAGATGATATACACTTGCTATTCAGAAAATTCGCCTCTGATTTCGCAGATAAATATAAGATGCCGGCCATTAAATTAGACGATTCCGCTCTTGGGCACTTAATGAGCTACCCTTGGCCTGGAAACATCCGACAACTTAGAAATTTAGTAGAACAGATATCTGTAATTGAAACCGACCGTTTAATTACAGACGCTATTTTAAGAAATTATCTTCTTCCTATTGAAGAACTTCCAAAAGGACTTATACAGCCTCGTCAACAGGATGAATCTATCAATGAAAGAGATTTAATGTATAAAATTCTATTTGATTTAAAACGAGACTTAACTGATTTAAAAAAATTAGTCGTTGAGCTATTAAACGCTGGAGGAAATACAAATATACAACCAGATCAAGCAGAATTAATAAAGAAATTATACGCCGAAGTAGGAGAACAAACCGCAACAGATCATACCAACCTTTTACCATCTCCAAACGAACCTATTATTCCGAAAGTAAATTCAGTAGATTATGACTTCAACTCACAAGAGGAAGAGGTACAAGATTATGAAACTGTAGAGGAAATTGCCGAAACATTATCTCTTGAGGAACAAGAAAAAGATTTAATAAAAAAGGCACTAGAGAAACACCGCGGACGACGCAAGAACGCTGCTTCAGAATTAGGTATATCAGAACGTACGCTATATCGAAAAATAAAAGAATATAACTTAACCGATCTATGAAAATAAGAGCTTATCTGTCTTTTGTTCTTATTGCAGGGACTCTTTTATCGTGTTGGCCAACTAGTGTAGCATTCAATGACAGCGCTTCTATGAACCCATGTTTGAAAGTCTTTCAGATGGATCCATTGGAAATAAGTGCCCCGAATGCACCTCTAAACTACAACATCAATTTAACGGAAGCAATAAAAAATGGTGTTCAAAACAACACCAAATTAATGCTTACATCAGGCTCTAAAAAAGCACAAGTGACCATAACTGGACGTATAATAAATTTTGCTGTTTCTGCCGCTGCCATACAACCTGGTGACGCTGCAGCTCGAAATCGACTTACCGTTTCAGCTCAAATGACAATACTTTTTGATTGTCCTGACGCCAACTATGAGCAAGAAATGAAAGTTAATTCTACCCGTTTTGCCGATTATGATGCAACATCTGATTTATCCACAGTTGAAACTACTTTGTTAGACGAAATTAATCAACAGATAGTACAAGATGTTATAAATCAATTATTATCGAACTGGTAACAAAAGATGTTGAGTATTCAAAACATAGTACAACTCATAGCTTCTCCACGAAAATTAAATCGAGAAGAAACGGATCAATTACGTCAATTAATTGATCGGTTTCCGTATTCCCAAGTGTTTCCAATTCTCTATTTAAAATCGTTAGCCCTATCGCAAGATATACTACTTGATAATGAAATCCAACGACTAGCAATACGTATTCAAGATCGACAAGTTTTATACACGCTGCTCCACTCCCAAGGTGAGCAAAACAACGAAGTAGTCAACCTTACATCTTCAGAATCTTTAGCTGAACCATCAGAGGGAATACAAGATGAAATCGTAGTTGGAATAGAATCCAACACACATAATGTCGACACGCTAACAGAACTAGCAATAGAGAAAACGATAGAAAAAATCGAATCTAGTGAATCAGATGAACTAAAACCAGAATCCCTACCAAACACAACAAAAGATTCTGAAATAAAAGAAAACCAAACACCTGATTTACAAAAAAATGACATAATCAATATTGAAGACGAAGCACAAAGTAACATTGAACGTGAAGCACTTCATCAAGCAATACAGTTAGAAAAAGCAATTGAATTACAAAAGCAACAAGACATTGAGCGTCAAAAACTTATTGACAAACTAACAACAAAACCTAAACCAATAGTAGAAGCTTCTCTTATTCCTACTGAAGTTTTAGAAGAAACAAGCGAAGAAGAAGAAAAAAAGAACGACCTAACTAATACAGAAGCCCGTTCTTTTACATCTTGGCTAAATATAGCTGCAACACAAAAGAGTGAAGTTGTACAAAAACAAGCGGATTTAACTCCTCCAAAACAAGAAGATAAAGATCCATTTGTCATTAATTCAGCTGTTTATTCATTAGAAAAAGAAGAGATAAATCAACAAAATTTATCAAAAAAAGAAGAAATTGAAGTTCCAGTCAAAAAAAATGTCAGCGACCTAATTGACAAATTTATTAAGGAAGACCCACGTATAACCTCCCCGAAAAAAATCGCTGAAAAACCAGTACCAGAGCGGACGGAGATGTACAACCCGATGAAAAAAGGCAAGGAAAGTTTAAATGATACTCAGCTACCTGTGAGTGAGACTTTAGCCAAGATTTTTATCGTTCAAGGCAATTTTCCTAAGGCAATTTTTGCATATCAACAATTAATGTTGATTTTTCCAGAAAAAAAAGCTTTCTTTGCAAAGCAAATAAAAGAGTTAGAAAAAAAACTTAATACGAAATAGATGAATACGCTTATTACCATTTTAATTATTATTGCAAGCATCCTATTGATTGCTATCATTTTCATTCAAAACCCTAAAGGTGGAGGATTAAGTTCAGATTTTGGATCAGCACAACAAATGGGAGGAGTTCAAAAGACAAATGATGTTATCGATAAAACCACATGGATTTTATCTGGATTAATTGCGATTATGTGTATCACAATGACGATTCGTACGAAATCATTTGCTCCAGTACAAACAGAAGTTCCTACACAAGAACAAGTTGAGAATCCAGCAGCTAATCAAACTGCACCTCAAAACTAATCTTGCCTTAAAAAATATTTAAAGTGTCCTTAATGGGCACTTTTTTTTTGTCCAAAATGTCAAACTGACACCTTTCAAATATTAAAAAACTACAATGAGAAGTCAGTGTTGGCAGTTAATCTGTCAAAATTGTCACATTCTAGTCACAGAAAGGTATTGGCATGGATTTCGAATGGTTTTAAATACAATTATTAAATTAAAAATTCTAAATATGTCTACAACATTTAAACCTTTAGCCGATCGCGTTTTAATTACGCCTGCAGCAGCAGAAGAAAAAACAGCAAGTGGAATTTTTATTCCAGACACAGCAAAAGAGAAGCCATTACAAGGTACAGTTGTCGCTGTAGGAAATGGTAAAATCGACGAACCATTAACTGTAAAAGTTGGTGATAGCGTATTGTACGGACAGTATTCAGGAACAGAAATTAAAATAGATGGAAAAACGTATTTGATGATGCGTGAATCGGACATCTATGGTATTTTTTAATTATTTAATTTAAAAAACTTAAAATCATGGCAAAACAGATATTTTTTGAAGTAGAATCAAGAGACAAATTAAAAAGAGGAGTTGATGCATTGGCAAATGCTGTAAAAGTTACTTTAGGACCAAAAGGTCGTAACGTAGTAATCGGCAAAAAATTTGGAGCTCCTCATATCACAAAAGATGGAGTAACAGTTGCTAAAGAAATCGAATTAAAAGATCCAATTGAGAACATGGGTGCTCAAATGGTCAAAGAAGTTGCTGCGAAAACGGCTGATATAGCAGGAGATGGAACGACAACCGCTACAGTTTTAGCACAAGCAATTATAGGTGCTGGGTTGAAAAATGTTGCAGCTGGAGCAAATCCAATGGATTTAAAACGTGGTATTGATAAAGCAGTACTTGAAGTGGTAAAATCTTTAAAAGAACAATCACAAGAAGTTGGTTCTGACAATGAAAAGATTCGTCAAATCGCAACAATTTCAGCAAACAACGACGAAAACATAGGTGCATTAATCGCCCAAGCAATGAAAACAGTTGGTAACGATGGAGTTATCACTGTTGAAGAAGCTAAAGGAACGGAAACAGAAGTAAAAACGGTTGAAGGAATGCAATTTGATCGTGGTTACTTATCCCCTTATTTTGTGACTAACACTGACAAAATGATTGTGGAAATGGAACGTCCTTTAATCTTGATCTACGACAAGAAGATTTCGAATATGAAGGAATTACTACCTGTTTTAGAGCCTGTAGCACAAGCTGGAAAATCATTAGTTATAATTGCTGAAGATGTTGATGGAGAGGCTTTAGCTACTTTGGTGGTTAACCGTATCCGTGGAGCATTGAAAATTGCTGCAGTTAAAGCACCTGGTTTTGGAGATCGTCGTAAAGCAATGTTAGAAGATATCGCTGTATTAACTGGAGGTCAAGTAATTTCAGAAGAAAAAGGATTAACATTAGAAAATGTTACATTGGATATGTTAGGATCTGCTGAAAAAGTAGAAATTGACAAAGACAATACAACTGTTATTAATGGTGCAGGAGTGAAAGAAGATATTCACTCACGTGTAAATCAAATCAAAGCTCAAATCGAAAACACAACTTCAGATTACGATCGTGAAAAATTACAAGAACGTCTAGCCAAATTAGCTGGAGGTGTTGCAGTTCTTTACGTTGGTGCTGCAACTGAAGTGGAGATGAAAGAGAAAAAGGACAGAGTTGATGATGCATTAGCCGCTACTCGAGCTGCAGTTCAAGAAGGAATTGTACCTGGAGGTGGTGTTGCCTTAATCCGTGCTATTGACGCCTTGGAAAATCTTAAAGGTGAAAACGATGACGAGACAACTGGAATATTGATCACTAAAAGAGCAATTGAAGAACCATTACGCCAAATCGTTGCAAATTGTGGTGGTGAAGGTGCCGTAATCGTACAAAAAGTTCGTGAAGGTAAAGGTGACTTTGGTTTCAACGCTAGAAAAGAAGTTTTTGAAAACTTGTACGAAGCTGGTGTAATTGATCCAACTAAAGTAACACGTATTGCGATCGAAAATGCAGCGTCAATCGCTTCCATGTTATTGACAACAGAATGTGTGATCGCTGACGAAATCGACGAAACACCTGCAATGCCAATGGGCGGAGGAATGCCAGGAATGATGTAATATTTAATTACAAAATGAAGATTGTAAATAGATGGATATACCTATCGTTTTTATATCTTCGAAGATTATACAAAGAACCAACTAATGTTGGTTCTTTTAACGTTCCAACCTTCCTGAGTTAAATCAGATAGCACGGACGATTATATATAATAAAAGCCTCGAATCTATTCGAGGCTTTTTCCTTTATAGCACCTCCATTACTTAACGTTTTGTATCTTTAGCCTAATCAATTTAATTTATTTACTATGAAGTTAATATACATTGGCTTTCTAACAATTGTACTTCTAGTTTCGTGTAAAAAGGAAACTTTGCCATCAGGTGAACGCGGAAGTTTAATCGAAAGCACCTATGTTACTACTATTTCTAAAACAGAAATTCCAAGTTATGTAACAGAATTTGATGCTAATTCGATTTCGCTTTATGATGTAGAATGTTACAAAATCATTTATCAAACGATTTTCAATAATAAAAGTACACGCGCAAGTGGGCTACTACTTCTTCCAAAAGGAACAGATTCCACGCACTTACTATTATATTGCCATGGAACAAATCCACCTGCTAAATTATTAGGATCAACAAAAAATACTCCCTCCTATTTTGCGGGTAGTAAAACAGATTTTTTTGAAATTAGAAATACAGTTATCCCTTTTTCAACTCAAGGATATGCAGTCTTCGTTCCTGATTATATAGGTTTTGGAGCATCTTCAGACAAAGAACATCCATATGTGTTATTTGAAGAACAATATCAATCAAACATTGATGGAATGCTAGCAGCAAAAAAAGCCGTAGAACAATTGGGTAAATTATTTGACAGCCGTCTTTTCATCGCTGGATGGAGTCAAGGAGCTGGTTGTGCAATTTCAGCACATAAATTCACCCAAGAAATGTATGCTAATGATTTTAATGTTGTTGCATCCTCTGGCTATGCTGGCCCTTATGACTTCGAAAAATTTGCTGAATACATTTTACAATCTCCCAATCAACCGATTGACGTTATGCCCTTATTCTGTTGGTATGCATACGCCATGAATCGCTACCAAGGATTAAATAGAGCTACAGACCAGATATTTTCATACCCTGTTTATGATCAAATGTCCGCTTTACTAACTAATTCCATGCGTCCTACAGATAATCTACAAGATTTCTTTTTGGCTGGTGTGAAAAATAAAACGGATTTAGAGGTTATATCAAGACTTCACGCAAACTCTTTTAATAAAGGTTGGACACCACAAGGACATGTTTACCTCTATCATGGGGAAGAAGACAAAATGATCCCATTCATAACATCTGTTTCTGCATTCGAAGGATTGACCGCAGCAGGAGGAAATGTAGAATTATTCTTGTATCCAAATGGAGACCATTACAATGTATTATCTGACTTTGTGACGATCACTATTTCTAAATTTAATGAACTTCGATAATGAAAAAGCTACTAACACTTTGTTTACTAATCCTTAGTATTCAGAATACATTCGGACAAACCCCAATCCGATTATATAATTTTTTAGAATTTGATTATCTTCAAAATGCCGCCTCTACAAAAATTGACAGTGCTAAATGGCGTTTTGACTTCAACAGCCAATATCGATTCTTATTAAACACAAACCCTACATATGACCATAAAATACCTTCATTTGTGGGTGCAGCTCACTTGCGAATTAAAGATGTAGGAACCATCAGTTTTCTAGCTACAAATGACAACTATTCCTTTTTTAATCGAACGTCTATTGGTATTGGTTATAGCACTCGCTATGAAAAGAATGGTTGGTTTTTACAACCTGGTTTTCGAGTAATTGGAAATATTGACAACTACAATTTATCTAAAATTCACATTTCTGGAGTTGAGAGCACTAATCGTGTTCAGACAAAACTTCTGGCAGATATAGATGCAGGACTAACGATGGGTTGGAGAAAACTCGAAGTGCAATTAGCTTACAATAATTTATGTAAAACCAATTTAGAAGTTAACAGACAAACCATTATATCCAATAAACCCAATTGGTTAATCAATGTAAGATACCGATTTGATCTAGGAGAAAAATGGGAACTAACACCCTTTATTCAAATGTATAATGAAAGAGCTACATCTTATGATATTGGAGTTCAAACAGGAATAAAAAGCAAATTCCATTTTGGTTATCAAATTCGCTTAATTAATCTGTATAACATTTATCACATAAATTTTAATGCCACAAAAGATCTTCAAATCAGAGTTGCTGCAGCACATTCTTTATTAACTAAGGACATAGTAGCAGAAGTTGGTTTAAGTTACAAGCTCTACAAATAAAAATACTAAATAGCAAAAGGAGGGACATTAGAAATCCCTCCTTTTAAAATTGAAACTTACTTTCTACTATAAATCATCTCCGTTTCCAAATAACTGAGTTCCTTTGACTCTAAGGATTCTATTGGAAGAGGAAAACACAATTTCATCGCTTCTTCTTCATTATTTTCAAAGGTATAAAAAATAATATATTTGCCTTTTCTAATAATCTCAATTGGCTTAACAGCGTCAGTCAAACAATGATAAGTTGTAGCTAATTGTATCTCGGATAACCCAGGATCTAATACAGACATCTGATACAACTTCTCCCCTTTCAGTGCACGACTCGTCGCTAATTCCCAGTCTTTAACTAGATCCTGTCCAAAGACATTGGAACCCATTAATAGGGATATATATAAAAACTTTTTCATGTTTATCTTACCATTACCTGTTTAACAAAACTTTTTCCATCTCCATCAACGAATTGCAAAATATAGACTCCAGCGGCAACTGACTGTAAATTCAGTTGAATTGTTGAGAATCCTTCTTTAGCAACTAACTGATTCGTGATCATTTGTCCTTTTGTATCCATCAATACTATTTCGCCTCCACTGCTTTTCGCATTTAACTGAACATTAAATAAAGTAGAACTCGGATTTGGAAAAACAGAAAGAATACCATCTTCATCTGGATTTCGATTTATGAAAACCTTGCTACCTGCATTCTGTTCTCCTTTTTTATTTACGATACGGACATTATAAATATATTCTCCATAATTAACATCAAAATCCTCATAGGAATAGGATAAACTTGCTACGTCTAACAAATCAATTTTTGTTGGAATTTCAGCAATAACTTCAAACTGTTCGTTTCCTGCAGTCCTGCGTTCTACTTGGAAAAAATCAACGTTATTTTCATACTTCGTTTTCCAACTCAACCGATTAGACCTTTGTTCTTCTTTACCATAAAGGTCCGTTAACATTTCATTCAATGGAATTATTCCCACCGCTGACCATCCACTTACTGTGAAGTCGCAAATTGCTCCTGCATTACCATCCACCATCAGATAATAACTATTTCCGATCGTTAATCCTGTTGCCGTGACCACACCTGTTGTTGTAGACCCTGGGTTCCAACAATTTGACACACTAGCAAAGTTTGTACAACAAGAGTTTGCATTAGTACTCACGTTATACACTTGAGCTTGGATACCTGAAGTTGATGTACCACAATTACTTACACTTGTAAATGGAAAAGTATGCGTCGTTGCAGTAGCAGTAAATTGATACCAGCTATTATTTTCAATAGACCCACAGAATATACTATTTAAGTTCGCAGGAGTGTCCGATGTGTAAGATCCTGATGTATTTGCGGAGAATGTTGCTGTAGGATCTTCTGTTAAGATTGCAGGTGCCATACAATAGTCTTGGGTAGCAGGAGTTCCGCATGCTGTTGCTTCAGACACACAAATGTTAAACGAAGTGTTGTTTCTAGCTGAACCATAGGTGTAAACCCTAATATAATAAGTTTGTCCCAAAGTTAAACTAGATAATGTATTTGAATTGGGATCACTACATACTAAAGGAGTACCTAGAGCTGCACATGTACCACCATAAACAGAAAAATACATATCAGTGCTTGTACCCACTACGTTTGAAAGGGAAACTATTGCTCCTAAAGAAGTTGCGTTAAACCTGTACCAAACATCATCTGATGAAGTTCCTGAACACGTATTCGCTTGAGATGATGTAGTTGCTCCTGTGGTATATCCACCCGTGGTTACACATCCCGAATTAGAGATAAGTGAAGTTGCATTTACACATTCGTCATTAACAGGTAATGGAGGTGGTATATACTGCGTCACACAGAGACTAAAATTCGTGTTATTAGCAGTAGATCCCCAAGTATAAACACGTACATAATAGGTTTGACCAATTGTTAACCCACTAAAAGTTTCTGTATTAGGATCACTACAGACAAGAGGTGCACTTAAACTACCACACGCCCCACCGTAAACTGCAAAGTACATATCTGTTGAAGTCCCTGTCGCATTTGACAAGGTGACAGTCGCTCCTGCTGCAGTGGCAACAAATCTATACCATACGTCATCATTAGGAGTTCCTCCACAACCTCCAGAAGGTTGTGAAGAAGCTGTAGCACCATTTGTTGTACCAGATGTATTAGAACATGCCGCAGATTGTGTAATTGTAAAAGCATTCGCGCAATCATCATTCGTTGCAGGTGGTGGCGGTGTGTACGTTTGAACACAAATTGAAAAGGTTCCGAATACGTCACCTCCGTATTCCCACATACGAATCCAGATAGTATTTCCAGGCGTCAATCCTGAACGAGTAATTTTTGGCATTAGTCCATTATCAGAATCATCGTCATCACATTCTATAAGAACAAGTGCTGTACATGTTCCCGAATAAATAGCCATCCCACCATCGGTAATAGTACCTGTTTGACTGTCTATCGTAACAGAACCGCTAGCTGGAACAATAAATTTAAACCATACATCCCCTGTTGAATAGCTTGCACAACCAGGTGCAGGTATACTCGCAGAAGCTGTTGCTCCAACATTTGTATACGTGCTCATTGAACATGTAGATACAGGAGTTAAAGTAATCGCATTACACGGATTATCATTTGCGGGCTGAGCAAAAATACTTGGCGATATAGCTAATGCCCAAATAAGCAGCAGTTGTTTCATAAATATTAATTAAGCAACATAATAAAGATAAAGGTCTTAGGGAGAAAAAAAAGATAAATGAACATAATTGGCTTGAAGACTAGCAAATTAGGTCATCTATCGAAAAGAAAAACAGAATCATTGACAAGAAAACGAAGTCTTGACTTTTAACTCATTAAAAAAACAGAAAAATTGTGACACCAACTCTATATTACATGAGCAAAAACATTGTTTAACAACACATTATAATGTAAAATAAAAATCAGTAAGCCATTTATAAATAAGTACAAAAGACAAAACAATATACCTCTCAATATAATGTAAGGTCGAGAAAAAATAAAAGTAAATGCTAAAGCACAGTATATTCCGTTGATTCATAAAAGATTTAAAAGAAAAAGAATAAAAGAAAGACACAAATAAGCCTCTAAGTACTATGATTTTTTGCAACTTATGAAAACTTGATTTTCAAATAACAACAGAACTTCGTAAATTTGCATACAATTAAGAAGGAATAATAAGAATTATGAATAATACACAAGAAAAATTAGCTTACAAGGTTAAAGATATTAGCTTAGCTGATTGGGGTCGTAAAGAGATCCAATTAGCAGAAGCAGAAATGCCAGGATTAATGGCTTTAAGAGCTGAGTACGGACAATCTAAGCCTTTAGCTGGTGCTAGAATTGCAGGATGTTTACACATGACGATTCAAACTGCTGTTTTGATTGAAACATTGGTTGACTTAGGAGCTGAAGTTACTTGGTCATCTTGTAACATCTTCTCCACTCAAGATCACGCTGCTGCTGCAATCGCTGCTGCTGGAATTCCTGTTTTTGCTTGGAAAGGTATGAACGAAGAAGAATTTGACTGGTGCATCGAACAAACTTTATTTGCTTTTGAAGGTGGTAAACCTTTAAACATGATATTGGATGATGGTGGAGATTTAACAAACATGGTTTTTGACCGTTTCCCTGAATTAACAAAAGACATCAAAGGACTTTCTGAAGAAACAACTACAGGAGTTCACCGTTTATACGAGCGTGTTAAGAATGGAACTTTAGTTATGCCTGCAATCAACGTTAACGATTCAGTTACTAAATCTAAATTTGACAACAAATACGGATGTAAAGAATCATTAGTAGATTCTATCCGTCGTGCTACTGACGTTATGATGGCTGGAAAAGTAGCTGTTGTTTGTGGTTATGGAGATGTTGGTAAAGGTTCAGCGGCTTCATTACGTGGAGCTGGTGCACGTGTTATCGTTACTGAAATCGATCCTATTTGTGCTTTACAAGCAGCAATGGACGGATTTGAAGTGAAAAAATTGGATTCTGTTGTTCACAACGTAGACATCGTTGTTACAACTACAGGAAACAAAGACATCGTAGTAGGTCGTCATTTCGAGAAGATGAAAGACAAAACAATCGTTTGTAACATCGGACACTTCGATAATGAAATCGATATGGCTTGGTTAAACGCAAATTACGGATCTACAAAAGTAGAAGTTAAACCACAAGTAGACATCTATACTGTAAACGGAACTGAAATCATTATTTTGGCGGAAGGACGTTTAGTAAACTTAGGTTGTGCTACTGGTCACCCTTCATTTGTAATGTCTAACTCATTTACTAACCAAACATTAGCACAATTAGAATTATGGACGAATGCAGCAGCATACGGAAATGATGTTTACATGTTGCCTAAACACTTAGATGAGAAAGTAGCGAAACTACACTTAGCTAAGGTTGGAGTAGAACTAGAAACTCTTTCAGAAGACCAAGCTGCTTACATCGGTGTAGCAGTGGAAGGTCCATACAAAGCAGAACATTACAGATATTAATCTGTGTCAATAACTATTGAAAAGGGAGATACGAAAGTATTTCCCTTTTTTTATATCTATTTTTAACAAAAAGTAATTCTCTTAAACTATAAATTAGCTCCCATAACTAGATACATACAATGGAATTTACGAAGGAAAATGTTTATACCGTTATTTTTGGAACTTCAACACCTGCAGGTAAAAAGTTTGACTTATACCTTCTAGCTTTCATTGTTGGATCCGTTCTAGTCGTACTGTTGGAAAGTATTCCCGCTTTAAAAGCAAAATACTACATAATATTCTACATCCTCGAATGGTTTTTCACCCTCACATTTACAGTTGAATACATCGTGCGTATTTGGTGTTCGCCTAATCCAAGGCGGTACATAAGAAGCTATTGGGGAATTATCGATTTAATTGCCATATTACCATCCTATTTAATCCTGATTCCTTGGGTTTCCGTCTATGGCTCATTAAGGGTTTTGCGCGCACTTCGGTTATTAAGAATCTTCAAAATTCTTAATCTAAAGAAATTTACGTCTCAATACCAAATTCTCTTGCAATCCATAATTGCATCTCTTCCAAAGATTACTGTATTCATTAGTTTTCTTATGATACTCGTAATTATACTAGGGGCTTTAATCTACATTGTAGAGAAAGGAAGTCCAGGGTTTGAGTCTATCCCCAAAAGTATCTATTGGGCAATTGTAACAATAACAACTGTAGGTTATGGCGACATTGCACCAGTAACAGGCCTGGGAAGGTTCATTTCATCACTTATTATGCTAATGGGATACTCAATCATCGCAGTACCCACAGGAATATTAACAGTTACTATGTCCAAATATGAGGACAAAAATCCAGAAGACAATAAATGTCACAACTGTGGTCATGACAACCCTTTAGGCTCAGTTTACTGCAATCAATGCGGACAAGAAGTAATTGACTAAAATAAAAAAAGGGGCATTAAGCCCCCTTCAAATATCTGACAACAAAATCCTTACTTTCTTAAATAAGGTTGTAATAAATCAACTAATCCATCAATAAAAATATCACTTCCATTACATGAAGGGACTAACTTAATCTCCCCTCCACCGTTTTCATCGATAATCTCTTGATATTCCACACCAATTTCGATAATTGTCTCTAAACAATCTCCAACAAAGGCAGGTGAAAAACACAGTAATTTCCTTTTTCCACTTTTCACCAAATCTGTAATCACTGTATCTGAAAACGGCTCAATCCATCCTTTACCTAATCTAGATTGAAAACAAACCGTATAATGTTCAGACGAGATTCCTAAACGTTGAGCTAATTCACGAGAAGTTGCATAACAAGTAGCTTTATAACAAAATTTATTATCTGGTGTTATTTCCGTTTCACAAGAATGATCCTTACACACCCCATCTGTATAAACTTTATCCACTTGACGCTCTGGCAATCCATGATAAGAAAACAAAATATGATCATAATCCTCTGGATTCATAGCTTTTGCATTTTCAGCTAAACTATTCAAATATCCTTCATTATCCCAAAACTGATTGATGACTTCAATTTCTGGAATTACCCACCATTTACGAACAACTTCCAAAACTTTGTCCATTGCTGAACCTGTAGAAGCACTCGCGTATTGAGGAAACATTGGTAATACAACAATTCGCTTATAGTTTTTCTTCTGCATTTGATGTAAAACATCTGGAATTGAAGGAAACTGATAACGCATCGCAACATAAACATCAGCTACATCACTTAATCGTTCGGCCAACTTCTCTTTTTGAAGCTGTGTATTCGTAACCAAAGGAGACACCCCTCCTCCGATCTCCCAAAGTTCCTTATATAATTTAGAAGAATTAGAAGCACGGGTTGGTATTATGATACCATTTACCAAAAGTTTTCTACCCAACCAATTAATATCAATTACTCGGGGATCATTTAAAAACTCGGTTAAATATTTTCGAACATCTGATTTTTTAGGACTATCGGGCGTACCTAATTGAATCATCAAAACTCCAATTTCATTCTGTGTTGTCATACTTAAAACAATTTCTCTATCCAATTATCTGCTTCTTCAGCAGATATTAAGTTTAATTTCAATAAATAGGTGACCGTTTCGCCAAATGCCTCTGTAAAATCGTCACCTTTATAATTCCAATCCGTCTCGTTTAACCAATTTTGGATTTGATTTGTCTTTAAATGATAGCGCCATGAAATAATTTCCACAGCATCTGGATCCTTCTTTAATTCAAGCGCTTTGGAGTTTACCACCTCACACATTTGCTGTAATTCAGCCTGATATAGCTCATACACATCACTGCGAACAGCTATTGCAAAACAAGGCCAAGGGGTAATTACTTCATCCACAAATCTACATTTCTTTTGTAGGGTAAAAGGATGTGTCATATATTTATCCCATAAGAAAATCTGTGCTTCATTTGATTCCAAAGACCAAATTCCACCATAAACATCTCCAATTACATTAAATTTTAATTCAGAGGTATCCCATCCTTGTCGATCTGCCATAACATAAGCCATGAGATGAGAACCTGAACCATATCTTGAAATGGCAAATGTTTGTTCCTTTAAGTCATCCATCGATTGAAAGGAAGAATTATACGGAACATGCACACCCCAATGTAAAGGAGTTGTCACATAAATCTGCAAAATCTTAACATCCAATCCCTGTAACACAGCTTTTGTAATTCCCTCTGTCAATAAAATTGCAACGTCCAACGTTTTATTCTCGAGCCCACGAATCATTTGTCCAGTTCCACCAGGCATGTCTGTCCAATGAAGTTTGATTCCAGCTCTACCTAAATCACCATCCTCAATTGCTAACTTCCAAGGCAAGTTAAAATGCTCTGGTACTCCTCCTACTTTCAATTTCATAAATAAGCGATTTAGTTGGTTGTTTCCTTTTTACCAAACTGCATGTCTGATAGATTTTTATAAAAACCTTCTAACGCAATCAACTCTTCGTGTGTACCTTCTTCAACAACACGACCACTATCTAACACGACAATTTTATCAGCATTTCTGATCGTAGACAATCGATGTGCAATAACTACACTCGTTCTGCCTTTGGTTAGCGCTTCAGTCGCATTTTGTATAAGTAGCTCCGAATTAGTGTCTACACTTGAAGTGGCCTCATCCAATATCAAAATCTGCGGATTATACACATACGCACGAATAAAAGAAATCAATTGACGCTGCCCAACCGAAAGTACACCTCCACGTTCGCCTACATTATAATGATATCCACCAGGTAACTTCACAATAAACTCATGAGCTCCGACTGCCTTCGCAGCATTTTCTACTTGTTCTCTAGTGATTGTTTGATCGCCGAGGGTTATATTGTTGTAAATTGAATCAGAAAACAAAAATACATCTTGCAAGACAATTGCTATATTTTGTCTAAGATACCCTATTTCAATATCTCCTAAGTTAACTCCACCAACCGAAACCGTCCCTTTCTGGTAATCATAAAACCTTCCGAGTAAATTCACCAAACTTGTCTTACCGGCACCTGTAGCACCAACAAAAGCGATTGTTTTTCCAGCTTCTATGGTTAGACTAACATCCTTTAAAACCCACTCTGGTTCATTATAGGCAAAGTACACATTTTCAAAACGAATATCTTTCTTAAAATCACAATTCTCAATCGTTCCATTCTCTTGATTTTGGTCATCTGTATCCACCAATTCAAAGACACGCTCCGCACGTACGGTTCCTCTTTGCAAAATATTAAACTTATCCGCTAACATCCGAATTGGACGATATAATTGATTAACCCATAATGTAAAGGCCGTTACTTCACCAAATTTTAAAGCCATACCCTCCTCGTCACCCGCAAGGCTTAAAACCGTAATAACGTATAGAAAGGCGATAGACAAAGAACTCAGCATTTCAACAAATGGGAAGAATATTGAATTTGCCCAAATTGCCTTAATATGAGCTTCTCTATGCCCCGCATTAATTTTCTCAAACTTTTTTGACTCTCTAGCTTGACGATTAAACAATTGAACTAAATTCATACCGGTCAAACGTTCTTGAACAAAAGTGTTTAATCGACTTACCTGCTGCCCTTCTAGCTGAAAAGATTTTCGCATAGCAATAGCGAAGAGGCGAGTTCCGATAAATAAAATTGGAATTGGCAGCAATACAAAAAACGCAAGCTTAGCATCCATCAAGAACATCCATACGATGATAACAATTAACATCAGTAAATCCCCTGCAATTTGCATCAATCCGGAAGAGAAAACCTCTGTAATAGCTTCCAAATCAGAAACCATACGAGTCACTAAGTTACCTAATGGATTTTTATCAAAAAAACGAGTTCTAAAGCGGACAACTTTATGATACAATTCTATCCTTAAATCATAAATAATATTTTGCGCCAACTTGTTAGAAAAGTATGTCGTGAAAAAAGAAAGTAAAGCTTCCGCTAATAACAACCCAACTATAACCAAAACGCCCATGAGTAGTAGACTCTTGTTCGGCTCTTTAATGAGATAATCATCAACAACCTCACCAATCAATCGTACTCTATAAGGTCCTATAAAGGCAAGTATCAAGGTAGTCAGAATGGAAATACCGACCATTTTTTTATACGATCCGGCATATCGAATTAATCGAAAAAAAACTTTTGGATCGAGTTTCTTCTGTTTTTGCTGTTTTTCCATCACTTACAAATCTACCAAAAACTTAGCAAAATTGGTGACAATAACAGAACGTTGACATTAATTTACACTTGAAATGTCTATATTTGAAACAAAGCGCTAGGAATGATTTACGATTTATCTACACAAAAATCAGTATTAGGGACATATATGTCCGAAATTAGAGATATTCACATACAACGAGATGCAATGCGTTTTAGAAAAAACATGGAGCGAATTGCGGAAATCATGGCTTATGAAATATCTAAAACAATTGATTATCAGGAAGAATGTGTAACCACGCCTTTAGGCGAATCAACGTGCTACATTCCAAAACAACAGCCTGTGTTAGCGACGATCTTGCGTGCCGGATTATCCATGCATCAAGGAATGTTAAATGTTTTTGACCATGCTGAGAGTGCATTTATTTCCGCGTATCGTAAACATTATTCTCCAGAAAAATTTGAAATTTATGTAGAATACATGGCTGCTCCATCCATTGATAAGCAAATTGTAATCATCACCGATCCGATGCTTGCGACTGGAAGCAGTATGGAATTGGCCTATAAAGCTTTATTGAAACAAGGTAATCCAAAGAAAGTGCATATCTGCGCAGCAATTGCAGCACCAGAAGCTATTGAATATTTAAAAAGAATGCTACCGAACACGGTTGATATTTGGGTAGGAGCAATAGATCAAGAATTAACGGCGCAATCCTACATCGTTCCGGGTCTTGGAGATGCAGGAGATTTAGCTTACGGACATAAAATATAATTTAATGAATTGGGGAGCATATATTAGTATTGTAACATTGTCTTGTATTAAGTTCATGTTTAGTCCTGCTCTAGGGCCTGCATTGGATTTACATTGGCTAGAAACATATATTTCAGCAATTTTTGGTGCAATTGTTACTATGCTAGTTATTTACTACCTTTCTGAACAATTACAAAAACGGAATCACAATAAAGTTGTAGCCAAACGCAAAAAACTTATTGCTGAAGGACGATCCAATGAATTACCAAAAATCTTTACACGAAAGAATAAGATTATCGTTAAACTAAAACGAAAAATTCCAATTATCCCATTTTGTTTATGGGCACCATTCGTTTTATCCATTCCTGTGGGAACAATAATTTGCACCAAATTCTATGGGAAGAATAAGTTAACCTTACCAACAATGGTTATCGGTGTTTTGATAAATGGTTTAATCTCAACTCTACTCGTGTATTTCATAGCAAAATGAATAAACATCTTTTCTTTGATTTAGATCGAACGCTTTGGGATTTTGAAAAAAACTCAGAGAACGCTCTAAAACAATTATTTACAGAATCATTTGAAGATCATCAAATTGAAAGTTTTCATAAATTTCATCAAGTTTACAAAGAGATAAATGCTCAATTATGGGTGAAATATGGAAAAGGTAAAATCACAAAGGATGAATTACGGGACGAACGTTTTAACCGTACCTTCCAAAAATTCGATCTTTTTAAACCTGAATTAGGCAACTATTTTGGGGAGGAATATATACGTATCTCTCCTTATCAAACAGCTCTATTTCCGAATACTATCGAAACACTTGAAACCTTAAAAAAAGAAGGTTATCAAATGCATATCATCACAAATGGTTTTAAGGAAGTGCAGCACATAAAACTTGAAAACAGTGGTTTAAAACCTTATTTTAATGTTATCCTAAGTTCAGAAGAACTGTCGGTCAACAAACCTAACCCTATAATTTTCAAAAAGGCGATGGAACTTGCATCCGCGAAACCTATAGACTCGGTTATGATTGGAGACGACTTAGAAGTAGATGTAATTGGTGCTACGAATGCAGGCATGCATGCTATACATTTTGACCCTTTACAACATATGAAAAGTCGTACAGACGGCACCCGAATTCGAAATCTAAACGAGCTTCCACAATTAATTCCTTTTCTTTTTAGATAAGCTAAAGAAGGACATTAACTAAATAAAAACTTATATTATAATACAAAAAGCCCGAGTCAAACTCGGGCTTTTTGTATATGTATTACTAAACGATTAATCTATTTTATTTAATTTACGTACCTCCTTATATTCAGCACCTATAAAATGTAAAGTATAAGATCCATTTGCCCATGTAGAACAATCAATACTTAGCGGCATCCCATTAACTGGAATATCTTGAATTGCTCTACCCGTAGCATCAATTACAATCATTCGTTCAAATCTAATTAATTGCTCGCCTGCAACCCTGAAATTTGAAATTGTTGGATTAGGATAAATATTAAATGATTCTGTAGCAATATCTGAAGTTGTCAAACATTCGGACACTTCAAGTACAACCGTTGCAACACCTGCACAAGCATTATCATCTACAATGGTATATGCTAATTCATAGTTCCCCGCTCCTATCGTAGGATTGAAAGTTGTTGCCGGAATTCCTTCCACAGAATAAATTCCTCCAACTGGAACTCCACCTGTAAGTGTTAACTCATTATGATAATTACACAGCAAGTCTACCTCATCCAATGTGACAACTGGGCGCTCAAAAACAATCACACTTACCATTTCACCATCAGACTCACATTCATTTTGACTAACGGTGTATGTGTAATTTCCAGATGTATAAACCGTAATATTTGCAGTCGTTGCTCCATTTGACCAAACAACTCCTGATGATTGTCCTGATGATAAAACAACTGAACCTCCTTCACAGAATGTCAATGGACCATTTGCTGTAATTGCTGAAGCGATTGGTAAAGCTGTAACCGAAACACTAACTGGAACTGAAGTTGCAGAACATCCGTTCTGACTAACGGTATACGTGTAATTTCCTGTTGTAGAAACAGTAACATCTGCAGTCGTTGCTCCATTCGACCAAACAACTCCTGATGATTGTCCTGATGATAAAACAACTGAACCTCCTTCACAGAATGTCAATGGACCATTTGCTGTAATTGCTGAAGCGATTGGTAAAGCTGTAACCGAAACACTAACTGGAGCTGAAGTAGCCGAACATCCGTTTTGACTAACGGTATACGTATAATTTCCAGATGTGGAAACTGTAACATCTGCAGTCGTTG
>JAZQRM010000034.1:0-2269 GCA_045629585.1 Taishania sp. | reverse complement strand
TAAAGTCTTAGAATCTGTTAAGTATTGTCGGGGGTTTAAATATATGCAACACATAATAATAAATTTTTCATAAAAATACAAAAATTAATCAAACATCATCGTGCAATAATCAGCCCAAGTGATATTTTTTAAACTTGGATCTGATTTTCTCAACATATCCAAAAATATTTCCTTAGATGCAAAATTATAAATATGAACATCCCAAAAGTGATTGACTACATCTGAATGAATCTTTTCCCACTTAAAACCTACAACCTCATCATTTTTAATATCTTCTGTTCTTCTTTCTGTTTCGAAATGACTAAAATATGATCGCATTGTATAAAGCCCATCACTTGGCATTGGAAAATTCATAAATCCTTCGGGTTGCTCTCCGTGATCACCTTCTTTTAACTTCATGTTTTCAGCAACTATATCTTTTATTTGATTTACTTCTAACATATACAAATTTTTTACATTAGATGATTTTTTTACAAATGCTGTATCTTTATTCAATGATCTAAAATTTGGATCTGTTTTACCCTTTATACCCGTTACAATTAAATCATCAAATGAATTGATAAACTTCATTGCCAATTCTGTAAAATGCCCTGTATCAATTACAGTTAATCCTACTTTTATTTTTTTACCACTTTCACAAAACCAATCTCTACGCATTAATTTTTCTAATTCGGGCCATACGCTATTTTCAACATTAAAATCATAAGTCCATTTAGTTCGTGCGCCTTCACTTTCAAATGCTTTTTTGCTTTGTTGTCTTTTTCTTTGAAATGTTCCGATTGATCCATGCTCAACTGAATAGGTTTGTCCATTTCTTGAATGTGCTTTTACCTCCCAGTCTAAACGAACATCTGTTAAATCACGATTCATAATACCACCTAAATCGACAGCTAATGTTAATAATGCAATTGGACCATTTCCATCGTTTTCAGAAGTTTCATCAGGAACTACTCCTACAGAATACGAACGGGTATTTTTCATTAATTCATTAACTCGTAATGTTTCTCCTTTTTCCTCCCATGTTAAGCCTAACTTCACATTCATGAACGCTTGTAACATTGGTTTGTTTACAACTCCATTAGGTGGACATGCTTCAAGCCATTCTTCTACTAATTGAATCCAAGATAAGAATCCAGGAGGCGCACAAATTGAATTGATATAGTATGAATAATAATTTGAAATTTTAGGTTCTGCGGTTGGTTTCCATTTTCCTGCCAAATTCAAATCGTATTTTTCACCCTCATCAAAATAACCTAAACATTTTTCACATCGATACTTTACACTTTCAGGAATTAATTTATTGTTATCGTCCAATTTCCAAACAATACCCGCACGTTCTCCGTTTTCTAATTCAATGGACCAAGTCGGAGTAATATCCTCACCACAACATGGACATGACCAATACCAATGACGCTGATCACCCAATAAATAAACGGGTTCAATATTTGATGTTTGTTTTATTTTTGGGGTTGATATAAAATAAATCTTTGCAGTATTTCCGTATGATGTCGCACGTGTTTCAAATAATTTACGAATCGAACCTTCTTCTTTATCTGCCTTCGGTGCCGCTTCGAAATCATCCGCAAAAATATATCTTACTGATATCTGTCTAAACTTATCTACGTTTTGAGTCCCTTCAACTGTTAATCGTCCACCTGCATACTCTTTACTACTTGAAGTGTCTCCCGTTCTTTGATTTTTTGCACGGACAACATTTGGACGAATTAATTCTTGTAATCCTGATGAATGCAACAACGGTTCAAACCTTTCAACGATTGAAGTCTGAGCCAAATCTTTATTACCTGCTAAAAATAAAATAGGTGCTGGATCTTGCGAAATGATATAAGCCATTCCAGGCATAATTAAACCTTGTGTGAATCCAATTTGTGCGCCTTTCATAATTGCAACCGTTCTAGCTGGATGAGCAGCAGAGAGGGTGTTTACTACTTCCCTTGCATAAGGTGTTAAATCATAACTAAAACGACCTGTAAAACGTGAAACTCCGCCAGGTAAAATTATATTCTTTTCGGCCCATTCACTCGGAACAGGTTTGACCATTGAAACATCATATATTTTGTTATGAATGCTTTTGTATGTTTCTAACCATTTATTTTCAGAAACCATAGATTACAAATTAATTTCAAGTTCTTCGTTTGTTAATGCGAAATAAAGGTTTTGAAGTTGGTGTAAATAGTTAACATCACCACCGTTTAAAAAATCGTGACAAAAACCTTCTGAATGTTGCCATATTTCAAAATCATTACATATC
>JAZQRM010000033.1:0-9835 GCA_045629585.1 Taishania sp. | reverse complement strand
GCATTTATTTTTAAGCGATTTCGGATAATTCCAGCATCAGCTAGTAGACGTGCTCTATCCTCATCTGTGTAGGTTGCGACCTTTACAATATCAAAATTGCTATAGGCATTTCTGAAGTTTTTTTCTTTCTTTAAAATGGTTTCCCAACTTAAACCAGCTTGATTTATTTCAAGTATTAAACGCCCAAATAGTTCATTGTCATTGTGAATGGGAAAGCCATAATGATCATCGTGATAGACCTTGTGAAGCAAGCGGCGTTCTTCGGGTTTCATTTGGTCAATAGCTTTGCAATAAGACATTTCCTCTTTTTTTGATTAAATATGAATATAAGTAATTATTTAACATGATTCTAAAATAAAACGAAAGTAGGACATCTTTAATTAATAATTGATTTGTATAATTTATTGAAAGTGAGCGAGCTTTAATGTTCTTGACTTTTTACTGTTTCTTACTATTTCTTAGAATTGTTTTTTTGATAACATCGTTTGGTATGTTTGCGGAGTAAATTGTTTGCTCAGTTTTTTAAATTCCAGATCTTAAAATGAAGTATAAATTGTTGTTATTACTCTTAATCTCCGCGAATACTTCAATTGTTTACGGACAAAAGGATGTAGTATTTTGGCAAAGGATAATGATTAAACATTCTTTGTTTAAGGAGGTGAATATGACGCATGAAATTCATGCCAGAGAGTTGTCAAATAACAATTCAATAAATCCAACATTACTGATGTATAGACCTTGGTTCACTCAGCGCCTAAATTCGATTCAAACAGTTCAATTCTCTCCTTTGGCAGTGTTGTATCGAAATAGTACGATTGGACAGTCAGTTGAGATTCGTTCTTCACTTCTGAATGAATGGAATTTTAAAATGGGTAACTGGATGGTATTGAATCGTATGGGATTTGAGGCTCGTTGGTGGAATAATCAACCGAATGTGAGAGTTAGAGCGCGAGTAGGTGGTAAATATCAGTGGAAAAAGAATAGCTTTTTTATCACCGATGAATTTTTATTGAACTCAAATTTGCGAACGAACTCTTTTCAACATTGGATACATGGGCAATGGGATGTAACCATTTTACAGAAATATAAAATACAACTTGGTGTGCAGTGTGTAAATGAAAATAAAAAGTATAAAAATACAATCATATTTACTGGGTTAGAAATAAACTTGTGATACATATTATGTATGCATATGAAAATAATTGTTTAAAATGGCTGAAAAACGAGGGGTAATGATTATTTTAGTTGCATAACGGGTTAGAAAAAGGTAGTAATGAAGAAGGTATTATTTGGAGCTGTTGTTCTTTTGGCGATGGCATCTTGTACAAAAGATTGGACGTGTAACTGTAAAACGAAGTTAAACATAGGTGATACTTCTACAGAAACTAAATTATCCTATTTAATTAAGGAAAAAGAACGTGGGGAGGCGAAAGATATCTGTCAAGCCGCTAACGTAAGTTCTAATACAATTACGACAAAATGTAAGTTGTAAGATATGTATATGCCTTCTTAATGGAGGCTTTTGTTTTATTATAAATGGCAGGTTTAATAGTACACTTCAAATTTAAGTACCGAAGAATAAGAGGTGTCTACGGGTTAATTTTCCTCGCGAATACTTCTGATCAACCAATGTAGCAAAAAAAATCAAGTCCTTTACAATTGATGATTCTTAGCTTTCTTTTTATCTTGATAAAATGACTTTTCAGCGATGTAAATAATTTTGTCTATTTGGCAGAAAACCTTTTCTTGCTTAACATCTGTCAGTTGAATGGTTTTTGTGTAATCCATTTCTTTTTTTTCTTTCACGTATTGTTTAATGGTTTCAATTTCCTCCTCCTCAAATTTAATCTCGAAATGTAAATTCTCACGGGCAGGCCGTTTAAAGCGTATTGCTGCTCCCTTATCCCAAACGACATATTCTTTCCCTAATATTTCGATTAATTGCATCATCGGTATCGGATCAACAGCTGAAAACATACTCCCTCCATACAAAGAGTTCATGTAGTTTTTGTTTTTCCAATTTAGAGGGATTTTGACCTTTGCCAGTCGCATATCTTTGGACATAAACGTAACCTTTGCTGTACTACGGCGGTACATAGGTGAAATGTTTAATCCATACTTTAGTAAGCGATGTGATCCAATAATGCCGGATAATTTATCCATTGCAAACTTATAAAATGATGCCATTTGTTTTATTGTTGTAAATGCGAATTGTATTGTTCTTACCCTTTATAAAGGACAGAATACTTGTTTAATAGCGTTTTCTAAGGTGAAGTACTTCCTCTGTTTGTTTATGATTTAGATTATTCCAATCTGCAACGTATTTCGTTAATGTGATGATTGGATTGCCAAAATTAGCTTCATATAAAGTATAATCAACAAGATTTGGGTGCTTGTTTTTAGATAGTAAAATACAGTCAAATTCAGTAAGTCCCACAAAATCGAATGGAATGTCAAATACCTCAAAGCTCGGCCAGCCTGTGATGCTTCCGTCTTTATGAAATTCAATTATTCGGCCAGATTCTACTATTTCATATTTCCCTGTTATGAGTATTTCATTTAAACCGTCATTGATTGTGTTATATTTCTTGTAACTGATTACTTTTCCAGTCCCAACTTGTTCGGCTAGTATTTCTTTATCCGTTACTTCTATCACTTGATAAATATCTTTGGGGTCTGTATTATCGTAGTAATACAGTTTGTTATTATCTAGGTAAAAGGAAATAACTAAACCACCCTCATGAATCGAAAAACCGTCAACTTGCATTTTTGTCGTTGTGAAATGAGGTACTTTCTTAAATGAAAATCCTAAATTGGCTGGGGCTTGTCCAAAGGACTTGTAAGGTGATTTGTTAAAGCGTATAAGATCAAAATAGTCCGCGTTATAATACGTACCCTTCATTAGTTGTTCCCATGCTTTTACAATTGCTAATTGTTCTTGCTTAAAAAGTTGCTCGGCAGCAAGCGTATCTACTGTTGGAATTTCAATATTTTCTGTTTTATCATTTGTTTTACAAGCAGACAATAGAAGTAGTGTGAAAGCAAA
This sequence comes from Taishania sp., assembly GCA_045629585.1. Classification (GTDB taxonomy): domain Bacteria; phylum Bacteroidota; class Bacteroidia; order Flavobacteriales_D; family Crocinitomicaceae; genus Taishania. Next base: position 6,789 of record JAZQRM010000033.1, on the reverse strand, counting down.
TAGTATCCCTCTTTTCATTTTCAAATCTTTTTGTAAAGATAAGGAAACATTTAGGTCTCTTCAATTCCTATAAATGAATTTTAGATTAAACCTTTAAATAGATTGAATGGTATTGGTGTTAATAAGTTGAGTGATTTGTTTTACTGTTTTTTTGCTTTCTCTGAGATAGGGAATAGCCATCCAAACATGAATCATTTTGGGATATAGATAAAAGTTGAAAGGGATTTTCTTTTGTTCAAATTTCTTTTTGAGCTCTAAACTATAAGGGTGCATAATGTCATGTGTGCCAGTAAAAATACTCACTTTGCCAAGGTTGTGAAGATTGCCATGTGCTGGACTAACAAGGTAATGATCTCGTGGACAATCCTTGACATACATAGGGCTAATCAAGTCAAAAACTTTACTGGATAGCATCACGTCTAATTGATCGTATATAGGGATTATATCCGGATGTAATTCGGTCGCATCTAGTTCTGGAGATAGTAGAATGATTTGACCAGGACTACGTTGGTTTTGATCTCTTAACGTTTGAGCTAAGGCAAATGCTATGGCTGCGCCTGCGGAATCTCCCATAAAAATCAAGTGGGAAGCGCTAAAATCTTCTGTACATTTATGAAACGCTTCTTCCACCATTTCCGCAGTTTCTATACAAGAAGCATGGGGTAGGAGTGGATAGTCTGGAATGACAAAGGAAGCTCCTGTTTTTTCCATTATTTTTCCCACCAAGTTCCAATGAAAAGAGACAATGTTGTTGAGATGACCACCACCGTGGATAAAGAAAATCATTTTATCACTTTTGCCTTTTTTTGGTGTTAAGCACCAAACTGGACGGTCATTAATGTACTGCGTATCAATTATAGCTTTTTTGGCTAACGATTTAGGAATCGGAGCAGGTGAATGTTTGAAATTTTGAGTCGTTACTGCGTTTACTAAGTAATGTTTGCGATCCGTTTTACGTAAGTACCATTTAATAAGTCGCGAAGTAAAACTTTCATTCTGTGAATGCTGATAGTAGGTGTTGTCAGACATAGTTGCATTGAAATTGGGTGTCAAAGCAAATGTAGAAAACAACAAATTAGGATTAAAACTCTTTAATATTTTTTATGAATTTGTGCGTATGTGGTGGGGATTTTCTCTACCAGAACGCATGCTGAATTGGCAAAGTATAGTCTATTTTGACTCACTTTTGTAATGGTGTAGGTTGTTTGCTTTTTTTTCTCTTTAGTAATACTGGTTAATTTTTTTTCCACCCAACGATTGTTTTCTATAAATAGAATTTTTTGCCCTATTTTGAGAGTCTGAGTAGGTGTCCCGTATAATGAAGTCGCATTTAAAGAAAACAATTGACCTTTATAGTAGAATGGATGGTCGTCTGTTACTGTGATTTTTGTGCCTTCAAAATTTAACTGGTAAACGACTTGTTTAAGATTCGTTTGAGTACCCAGAATTTTTGTTTTATCTAGCCGATTCGTTTGTTCATTTAACGTCAAGATGATATCCTCTTTTTTTAATGATTCAATGTTTTTGTGACCATCAGGAGTAAGGATTTGGGTTCCTGCAATCATGCAAAACGATGTAGGTATTTCGGAATCAAAAATCCTTTGAGAAGAGTCAATCAGTAAAAGAAATATCAGGGTAAGTGAGAATAAGTTGCGCATAGTCGTTAATTGTTTTACTAAAATACAAGTCTTTACATAAATTTCAAATCAATACGAACAAACTTATCATAATTAAAACACAATAACTCGTTTTATTAAAAGATTGGATATGGATTAAGGCATTTGTTTTACAAGATTAGCTTACAAAAAAAAAATGAGTCCGACACATACATCGAACTCATTTATATCTATTTGAAAAGCTTATTGTTTAATCTTGGATATCTTTTGGATTTCCTAAACCTAATTGTTGTAAGCGTTCTTTTTGTGTTTTTGCATCTCCTGTAATTACCCAAACCATCTGATTCGGATTGATGTATTTACGAGCTATATTTTGAACTTTTTTCACCGTCATTTTTTCCACCATCTTTTGACGTTTTTGGATGTAATTTTTAGGTAAACCATAATAACCAATCATGGTAAGCACATTCAATTTGTCTTGAGGAGTTTCAAAATTTAATGCTTGAGATTTGATTAAATAACCTTTTGTTATTTCTAGATCTTCTTCTTCAAACGTAGATGGATAATTGGTCAAAATGGATTGAATTAATTCTGCCGATTCAAATGTGGCATTGGAACGTACGGACGTATTTATATCAAATGAACCAATGTTTTTTCGTCCATTAAAAGCAGATCGGACACCATACGTATATCCTTTTTCCTCACGAAGCACTTGCATCAATTGAGAAGCAAATCCACCGCCACCAAGAATGTAGTTGGCAATAACTCCGTTATAATAATTTTTGTCTTTTAATGACATACTTGGTGTTCCAACTCGAATTACCGATTGCTTGGCTTCTGGAAAATCAACAAAATAGAGGATGGGTTGCTGCGGAGTGATTCCTGGTTTTAATTCAACCGGCTTGGTTTCATTTTGTTTCCAATTGTAAATTAATTCTAATGAAGCACTTTCAATTTCTTGTTTATTAATTGAACCAACAACATTAAGATGAGTTAATTGAGGTGCGAATGCTTTTTGATAGAAAGCTTTCAAATCGTCTATTGTCAATTTGTTTACGGCTTCTGTTGTTCCAAGGCTATTTTGAGCCATCACATTATCTTTTCCAAAAAGTACTTCGTTAAATGCTAAAGAAGAAAGAATGTTAGCGTTTGACTTTTGGTTTTCTAGATTAGCAATATTAGCCTGAACATTTAACTCAAATTCTTCTTTATCCCAACGAGGAGATAAAAGCATTTCACTTAATAATTGCATCGTTGGTTGAAAATTTCTTTTTAACGCAACTCCAGAAAGAAGGAAATATTCTTTGTAAGCTCCGATGGAAATATTCGAACCTAATTGTTGAATAGCATCCTCTAATTCTTCAGGTGTTTTATAAGCAGTTCCTCCCATGAGCATGTTCGCTAATAGGTTGGCTGAACCTGGAATAGTTTCCATTTTTTGCCCGCCATCAATGATTAATTGAAATTCGACAACAGGAACCTCGTCATTTTCGATGGCCATTAGTTTCAACCCATTTTTAAATGATGTGGTTGTGATCTTTGGTAGTTGAATCGTAAATTTATCGCCATAAGGAGGTTCGATGTTTCGCTCAATTTTTGAAGGCGTTTTTTCATAAGTTGCTTGAATGGAAGCATCGAATTCTTCTTCAGCACCTTCAATGATTGGTTCTTCTACGATTTCGGCTTTTTGAGAACCACTTTGCATAAGTTCTAATTGTCCTTTTGGAACAAAACTTGTGGCAACGTATGGTTTGTCTTTAAAATAGCGAAAATACACGTTCATTACATCTTCAACAGTTACCTCTTGCATGAGTTGAATGTCTCGTGTAACATATCCCGGATTTCCAGTCAAATATTGATATTCGGCTAATAATTCCGATTTGTCAAGAACATCCGAAATAGAAGCGTAAAATTGCATTTCTTGTTGTGCTTTAATTCGAGTAAGATCACGTTCTGATATTCCATTTTTCTCAAATAATTGAAAACCTTCAGCAATAGCGTCAGCCACTTGATCTAAGTTAAATCCTGGATATGCAGTAATATTTAAGTAGGTTTCACCCGATAATTCAGCATCGTAGAGAAACATTTCTACTTCATCCGTCATTTGCGCTTCTTCTACTAATTTTTTATACAAAGGTGCATTTTTACCTTCCGATAAATAATTAACCAAAATTTTCAGTGCATAATTATCTCTGTGGTAGGTTTCAACTGTTGGCCAAGAATACATTAAAGCAGGAACTCGAGCAAAATTATCTTCGTGGTAATATTTCACAGTTTCTCTTAACAGAGAAGGTCTTTTGGCTTGTTTTTCAATGTAAGCACCTGCAGGAATTTCATCAAAATATTTTTTCACCCATGTTTTAGCTTCTTCAGGGTTAAAATCACCTGCAATCACTAATGTTACATTGTTTGGGACATACCATTTACGGTAAAATTCTTTAACATCTTCCAAAGTTGCATTATCTAAATCTTCTAATGAACCGATTACCTGCCAGTTATATGGGTGATCATTGGGGTACATTGCTTTGTTGTGCACATACATTGCATGTCCATACGCATTGTTGTCAACACTTTGACGCTTTTCATTTTTAACAACTTGTTTTTCTTTTGCAAGAACTGGATCTGTTACGGTATTGATAAACCAACCTAATTTATCAGCTTCAGCCCAAATCATCTTTTCAAGTGCATCTTTGGGTACTGTTTGCAAATAATTTGTACGGTCACGAGATGTTGAACCATTAGCTCCAGATCCACCGATATTTGCTGATAAAATATCTAAACCACCTTTCCCTAAATTCTCAGATTCTAAAAAAAGTAAGTGCTCAAAGAGGTGAGCAAAACCGGTACGGCCTTCTTTTTCTCGTGCAGATCCAACGTGTACGGTTAGATTCACGGCTACAACTGGATCTGAGTGATCTTCATGAAGAATTAACGTCAATCCATTATTTAACTGGATCGACTCATAAGGTATTTGAAAAGATGTACTTTGACCAAAAAGAATAGATGTAGGTAAAAAGGTGAGGTAGAAAAACCACTTTTTCATCGTTGTTATAAATTGAGTTTGAAAGAGGAAAGATACAATAATTCTAGGTTTAAATAAGTCACATGATTAAACGATACCTGTGTAAGCTTTCAATTCTTAATTTTTGTAGAACTTTATTTCCTGAAGATTCCCTTTTTTTTGGTTTGTTATTAGAATGATAAATATTCGGAAAATAGATTGAATTGTTGTCAATAAACTAATTTTGTAGTGGTATTACCATACAACTAAACCTATATTGAATATGACGCAAGCAATACAAGAGCGCATAGAGAAATCAGAGACGCGTGTCTTTAAATGTGTTTTTCCGAACACAACAAATCATCATAATACAATGTTTGGAGGAACAGTAATGTCTATGATGGATGAAGTGGCGTTTATGACTGCAACTCGCTTCTGTCGAAAAGGCATCGTAACTGTGAGCAGTGATAAAATTGATTTTAATAGTGCTATACCTGCTGGAACGTTAGTAGAATTAATTGGAAAAGTGACTTATGTTGGGAAAACATCAATAAAAGTTAAAGTGGATATCTTCATTGAACGAATGTTTGAAGATCGTCGTGAAAAAGCTGTGTCAGGAACTTTTACTTTGGTAGCAATTGATGAGAATAGTAAGCCAACGCCGGTACTGGGATAATTACATATAAGTTAATTTAGATCATTCCATTTTTTTATAAAACGAAAAGCAACTGAACCTAAAACAGTAAGTCGATTTGGATTAGTATTGTTACTGTCAATTAAACCATGGAAATAACGGGTTTCTATCCTAAATGTCAATACATCAAAAGGTTGATAATCCCAATTCCAAGAGGTACTAAACAAGGAAGGAATCGTTGATGGTAAGATCACGTTTCCTTTATCTTGAAAATATTCTAAACGTAAAGCTGTTCTCCATTTGTCGTTTAAGCAATATTGTCCAATTAAAGTAGGGACAAACCAAAGGTTATAAGATGAACTATTTTTAGCTTGCTGCTGAAAACCAAAGTCTAATCCAATGATGGCGTTCCATTTTTTTGAAGAATATTGAGCAAATAAGTTATTGAAATAGCGCATTTTTCTTTCGCTATCCGGGAATTCACTACCTATAAAAGTACTCCAGCTTATATTCCATTTTTCGGCAGTTTTCCAATGAATATTTGTTCCAAATGCAGGAATTGTCTGTTGGGGAATAAGTGCAATATGTTGCCAACCGTTTAACAAAAGTAAAGTCAAAGATAATTGTTTTTTTGTCGTGTAATTGAGTTTCACTCCTGTTAAGTAATAAGGCGATTGTTCGGCTGCGAGTGATCTGGAAAGTGTTAAATTTTCAGTAGAATGCGCATTTTCAAATCCTAAATGGGCATTAAAAACTCCTGCGTCAATCCATAAGCAATCTTTTTTACTTAAAGAAAATCCGACATGTGTATTGTGAATCGGTTGATAATAAGTAGGCTCAGTTGACATGTTGTCCGTGACATAAGTACCTGCTTGTATACCTAAATTTGCTCGATATTTTGGATGTTTAAACGTGAATTGGAATAAAGTAAGGTTATTTGAAAGAACATTATTTCGATTGTGATTGTATAGATATGGGGAGCGTACAGAGGAATTGTTCTTGCTGATGTCAGAGGAATAGTAGAGATCTGTAAAAACAAGAAAGGAAATATAAGGTTTTGTTTTCCAAGTTTGAGTGGATATGGAGTCTTGAGCTAAAATTTGAAAAGCGCAGATCAACAACAAACACAGAATTTTCCATTTCATAACTACAAATCTACATTTTTTGGATTTAAAAAATGCGAAATACAAAAGGGAAGGATTTCCACCTTCCCTTTTAACGAGATAATCCTTTTCACAATATCAACGCAATTTATCTCTATTTGATTCTTTTTTTAGCTCTTGAGATGTTGTTTTTTGATAGGTTATGTATCCAATTCCAATGATACTTATTGCACATAAGAAATGCTGTAAACCAGTAATTGGGTTTGGAATTCCATTTCCGGATGACATTGATATATTTCTGCTCAGGTGAATATTTCGCATTATTAATAATATACCATAAATGCTCAACATTATTCCAATTGTAATCAGTACTCGACTAAGTCTTTTAGTTCTTTTCATAGCCTAATTGATTCGTGTTTGTACTAGAGGTTTCAA
>JAZQRM010000032.1:0-3376 GCA_045629585.1 Taishania sp. | reverse complement strand
GTTGTCCTAAACCTTTAATCCACGGGACATGCGCGTAGGAATAAAAGGCGATGCGGTGCGGACGTAATTCGACCGTTTTTTGGAGGGTGTATTGTAAATCGGCAAAGGTTTGAAAGGGGAGTCCGTAGACCAGATCTTGTGATATGCTTTCGTACCCGATTTCCATGGCCCAATTTTGGACTTGTGTAACTTGCTCTATGGATTGCAAACGGTTGATTGCTTTTTGTACTTTTTCGTTGTAATCTTGAACACCGATACTAAGGCGTTTGAATCCTAGATTATGTAAAACGGAAAGGTGTTCTATGCTGGTACTTTCTGGATGACCTTCAAAACTTGCTTCAAAGTCGTTAGCTAATATTACGTCGTTGTAGATTGATTTTAGAAGATTTGAGAGGTTTTCTGGTGAAAAGAAGGTTGGAGTTCCACCACCCAGGTGTAATTCTCTTAAAACGGGTATTTCTCCCTTTGTTTGTTTAAAAAGGTTAACATACATTTTCCATTCTTTGATGAGGGCGTTGATGTATGTTTGTTCTTGTTCATGTCTTTTGGTGATGTGTTTATGGCATGCGCAAAAGGTGCAAAGCGATTCGCAGAAAGGCAGGTGGATGTATATTGCAATTCCATTTGATTGATTGGTTTGATCGAATTGTAATTGTACATTTTTAGTCCATTCTTTGATGTTAAATGAATCTGCATTCCAATTTGGCACTGTTGGATAGGAGGTATATCTCGGTCCTTGGATATTGTATTTCTGAATAAATGATGCAACCATGCTGCAAAGTTCTTTATATTGAGTGGGTTAAAAAATGATTTATGTCAGAAAAATGATGTTTTTATGGTGTTAATTTATTTCTATTGGAACAGATTTGTTTGATTTTTTAGTCTTTATTTTTGTTTTTTCAGTAGAGGTGTTCGATAGAATTTCAGTAGGCTTTGAATAAGAGACGGATAATGATCCGTCTGTACAAGGTACTGCGATTATTTATTTTCCGTATAAAAGCGATGAATTTTGCGGATTACTTTTTTTTGTACGGCTGGTTTGTTGCGATTTTTTGGAGAAGGATAATTTTCCTTTTGCACAGCGGTTGATAGTATGGAGTACCCAATTTATTATAAAATATTCAGTAATGTGTTTATAATTAATTAACTATGTTTTTTAGTAAAATGAAGTTGGTATGAGTAAGTACATTTTAGTTTTAACCATGGTGTTTGCTTTGGTTTCCTGTAATTTGACGGTTATTGATGATGAAGATATTATTCCCACTCACATTTTAACGAAGGATCAACAACAGAAATTAACGCCTGATGAAGTTATTGCCGACTTGAAAGCGGGTAATAAGGATTTTGTAGAAGATAATTTGACGGTTCGTAATTCCACAAAGCTGGTACGTGAGGCTGCTTTGGGTCAATATCCAGAAGCGGTTGTGCTTTCTTGTTTAGATTCGCGTGTGCCGGTTGAAGATGTTTTTCATAAAGCGATAGGTGAAATTTTTGTTGCACGCGTTGCAGGAAATGTTGTCAATGAGGATATCCTTGGAAGTTTGGAGTATGCTTGTAAAGTTTCGGGGTCAAAGGTTGTTGTAGTACTGGGTCACGAATATTGTGGAGCTATAAAGTCGAGTATTTTAGGGGTTAAGCTTGGTAATATTACTGCTTTACTAGAGAAAATTGAGCCTGCTATTGTTGTTGCTAGCTCTCATTTTAAAGGAAATGCGACATCTAAAAATCCTGCATTTGTTGATGAAGTTTGCAAATATAATGTGTTTAATTCTATTAATGAGATTCGTAAAAACAGTCCTATTCTTAAAGAGCTGGAAGCTAATAAGGAGATCAAAATTGTGGGTGCTGTTTACGATATGAAAACAGGCGAAGTTCATTTTTTAGATTGACGAACAAGTTTTAATCACTGTTTCTTAACATTTCTTGATGCATACTGGATGATTGTCTAATAAACTGTGTGAAAGCTTTTTTAGTAAAAAAAAGTACAATTTGGCACTATGATAGATCAATTTGATTAGGATGCTGTTAGTAAGCATTTAATTGAGGATGTCCGAAGTGAAAAAAACTTATTTCGAATCCTGTAGTGAACAGTCGAGACCGTTCATTACGGGATTATAGATCCCTGCGTTAAGGATTACCTTCGGTGCATACTTCGTAAGTGGAGCGGCATCCCTCCTACGTTGTAGTAGGGAGATATAGTGGATAGCCTGACCCAGACAGGGGAACGTACACACCCAACATCACCCCTCCCTACATCCAAAACTGGCAGGTGAATAGTCAAAGTCATTTGTTGAAGCAAGGTGTACATACGACTAACAATGTGGTAACGAATCGCAGTATCTTGACCAATTCGATGATTTCAAAAACATTTAGCACTACAATTAATACGCGATATGCATTCTCGATGGATGATATTACGGCCTATTCGCCTCCAACTTCACCGGGTGTTGGGATTTCTTTACTCATTGTAAATTATGATTATACGTTCAGAGTGTACAAAGATAGTAGTACAACACCTTTTTATACGACTCAGTTTAATCTTGCTAATGCGAGGAGAGTACTCGATTTTGTAACGGATGCCACTACCACTCAAATCCGCATAGAGATTTCTAGGGGTATGTATATGGTTATTGGTTATACAAAATACGTAGATAACCTAAAATTACGTAAGTTTACAGGTAACACGTCAGTATACAACACAAACTACAGTAATATGTCTATCACAGCAAACGCATTGGATGGTTGGGTGCCTGATAACTGGGTAACCACTTCGGCAACGGTTGATCAAGCAGCTGGGCAGTATCGTTTGGTGGCTATTGGTTCGGGAACTACGGCTAAAGTACAGCGCGAATTCACCGCTTTACCAAACCAAGAACACCGCTTCCAATACAACCTCTCCCTCCTCAACGGAGGAAGCACCACCGTGCGTGTAGAGCAAAAGGTGAATGGTGTTTACCAATATCTTGCCACGCAGCAAACCCAAACCACAAGCGGAACGTATGAGTTGTCTTTTGTTCCTAATTACGAAGACATCCGTATCTCGTTTAGTGGTACCAGCCGCTACGCGCTTAATAATCTGTATTTAGATCGTGATCATGTGGATACGTTGGTTTCTAGTTATGTGATGGGGAGAAGCTATCGTTATGGGTACCAGGGTTCTGAAAAAGATGATGAGATTAAGGGGCGTGGGAATTCCTACGATTTTGGAGCGAGGATGTATGATAGCAGATTGGGACGTTGGTTAACGATAGATCCGTTAGCTGGGAAGTATCCAAGTTTAAGTCCTTATAATTTTGTTGGTAATATGCCTATCATTGCTATCGATCCTGACGGGAGAGATATTATTGTCCTATCTGATAAACAAGCGGCTGGTAAT
>JAZQRM010000031.1:0-6513 GCA_045629585.1 Taishania sp. | reverse complement strand
AGGATGGATCAATTTTCTATTTTCTATTTTTTAATCTTTAATCAGTCAACTATCTTTTTATTCGATGAGGTCAGTAAACGTAAAATGTGCTATTCAAATCGCATTTATTTGAACAAAAAAAGGAACGTTTTATCGTTCCTTTTTGTTTTAATATCCGTTTAGATCGATTTCTTCTGTTTCTTGAAGCGTGATCCATTTTTTGTTTTTCTTTTTGATGATTTTGAAGTGATGCTCTTCTTCAGGGATAATGAGTGAAATGGCGTTTCCGCTTTCTCCCGCACGTCCTGTTCTACCAATACGGTGCACGTAATCTTGTGGGCTTCGTGGTAATTCAAAATTGATAACATAAGGTAAACCACTAATGTCAATTCCACGTGCTAATAAGTCCGTTGCAATTAAGACTTGAACACGTCCTTTTTTAAATGCGTTAATTGCGTCGAAACGGGTACGCATACTCTGATGTCCGTGCAAAGAAGTTGCTTTTATTCCGTTTTTGTTGAGCTTTTCCATCAAGTTATCCGCTGTTCGAATAGCAGATACAAAAACCAAGACTTGCTCCATTTTACGATCTTTGATCAGATAACGTAAGAAAGGACCTCGACGCTCTGCACTAACGGAAAAAGCTTCTTCAATGATTTCCCCGATTTCTTCTTCGCCCTTCGCTTGAACTTCAATTACGATTGGATCAATATTTAGTTGTTGTTTTAGTTGTTCAACTTTGTCATTCAGTGTTGCAGAGAACAAAAACGTTTGTCTTTTCTTAGGTAGAAGAGCTAGAATGCGATTCATTTCTTCTTCGAATCCCATTTGGAACATTTTATCTGCTTCATCTACGCCAAAGAATTGCAATTCGTCCAAAGTCAGTGCTTTGTGATCTAATAAATCCAACAGACGTCCGGGTGTTGCCACGACGATATCTGTACGAAACATGTTTTTCATCTGTGGATTGATGGAAACTCCTCCATAAATTCCCATGATTTTTATTTCGCGTTTTAACTGGACCTTTAAAGCCGTTATTACATCCGTTATTTGTACGGCAAGTTCGCGTGTTGGTACTAAGATTAAACCTCGTATTGCTCGCCCTTCATTACGTGGTTGGTCTTGCAACATTTGCAGCATCGGCAATGAAAAAGCACCCGTTTTTCCAGATCCTGTTTGTGCAATTCCCATGATATCTTTTCCTTGAAGAAATACGGGTATTACAGCTGATTGAATAGGGAACGGTTCTTCCCAACCAATGCGTTGAGCGGCTGATTGAAGGTGAGGGGCTAATTCCAGTTGAGCAAATGACATAAATCGATACTTAATGAAGTACAAAGGTACGGTTATTTTGTTGGTTTTCGGATAGTAGAGCTTAAAGTAAGTGAGAGGAAGCTACAAAAGTTTTGAATCTTTTTGACGAAATTTAGTACTCGTTTATTTTTAGTTAGGGTTGTTCATTTTGAGGTTCTTTTTACTTGTTTTATGAATTATTACATTTTTAGTTTGATTTAGGTGCTGTAAATTAATGGTTTATAATGGATTTTAGTATTCTATAAATTATATAAAACCTTTGTTATATGCATTTTAAACACCTCGTTTTTATTCCTGTTTTCTTTATTTCACTTTTTGTTTGGGGGCAATCTGAACATTATGTAACTCCTTTTATTTTGGATGAGAGTAAACCAGCGCTTATACTAAAAGATGCACGTATTTTTAATGAACCTAATATAAATAGTAAGCAGGTTTCTTTTTTGAGGGCGGGCACGTATGTGACTTTGCTATCGGATGAATTTGCGAGCGAATATATTGATGGAGGTATGTTTGGTGGTTTTGTTCCAGTACAGTTTATCGTTAAAAATAATACGTTGAAGGGGTATATTCACAATTCAAAATTAGCGAGCGCTTATTTCACAGGGGTTGATGATGCAATTTATGCATTTGGTCCTGATAAGCTGGATAAGGACAGTGTTAATTTGGTTTATTATCTTGTTGCGCGTATTGACCCCAAAACGAGTAATATGGTTACGCTTGCAGGTACTGTTTATAATCGTTTCTACACGGAATGTAGTGCTCAATCTGTGGTTAATGGCGGTTTATTTGGAGTTGATTTTATTGTTCAATTTATTCTTCGTGACGAAGGTGGAAACTTGGAAACAGATACCTATTCATTTGCGTGGAGTGGGAGTCAGTTTATTCAATTACCGACCACTCAGTATGCTTATGAAGCGGGGGTGTATACCATTAGTGAGCAGTTATTATTACCTAATGCTGTTCCAGAAGGGCCTGATTTTATAAAAGTGGTACGCTCAGCGTATTATTATGAGCCTGATGAATACGGTAATCTTGAGGAGTATGAGCGTCTAACCCAGGTTTGGTATAAGTGGTTAAACATGAAATGTGTTCGTGTTAATTAGTTTCTTTTTTATGATTACCTTTTTATTATTTGATTATACTAAAAAACCCTCCCACTAAGTTAGCGAGAGGGCTTTTGGAAGATTATTATAATCTATATTATTATTGTTTGATTAAGCGCACTGTGCGAGTTTCCTCACCTGCAGCGATAGTCAAAAAGTAGATTCCTGGTTCTTCTGTTAATTCGAAGTTGATTGCAGATGTTACTGTTGAAGTCGCAATTGTATTTACTAATTGTCCGTTCACGTTAAATAACTGTACTGAAGTCAAATCGAACTCCATTCCGAAATCGATGTTTACCTTCCCAGATGTAGGGTTAGGATATACGTTCAATAGGTTTGCTAGAGTTGAATTAGTTCCTAAATAATCTACTTGAATACATTCAGAAGTAACAGTACACCCATCTAAGGTTACATTTACTGCGTATGAGCCTGTTCTTGCTGGTGTTAATGAACGACCAGTAGCTTCTTCAATTAATTCATTATCATTGTTACAATCATGCCATGTAAATGTCGGTTCGTCATCAGAAAGACTTACAATTCTGTTTCCACTTAAGTGTACTTCATTACTTGGAACAGTTTTAATTCTCAAATCTAATATATAAGTTGAATCACATCCCATTTCTGTTACACCTTGCGTATGTGTTATAATCCCCGAAGATGTATACGTTTGACCTGTTATTGGCCACGTATAGTCGACATCACATACAACCTCTGTAAATCTTGTAACACTTTCAGGATCGAATATTAAGTGATTAATCTTTACTGAGTCACAACCTGTTTCGTTAGATAAATTGGTGTATAAAGTTGTTGAATTTCTATATGTTTGGTTGTTGATAACGATTGAATCTGAACATACTGTTGTAGTTCTAACGTCTTTTAGCACGTATGACATGTAGAAAGGGAATGTATGTTGCGAACCTGTAATCAATTCCATACTGTTAAAAGTTGACACATCGGTGTAGTCAAATGTATTTAAATCTGTTAATCCATCATTGAAGTAAAATAATCGCCAGAAATTATAATCTGGTTGTCCGGGACTATTCATTTCTGCAGCGTATCCTTCTCCTACCCCTTCCATTAGGGTGTTCATTGTACCTAAATAGTAATAACCAGCCTCAAGTTCAATGTCGTCAAAAGCGATGGTGTTTATACCAGGAGTTGGCGATGTGGTAAAATGTTTGTGAGTGATATAGTTTATAAACTCGCCAGTTGATGTTCCTTTGTAAAGGACAAATACGCTCTCAGGGTTATTATAGTCCACCATAGTTTGCGTATTAACCATGGAAAAGGAATTGATTGTAGTTGCATTCAAAATGACAATTCTACGAAAATTAGTGTGCCTATAAGAGGCGTAGCTTGTATGTGATACATTGTCTGGCCTCCCGTAATCACATTGTGCTGTAGCTTCATTTGTTGTCATAGTGACAAATGCTATAGTTAGAGTTGTTAACCCAAATAGTAGTTTTTTTAACATAAATAGATTTTTAAATGTGTAGTATTTATTATTTGCAAATATAGGTTTTTTTTTAATATTCAGACCAGTATTTATACGTGTTTTTAGTTTTTTGTTCTCTGACCATTAGTTTTTTAGTTGGTTTATCCAAAAAAGGTCGAACCCTATTTGGAACGACCTTTTCTTGCATTGTTTATTTTTATTGTTTTATTATTCGGACCATTTGATTGCTGGTTGAGCTTTCAATTTTAATCAAATAGATTCCTGTAACAAATGTCGATAGATCAATTTTACTTCCTGAATATATTGATGTAGTAGAAAGTTCTTTTCCAGAAGCGTCCATTATTGTTGCATTCATTTGTTCTTCGCTGTCGTAAGATATGGTAACCATGCCCGTTGTTGGATTAGGAGAAACGATTAGATCCATGTTATCTAATATTTCTATACCCATATTTCCGTACACCGCGCACACTGATGTTCCATTACATGTTCCTTCTGCTACTAAGACATTGTATGTTCCAAATTCTTGAGGATGGAAAGATGATCTATTTGCACCAGCTATTATTTGTCCTGTTGTACAATTTCTCCATTGGTACAAAGCATCTGGCACATTAGAAGTTGCGTATAATGTATCTCCAATGGAATAAATCTGTGGAATTATACGGTCTATAATTGTCAAGTTGACATTTACAATAGAGTCACATCCTATTGCATTAGTGAAAGTAGAAGAGTAATTACCAGTTGTTGTAATGATTCTTCCGTTTAAATCATATGCTCCACAAGCAATAATAGACGGAGTATAAACTGTAGGATTGTCAATTGTTAAGTTTAGAATATATAAAGAATCACATCCTGTTATTCTAGATGTAAATGAATCAATGTAAATTCCAGATCTTGTCAAATAATTACCTCTGTGTACATAGAAATTACAAGCTTCTTCAAATATATTCTCACGAATTGTTGGAGTAGAATTAATGATATAATTTGCTTCTGATACACAACCGATGTTATTTCGTACTCTTAATTGAACTGTATCGTTTACCGCCGTTGTTTTGTACCAAATCTCAGGAGTGTTCTCGTTGTTGAATACGCGATCAGCCAAGTTATTTAAATATAAATTTTGGTCAGCAATCCATTCGATTGTATTTGTTGCTGCAGTTGGAGTTGGGTTGCTAGCGTATAAAGTGAATTTGGTTCTTTGAGTTGTGTTTACTGAACCTGTAGCTGTCTCATAGATTGCTGAAGCGGTTACACGATCTCTATTTGAATTCACTACAGAAGCAGTAGGTACCACCTCACGTATTATACTTATTGATCCAGATCCATTACCGCTTGTGTTACTTGAATGAGCTATGTCGATAACAATGTTACTGACACCATCCCAAATAAAAGGACTATTAAATGTAAATGTGTTTATTCCAATTTCTGGTCTCCATTGTGTAGGTGCTATTTTCTCAACTAATCCTTGATTGATAAAGTTTGCTGTAGCGACTGCTTGTGTGGTATGTCCTATACGTACTCTTAATGAATCACGCGTAAAAGCAGTTATTTCAGTTGCTTCAAAAGATAGTGCGGAGAAATATGTTTCAGGCATCCAACCCATAGCTGTTAATTCCGCTGCTGTGTAGATAGTTTGATTACGTGTTCCTCCATAGTTGTTTACTACAAAGTGAGGTGAACTTGTTCCTGTTGTTGCAGCTCCTCCAAATGCACCAGTTGCTCCTTGTGAATTTGCAGATTCATAGAATGTTAGGTTTAATATTTCTCCCTCACATGTCGTTATTTCGTCAAATTGTCTTGCAATACCTGGTCCAGGGATAGCGTTGTAAAATACCGTGTGATTCAAGTTACATGTAAATCCATTTATTT
The DNA here is from genome assembly GCA_045629585.1 of Taishania sp. Taxonomy (GTDB): domain Bacteria; phylum Bacteroidota; class Bacteroidia; order Flavobacteriales_D; family Crocinitomicaceae; genus Taishania. Next base: position 795 of record JAZQRM010000031.1, on the reverse strand, counting down.
CTTTTATTCCAGTAATAATAAGGTTTTGTGCATTAGGGCCACTAATCTGGTATCCTGTTGCTGCTGTTCCCGTTACCGTACCTAATCCATTCTCGAAGATCACGTCAAAACGGTCATAATCTGTCAATGGAGATGTTATTGAAATAGTTACTGGGGTATTAACACATACACGTGTGTCGACTTCTCTTGTTTGTATAGTTGGAGCAAGATAAATAAAAGCCCAATCATCAAAAATATAAGTTCCGTTTGGTGCAGTTAATCGCACTTCACCTTCTGTGTTTGCTGGTAATTCTAAAATGATGTGTGATCCAGATTGTTCTACAATTCTTGGTGTTATTCCGTTTATTGTTGCAGTGGCTCTATGAAGATATTCTCCATTTATGCGAATTGTTGCAGGTTCATTAGTTGTTGCACATGATATCCAGTTGTCATGAGAAGTTACTCTTGGTGATGGTACTGGACGTACATAAAATGAATCCAATCCTATGTTTTGTCCACCAGCACCTTTGAAATCTAGCGCAATTTTTAGGTTTGAAGCATTATCTAATTGAGCTGGTAATATAAACCGTTGTTTTACCCATTGGTTATTTTCAATTGTTGGGTTGTAGCGTAAAGTACTGTCCAAAACGATCCATGTTGTTCCATTATCGATTGAATAGTTTACAACAACTCTATCTGCAAGTGCGTTGGTTGGCATTTGATAGAACTGAAATTCAACAGCTAAATCACGTTGTCCTGTTGCATCTAAAATCGGTGATATTATTCTTTGAACATGTCCTAATGATCCAGACGCTG
>JAZQRM010000030.1:0-8211 GCA_045629585.1 Taishania sp. | reverse complement strand
TAAGTCTCATGGTGAAAACTATGAGACTTATATGTTTAAGGACAAATTAAAACCGAAACAAACTACAAAGTTTTTTATATTTGAAAATACATTCAATCATTTATTGAAATAGCATAACGACATGGCTGAAAATCAATATAGCATCAAGGACCTTGAGAATTTCACTCAAATAAAAAGTCATACCATTAGAATTTGGGAACAACGCTATAAATTGTTGCAACCTTCAAGAACGGAAGGAAATAGAAGGTTTTATAGTGATACGGATTTAAAGAAAATTTTAAACATAAACACCCTATATAATCACGGCATCAAGATATCGAAGATTGCACAAATGTCGGAGGAAGAGATTGTTCATCAATGTAAAGCAATCATTTTTAACAAAAGTGAAAAGGATGGAATGATCAACGAAATGATTCAACACATCATCAAATTTGATCGCTACTCAATTGACAAAATTTTAATCGAACAACTATCAGAACAAGACCTCGAAGCATTATACCTGCAAAAGATTTTACCAATGTTACAGAAAATGGGAGAATTGTGGCAAGTCAACACCATCAATGTCATACATGAACATTTTTTCTCCTACCTATTTAGAGAACAATTAGTATCCGCTATAAATAAACTGCAGTCTCCCCAAAAAGATGCACCAAGAGCACTTTTATTTCTACCGGATCATGAAGAACACGAATTTGGATTATTAATGTATTACTATTTTCTAAAAAAACGTGGATACAGCTGTATATATCTTGGGCAAAAAGTACCTTTCAAAGAAATAATAAATGCCTATAAAACCATCAACCCAACACTCGTAATCACAACATTTACAACAAAAATTAAACTCGAAGATTTTCAAAATATACTGGACGGTTTGGTACAAATCGCCAAATCTGCTAACGTACTAATTAGTGGTGCACAAGTAACAAAAATGGAAATCAAAATCCCTTCCACCATTAAGCACATCGAAGGAATACAACTGTTAGATGATCTTCTAAAAGAACTATAAAGCATTATAAAACACGATTCAACCTCAACCAAAACGCGCAATCAGAATCCTATTACCTCCATCATGCTTTATACAAGAGAAATCCCAACGCTACAAGCTCACTACTATTAACGCCATCGCTCAACAGCTAAGAAAATGCTACAAACCTTCGTAACTCCAAAATAAAAAAAGGAAATCTATACAATAAAAAAAAGCTAACATCGTTTGTAAATAAAGCGAGTCATCCAATCAAATTACACACTACATTTTATTTATACAACAACAAAAGTTTCTATCAGCACTTCTCTTTGTCCAACAGGAGCGCTGATAAAATCACAGTTATGCAACAAAAAATAAAATATCTTCTTACAACATTTTTAGTATTAAATCTATTGGTTAACTATGCGCAAAATTTAACACCCGTAACACTTACAGACAATTTAACAAACATTGAAAACGAGGAAAAAGCGTTGTTCCCCGGAGGAAATAAAGAATGTCAAAAATTCATTGCGGCCAATCTCAAAACACCTTCCAATTTTTACGCAGATGGAAAAGTAGTACTTCGCTTCAACATTGATAAAAATGGAGAGATTGATTCGTCCTCCATTGCATTGGTAAACGGTTTATCTAGCTGTAAAGAGTGCAATACGGAAGCCATTAAAGTGGTCAAAAAAATACCACGCTGGCAACCCGCAAAGAAAAACGGTATTCCTGTACGTAGTCAAATCGATTTACACGTAATGTTTAAATTATAAAGGCAATAATCCAAAAGGACAAAACAAGTAGTTGTCCTTTTATTTTTTCCTCTTATCTGAAGCAGAAGTATAAAATAATACACGTTTTAAAAAAAGCTCCTATCACACCATTTTCAAAGTCCGTTACATTACCCTCCCACGCAGTAATTTTGACATTGCCCCCAATCGTATTAGCAAGATTTTGAGCCGATACCGCATCACTGCACGACAATAATACGATGTTTTTTTGAGAATGTGGTTGGGGTGTGGTGTGTTAGCTTGTGCATCTTCAATTGAGGTTCTTACGAAATACTCAATAACTATTTTTAAACTATCCAAATAGATTACTTACTTTGTTTTTGTAAAAGATTGGTTTGAGATGGCAATATTGGGAGCAGAGAAAGTAGCACCAGATGAAAACCAAGTGAAAGTGAAACATAGTATATAGAATAAGATGATCATATCAATTTTAATTCAAATTCAGAAAATGAGAATGTTGCCAATTGATCTTTGTTTATATATCCATTTTTTTTTGCTAAAAGCTTGATTTTATCAGTCAACTCAAAATTAATGATACTCACCTCATCGTGGTGATTATAACCTAAATGATATTTACTAAAAACATCATTCAATTTTTCGAATGGAATTGCTTCCTTTAATACAAAGAAAACACTTGAAATTTTATTCTCAATTAACGTTAATCCAATTCCTTGAACTCCATTGATTTTTGAATCAAATATTAAATTGTGACCAATGCGCTTTTCAACGCTTCCAAATTTTTGAAATAATTGCTCATTACTAGACTTACTCGTAACAATATCAATTATGTGTTTCAATATTTCCATTAATATGTCTGTATAATTTCAAATGATTTAATTTTTGTTTTTGCAGTTGAATTATAAAATTGATTACCACCACCTTCAAAAATATTTCCAGAACCTGTCCAGTCTTCAATATTTGCTATTTTTGACTTTAAAAAAATTTACTTCGCTGTCAAAAATAATTTTCACTTTAACTCTACCGTCTGCTTTTATTCTATTGATATCTCCTATTCCTAATTCTGAAACATCCTCATCAATATGTTCAAAAAAGTATGAGCCAAAACGTGGGTTTCCGGTAATAGGATCTATTGTCACCATTTGATACATCACATTATCTTCTTACTTGATAAAATTCGTTACGGGTAAATCAAAATCAATACCTCTTATTTCATTAACATTAAAGGAAGGATTAAAACTTCTGTAAAAATTTTGGGCTTTATCAAATAGTTGATTTTGAGCAGCTGTAAAATTGCTATTTACAAAATAAAGGAAGTTGTTTATAGGGTATTTTGCAAAGCTCCCCGCCCCATTAACTCCCAATTTAGCACCTTTACCAATTGCTTTTTTTAAGAGCCTTAAAAGCACCAAGTTCTGCAACGCTAAGTTACAAACTTATTTCGGCAACGGTTTCTCTTAGTTCAATTTGTTGTTGCGTTAAATTTTCATTTCCGTCGGTACTTAGGAAATATAAGTCTGCACTATAAAAACCCGTAGTAGCTACCGCTAATGTGATACTTAATGAATTGGAAAGAGCACTTGTTAATGTGATGGACTTGATCGTTTTCTCCCTGTACCAAACATGTATCCATCCACTGATGAGGTCAATCCAAAAAACAAGTAATAATCATCTTTAGAATAGTTGTCCAAATATTTAACAACACTGACGATTAAAATACTTAGGAAATATCTTTTACACAAAATGTATATAATGTATATTTGATAAATAAATATTTTCCTGTTATGAGAAAGAATATTGATATTGATGAAAGGCTTTTAACTAAGTTGAAATTACTTTCTGCGTTTGAAGACATGAGTGTAAAAGCTCTAATGGAAAAGGCCGTTGCTTTCTATATCGAACACAAAGAAAATGAACGATTAAAAGCTTTGTCTGAGGAGGAAAAAGAGGATTTAGGATTGCTATTACTCATGCAACAATCTGACAGAACAGAGGTCGTAAGTCGTGACGAAATCATGAATGCACTCGACTAATGGAAGTGGTTTTCCTAAAAAGTTTTCTAACTGATCTTAAAAAAATCAATGATAGTAAACTTAAATCAAAAATAAAGGAGTTTATCCTAGAATTAGAAAAAGCAAATCAACTTGATGACATTTCAACTGTTAGAAAACTAAAGGGCTATTCCACAGCTTATCGACATCGAATTGGAGATTATCGTTTGGGATTATTTTATCATGACAATGTGGTAGAAATAGCAAGATTTGTTAAACGCAATGATATTTACAAAGTATTCCCGTAATCTCGATACTTTTGAAAAAATGATTGGAGTGTGGTGTGTTAGGTTGGAAAAAAAGCAAAAAAACTAAGTGAGGCTTTCAATCATTTTTTCATCGATAATTACTTTGCCATCTTTTAACAACAATTCGTCTAAATACTTTGCCACTGAAAGAGTCCCAAATCTTCAATCATGGGAAAACGTTCAAATGAAATTATAAATCTTTTGTTTTCAGGTGAAAAGCCTAAATTTGTATTGAAAAATTCATTGTTTAACCATAAAGATAAATTAACAACTTAAATATAAGTTCGGGAAATTAAAAATGGACCAAACCCGTCCAAATTTTCAACCAAATCATGATTTTAATCATTGACGTGCGACCAAAAAAAGTTTTTCGTAAAAAATATTAACTTTTCCACGATTTATATCGTCTATATGCTTATAATAATAATATTATTAACTTATTTCATTGAATATGAAAAAAAAGAGCTACTACACGTATGGAAAGCATTTAAAATCATTTGGTCTTTCATTATTATTTGGGACTATTCTCAGTTACCCTGTAATTGGACAATCATCTAAACAGTCTAAATCAGCGGAAAAACCGTCAACAAGTTCTCCGAGTTTTTCTACAAAATCTAGAGAAGATATTTCAAAAAGAACAAAAATTTCAAAATACTTCATCAATCCTGACGGAACACGTACAGCGCAAATTGGAGGAAACTATCACTACAAAGATGAAACTGGAAATTGGCAAGACGTTGATCTTCATATTCAGACACAGCCTCAAGGAGAATACTATTTTCAAAGTGTAAAAAACGATGTTAAGGTATTTTTCCCAAGAACAGCTGGTTCAGGAAATATCAACATGTTAACAGATGAAGGAATTCAATTCAATTGGTGGCAAAACAATACCATCAAATTTGTTAATAACGGCACTGCCCTTGCCACTTGGCATCCTTCAACTGTTCAAGGTGTAAACAACGGACAAAGTCTTACTTATCCTCAACTTTACCCTTCAATGAGTGAAGAATTTGTTTTATTGGACAATGGATTAGAGAATAACTTAATCCTACATCAGCTTACTTCTCAAATTTCTTCTTTACCACAAGGAAGTAGCATGCAAGTTTCTCATTTCATTCCTTTACAAAATGGTTGGATTATCCGTGATCATTCTGGAACAATCAAAAATGGAAACTTCTCTTCTAAGACGTTTAGTATTCAAATGGGAACGGATCAACAACAAATGTTCTTTGGCCAAGTTGTATTATTTGATGCAGCAACAAACAAAGACGACGCCATGTTAATTCACTTCCCGTCTGAGAAACTTACGGCTGCTCAACGCTCTACGTTGTCAAATCACGTGCTTGCAATCGAACACAGTATTCGATTTGTAAATGGTGGTATTGAAGTAACTTCAAACATCCCTGCAGCGTGGTTAAAAAATAACAATCGCCAATATCCAGTAACCATTGATCCAACAGTTACAATTACACCAACAGGAGCAACGGGTAATTTCTATGGGCCATTAACTAACTGGTACGGATTTCAACGTCATGCCAACCTATATTTACAATCAGAAATCGGAGACTATGGGACAATCACCGCTTTAGAATATAATCGAACAAATAATTCAGGAACCGCTTCAGATGTCCCTGTTACCATCCAACTAAAATCATCAGCTCTTACAAATTTTACAAATGGAGCTGCATGGAATTCTAACACATACGTTGGAGACGCTGTATCAACTTTCAACTCCACTTTTAATGTAGGTTCAACTACGGGATGGAAATTGTTTACTCTATCAACTCCTTTCCAATATACAAGTGGAAACTTAATGATTCTATTGAAAGATTTATACGGTAATTCGGGAAGTGCAAAATACTACAATCAAACAACTACAAATGTAGTAAATCGTCAAGCATATTATCGCGACGACTACACTGATCCGGGTGATGGTGTTTCTATGCTAACAGAAAGTCGTTTACCTGAAATTCGTATTACTTATACAAGTTTGCTAAATTGCTCAGGACTACCCGAAGACGTTAACATCCAACCAACCTCACTAAGTATATGTGCAAACAAACCATTCAATTTACCTTTGAATGGCCTTTCGTTAGAGAATGGAATAACGGTTCTTTGGCAAAGTTCTACGGATGGAACAACATGGAACAACATAGGAGCAGCTTCTTCTATCACCAACTTGAATGTAACCAATGGTATCACAGAAGAGACTCAATTTAGAGCTATTATTGCATGTAGCTTTTCTTCGGATGAAATTATCGTTCCAGCTGTAACCATCTCCATTACCCCTACTATTCAATGTTACTGTGAACCTACGATTCCGTTTAACTGTACGGATGGTGATTTAATTCTAAACGTAACATTCGAAAACATCAATAACACAACTGATTGTAGCAATCTTAATGGATATGGAGACTTTACAACATCACAACCTACTCCCGACATTAACGCAGGGCAATCCTATCCAATTTCTGTTCAGGTAGGAGACGGATGGACGAACGAATCCGTGGGTGTATGGATCGATTACAATCAAAATGGTTTACTTGATTCTTTAGAGGGTGAATTCACACCAATTGGAACTGGACGAAATACAACTCTAACGGGTACTATCCAAATACCTCAAAACGCAGTTGGTGGCGTTACACGAATGCGTGTTGTGAATACAGCAAGTGTATTTCCTCAAAGCATTTATGTCTGCGGACCAACTAATAGTGACGAGAACTTTGGTGAAATGGAAGATTATAGTGTAAATATAATACCTTTCCCAATCGAAACGATTACTGTAAGTACAGTAGATGACGTACCTGCTGTAATAGCTACCAACCAAGGAAACCTTCAGGTAGAAGCTGAAATTTTACCTAGTTTCATATCTCAAGAAGTAGTTTGGTCAATTGTTACTGAAACAGGAAATGCATCTATTGATCAAAATGGACTTGTGACGGCAATCAGCAATGGAACTGTTTGGGCGAAAGCTGTTGCAACTTATGATAACACTTCAAAAGACTCCCTTTTGATTACCATTACGAACCAATCTATTCCTATAGATAGTATCGTTGTAAATACGGTGAATAACATAACAGCATTAATTGATGTTCCTAGTGGAACATTGGCACATGTTGCAACTGTATATCCTTTAGAAGCGAGCCAAGATGTCACTTGGTCAATAACGCATGAAACAGGTACTGGTACAATTACTAATACTGGTGTTGTAACAGCAGGTGTTAGTGGATATGTTTGGGCGAAAGCAACATCAGTACAAGATGTTACAAAAATGGATTCACTTCGTGTTACAATCATTAACCATGATTTAGGAGTCAATTCTATGTTAAAGGAATCTAGCATTTCGATTTTTCCAAATCCAACAGCTGACAACATCAATATCCAATCGGCCGAAAAGCATGAGGATTTAACAATGTCTATTATTGATGCTACTGGAAAAACTGTATTGGAAGAAAAAATTAATGCAAATAAATTGAATGATGGACACGCTGTTAATATGACAAAATACAATTCAGGTGTTTACATCTTACAATTAAAAGGAAAGAATTTAGACTTCAAACAGCGGATAATACGTAAATAATAGTAGATTGACGTTTATTTAAAATCAAGAGCTGCTCTTCGGAGTGGCTCTTTTTTTGACTTTACATGACTCCTTTGTCCTTTGAAAAAAGAATTCTCTTTCTCACAAATAGATTGATAATATTATGCCAACCGTATTTTCATCCCAAAAGTGAATCGTTCTATTTAAGAAGTTCGCACCTTCACCATAAATTCAAAAAACATACAGCCATGAAGATTTCCCCATCCGTATTTGAACAAGAAGATATCCATGATATTTTTGATGCGATTGCCGATCAAGTGCACGACAATAATACGATGTTTTTTTTGAGAAAGTGGTTGGGGTGTGGTGTGTTAGGTTGGAAAAAAGCGTAATGGAAAGACTAAGACTTATTGACGAACTCGAAGAAACAGAACGCACCTCTATCTTTAACATTATCGACATGGCGATTACAAAAAAGCGTCTGAAAGATATCCTCTCAAACGCTATTAATTTGGCGAAGTGAAATTGGTTTATCTGATATATTGTTTTCTAAACAGACTTATTTTCAACAACTATTTTAGTGATTTTATTACTGTACACAGACTCTAAACTATAAATAGAGTTCCCAAGATTATCTATTGAAATTATAAAATCA
>JAZQRM010000029.1:0-2332 GCA_045629585.1 Taishania sp. | reverse complement strand
TCCAAATGAATTCAAACCTTTGTGGGTAATCGACTTCCCTTTATTGGAGTGGGACGAAAATGCAGAACGTTACTTCGCAATGCACCACCCGTTCACATCTCCGAAGAAAGAAGACATGCACTTGGTTTCTACTGATCCAGGGAAAATCCGTGCAAATGCTTATGACTTAGCCATGAACGGAGTGGAGTTAGGTGGAGGATCTATCCGTATCCACGACCGTAACTTACAAGCGGACATGTTCGAATTGTTAGGATTCACAAAAGAAGAGGCTCAAAACCAATTTGGTTTCTTGATGAACGCATTTGAATTCGGTGCGCCGCCACACGGAGGATTGGCATTTGGATTGGATCGTTTGGTAGCAACAATGGGGGGTTCAGATTCTATCCGTGATTACATCGCATTCCCGAAAAACAATTCAGGTCGCGACGTGATGATTGATGCGCCATCTCCATTGGCTCCTGAGCAATTGAAAGAATTGAACTTGGAAGTAAAAGGATAAGCTATCGCTTTAGATATAAAAGAGATCCCATTCGAAAGAGTGGGATTTTTTTTTAAAATAAAAACCGATAAGGAAAATATAATTACCTTCGGATATACTAATTAAAACACTATGAAAAATCTACTAAAACTCTCATTAGCATTAATCATAATGCTTACACTATTCGCTTGTAAAAAAGAAGCTACAATTGAGGTAACCGCTATCGATGGAGCTGGAAACAAATTAGCAAATCACGATGTGTACCTATTTATCAATAGTATAAACTATGAAAATGGTCCAGGAAATGAATTAGCGAAACAAAAAACGAATAGTGAAGGGATTGTCATCTTTTCTGGATTAAAAGAAGGGAATTATTACGCAGCATGTTATTTTACAAACCAATTAAACCAAACCGTTAGGAGTGGTGGAAATGTTGAAGGTATTGGTGGACATTCTACTAAATTGACAATCAAACCCTAAATCACTTAAAGCATATTTTATCCCTCCCATGTAACATGCGGAGGGATTTTTTTTGAATTATACTTACTTTGGTAAAGTAAAAAAAGGAAACAATACATTTATCTCCCTATTAGCATTACTCATTTTTATGAAAAGACTACTAAAATTCGCTACTACACTTCTCTTAACAATGTTCATTTCGGGCTGCAATAAGAAAACAGGCTCAATGATCATAATTGCCCATGGTCTCCATCAGGATCGACTTGGTTCACATGACATCTACATATTTACAGATCATATTAGTTATGAAAAAGGTCCTGGATATGAAATGCTCAAGAAAAAGACAGATGAGGAGGGAATGGTCTTAATTACCAATCTGAAAGAAGGATACTACTACGCTGCATGCTATTTTGAAACTCCTTCGGACGGCATTTTGCGATCAGGAGGGAAAATGAAGTGCTTTGCGGATTACCTCGTTAATAATGACATTTATCCATAATGGATAAAATCTAATCCTTAAGGCAAACAAGCAATGGCTAGGAGAAAGGTGTTTAATCCAAGTAGGATCAAATCGCCGCGACGCAAATCAACAAAGAATAATCCAAAATTCACAAGTGTCAATACATACATAACATACTTGATGAAGGTATTATCATCAAGATAAAGCGAAACATACGATATAACAATTGAAAACATGATGACAATCATCGCAATAACATCCTGTGTTCTGATACGCGTTAAACGTTCTTCATCGCTACTCTTCTTGAGAAGAAAAATGAACAGATAGGCTATAAATCTTAATGATAAAGGGAAATAGATAAATTTAAAGAAAACACCTTGCACTACTAAAAAATAGCAACAAATTAATAGTGCAAACAATGCTGGTGGTACAAGGTATTTCATAGTGTAGTTGTATTGAAGTTTAGCCAAACATAAAAAAAATGGACAAGTCCTAATCTTTCCCTAGAATAAATTACTCCATTACTCATTCAAGCTTGAAGAATAGTCAATAAGAATTAAAACCAAGCGGAAGATAAAGGTTGGCAAGCATATTTATAGATTATCGTGATTTGTAGTGCACGGAGGCGATCGTTCACTACAAAACAAATACATTCACAAAAAAAGGGTGATTCGTCAAATAGACAAATCACCCTTTTTGGTTATATAGCTAATTATCTTTAGAATCTAAATGTCAACCCTCCTAAGAATTGGAAGGAATGAACCGGAGCATTGTACCAACGTTGGTAACGTTGTGCCGCGATGTTATTCATTTGAACAAATACCGACAAGCGCTTTGTATATCGATACTCCAATCCTAAATTGAAATCATAAATAGGTCCAAGTTTGCGGAACGTCTGTAGATTCTCTTCAAAAGTATCTGCCCCAGCATCATAA
>JAZQRM010000028.1:0-2537 GCA_045629585.1 Taishania sp. | reverse complement strand
TTCTATCCATCCAGTTTGCTTTGATGATTTAGGACTGGAGCAAAACGTAAAGTTTTTTGGAAACGATTGTAACACAATGGCTGAAATACTTTTACATCGTTATGAAATATTCCGTCATGACGGAATCATCACACACGCTACCACTAATCTCAATTCCTCCGAACTAGAAAAAATATACGGCAACCGCGTACGCAGTCGCCTACGAGAAATGTTCAATTTGATTTCATTTGCGGAGTCCGTTCCGGACAAACGCAAATAACACTTGGTCGATGTATATAAAGAAAATGACCCTTTCAAGGGTTTATACGTATCATCTTTAATAAAAATATTTTTTACTTTAACAGCTGATTATAAGCTTATGAAAACACTACTCAACAATTCCACGCTTTTTAGCCTTCAAAAAGGCAATCAAACTAAACGATTTCTTTTACTGGGTGACCACAAAAAAGTAAATGAAGCGCTATTAAAAGACCAGCTCCTAAACAAAAATGTACGTGTACAATCTTCCGTTTGGGGAACGTTAGGATGGACGGATAACTCCGACTTTATCAAACAAGGAAATATTTTCTTTTCCGAAAAAGGCCAAAACGAGAACAGTAAAGGTGTCACTTTACAACAAATCGAAGATCTTTATTCCATTAACCCGAGTTTAGCAACCTTTCATGCGGCAACTCGAGTAACGGAAAGATATATCAACTTGTCGGATTTAGATTTTAACCTAAAAGACAATCACATTCGAATAGATGAACTTCCTGAATTGCGCTTGACGCTTTTCTTAAACGAAAACGAAGGGGCAATTGTCTTCAAACAATATTCAAAGAAAAATCAACACCATGATGCGGAAGCTCCGATTGAATACCTGCTTCACCATAATGTTGAAGCCGATCAATCGTACAATACAATCAATCGATTAGATTACACCATTCCCGTCATTCCTTCCAATGAAGTCATTGACGACAATCACCGTGGTAAACTAACCGTTTCTAACAAAAAGAGAGAAATAGATTTCATCATCAAGGTTCTTACCTTCACGCGCCCTGGAACAAATGCCGATGAATTCTTTTTAAAAGCAACCGAAGCATTTAATGCAAGTGAAGAAAAAGTAAACGTCAACACAGAAGAGGATGCGTTCCGTTTAGGGGATGGCAAGTATGCATTTAGATTATATAATCCTACTAAGACAACATTACACAAAGGAAAAACATACAAAGGAAAATTCGTAAAACTGAACTTCAATAAGGTAAAAGAAATTGATTTCAAAAAGAAAACACTTTTGCTTTTTCATGGTACTGCGGCAGACACCAACGGCTCCTTCTTAGATTTACTTCCTCGCAAAAACAGTAACAGATCAAGTGTACTGGAGCAATTATTCACAGAACAAAAATACGAACAAGTAATTGGTTTTGATAGACCAACCTTATCGCAAGATGTATGGCAAAACGCACAGCGTTTCCATCAATTCTTGCAAGGCAATACATTCACTCATCCGGTGGACATCGTCACCACCTCTCAAGGTGCTTTGCTTGCTGAAGCGTTAGCGGTGCAACACGCTTCATTACCAAACGCTAACCTCATTATTGGCAAAGTAGTCACCTTTTCTGCAGCAAATGGATGTGCTTATCTTTCAACGGGGCATAAAGTCGGTTTGTTCCTAAGTGTCATGAAACAGATTGTACCAAGCATAGGAGCTAAAATATTTTTAGCACTTGCACAACAATCTGTTCAATGGATACTCAAAAGACCAGGGCTTTCTCAAATGGATCCCAATGGACCATTTTTAAAAGACCTTCTCAACCGTAAACAGATCAACCCTGACATAACATTTGCACCGGTTGTTTCGGATTGGGAACCCCTCCTCATCAAAGGATGTTGCATACAAATTAAAACACATACCTTTACACTACTGGATAAAATCATCAAGAATGAACTGGGTACAGATCACGATTGGGTAATTGGTTGCGACAATCAACGCATCACACCTCACGGAGTAAAAACCAAAGGGCCTTATGAAATGCTTTCCATTCATTGCAGATATTTGGAATCAAACTATTCCCACGACAAATCGGGAAAAGCTTTAGACACCCACAAATTGTTGAAAGACATATTACAAGACAAGAAATAATCGTATACAGTAAATAGCCAAGTATTATTGAAATAAGCTTTCAGTCGATCAAACTATTTTTTCAATACAAATAAAAAGCCCTCCTGCAGTACAAGAGGGCTTTTTATTACCTAAAACTCAAATAAAAATCTTCAATTACCTCTTACTAAACTTAAATTGCTTTTCTTCTAATTGTAAAATATACAATCCTGTTTGTAAAAACGATACATCGATAGTAAGCTGAGAATCCGTGATTGGATTAGAAGTTATTATCTTTCCATTCAAATCTATGATCTCATATTTTTTTCCAGAATAATCACCTTGCACAGTTAATTCATTAACTACAGGATTGGGGTAAACATTTAAAAGTTCTTGGTTTGCTGACCTAACACTTAGTATTCTTTCTAAATCTATGGTTCCAATCCATAAATCTGAT
>JAZQRM010000027.1:0-16398 GCA_045629585.1 Taishania sp. | reverse complement strand
AGAACCTAAAACGCTCGTAACGCCCAGCGGAAAGCTACAAACAACCAATCTTTCGCTTAAGAAGTTGATGACGCCTGAAAAGGAAGCGGAAGGACAATCTATTTCAATTAATCAAGCGGATTTACCGAGAGAGTATTTTACTGTGGATGATGTGAAAATGCAATGGCGTATTTTAGCACAGCAAATGAAATCAAAAGGAAGAGAGACAGTTTACAACGCTTTACAAAAAAGAGATGCGCTAATTGTTGATACGACTCAGTTTATTTTGGAGGTTGATAATCATGTACAAGTAGATATAATTCGAGGCGTTCATGACGATTTATTGTCATTTTTACGTCAAAATTTGCGAAATTACGATGTGCAATTAGAAGTAAGGGTAACTGCTGACGTTAACCAAGAACAAGAAGTTAAACATCTTTCCGGAAATGATAAGTTCAAACATCTAGCTCGTAAACATCCCAATTTACACACTCTAAAAAGTGTTTTTGGATTAGATATCGAATATTAATCTGCCTTCTTTTGCGGAACAATTAGCTTAATACGAATTTCACCATAGTGCTTCATCGGCCAACCTGTTCCTTTTTCCAAACGAATACTTTTTAAATGTTTCATGGCTCGCACTTCGGCTGGCGTTCCAATCTTGGTGCTGCGGTTCCAATCAATTTGTGCCCATTTGATAGTTCCATCAAGGTCAACCATGATTTGATAAACTAATTCCGCTTGTACGGCATCTTCAAATACAACTGTTGATCCTTCGGCTAGCGGACGTTGATCGAGTAGAATTTGCCCGCCTATTAGTTGACTCGTAGCTAAAAAGGGGAGTAATAAGATGAAGGTTAAAAGTGTTTTCATAATTATGCAATTTTTCCCCAATTGGGCTTGTTCTTCAATTTTTCAGAGAGTATCATGCGCAAAATACGATGTTCTTCTAACGTTAATTCCGGATCTTTTTGAATGATAGCACGTGCTTTTTCTCTTGCTTCGGCCACTAATTGTTGATCTTTGGTCAAGTCGGCAATTTTCAATTCAAGCATACCTGATTGTTGTGTTCCCATCAGATCTCCAGGGCCACGTAGTTGTAAATCTACTTCTGCAATTTCAAATCCATCACTAGAATTCACCATGGTTTCCATGCGTTTACGTGTATCTTGTGACAATTTATCTCCCGTAACAAGTAAACAATAGGATTGTTCACCTCCACGACCAACTCTTCCTCGAAGCTGATGCAGCTGCGACAAACCAAAACGCTCGGCTGATTCAATAACCATTACGGACGCATTTGGTACGTTAACTCCCACTTCAATAACGGTCGTAGCAACCATGATTTGTGTTTCACCCTTTATAAAACGTTGCATTTCGTATTCCTTCTCATCAGGTTTCATTTTTCCATGCACCATGCTAATTTGATACTGTGGACGAGGGAAGTAACGTTGTAATGCTTCATGACCTTCCATCAAGTTGGTATAATCTAACTTTTCGCTTTCGGCAATTAAGGGATATACAACATAAACCTGTCTGCCTTTAGTGATCTCTCGTTTCATTAAACCAAGCACTTCTAGTCTCGATTTCTCGTACTTATGAAGGGTTTGTATAGCTTTTCTTCCTGGTGGAAGTTCATCAATAACGGAAACATCTAAGTCGCCGTAGAAGGTCATCGCTAAGGTTCGCGGAATAGGAGTTGCTGTCATAATTAAGATGTGGGGCGGAGTAGTGTTCTTTTTCCACATACGCGCTCGTTGCGCAACTCCAAAACGGTGTTGTTCATCTATTACGACTAAACCAATATTCTTAAATTGTACCTTGTCTTCTAAAAGAGCATGTGTACCAACTAAAAGTTGAATGTTGCCATTTTCCAGATTTTCGTGAATGCGTCTTCGCTCTTTTATTTTTGTAGAGCCAGTAAGCAATTCTACTTCTACCGGAAAATCTTTCAGTAAATCTCTTAAGGATTCATAATGCTGAGTAGCAAGAATTTCCGTGGGAGCCATTAAGGCTGTTTGAAAACCATTACCAATGGCAATCAAGCAGGTCATCAAAGCCACTAAAGTTTTTCCAGACCCAACATCACCTTGTACCAAGCGGTTCATGTGATTGCCTGTCCGAAAATCGTTTCTAACTTCTTTAATCACTCTTTTTTGTGCTCCTGTTAACTCAAAGGGGATTCCAGTTGCATAAAAATCATTGAATACATCTCCAACCGTAGGAAAGATAAATCCTTTATTTTTGGTAGCGGTGATTTGTTTTTTGAGCAGCAATTCCATTTGTAAATAGAATAACTCTTCAAATTTTAATCGACCGCGTGATTTCACCGTCATCATTTCATTAGCAGGAACGTGGATTTGTTTATAGGCAGTGGTGCGATCTAATAAGCGATATTGATTTAATATTTCATTGGGCAAACTTTCGGGTAATAATGGAAGCTGATCAATCAGGGTTTGGGTTAGCTTTTCAAATCCTCTCGAATTTAAACCTTTGGCGGTAAGCTTTTCGGTAGATGGATAGATCGGTTGTAATCCTGCTCGTTTATCAACTTGGTCAAAAGGGGTGACTTCTGGATGCGGAATGGAATATTTCATCCCAAAAAGTTTTCCTTTACCATAAATTCGGTATTCAACGCCAACTTTTAATGTGGGAAGAACCCATTTTATTCCCTGAAACCAAATCAGTTCAATTGCGCCACTTTCATCCGTAAAACGGGCGGTTAAGCGTTTTCCTCGACCAACTCCTGTTTCTCGAATGTCGGTTAGATATCCTCGTAATTGTACTGGAGTTTCGCTATGTATCGCTTCTCTTATGGTAGAGTATTTAGAGCGATCAACATAACGAAAAGGGAAGTAATTTAATAAATCGTCGTAGGTGTGGATTCCAGCTTCTGCGCGCAGAATTTCTGCACGCTGTGGTCCAACTCCTTTTAGAAATTCTATCGACGTCTTTAAAAACGAACTCATGGGTTAAAAATAAGAATTTTACAGAAAAAAAGCAGCGCTATTGCGCTGCTTTTAATCCATTTTCTAACCAAGTTCTAAATTTCTCCGGATCGCGGTGACTCTCATAGCTTGCACTTCCTATTTCATTCACATCTTTACCATCAGCCGCTAAAACACGGTAATAGGGTTGTGAAGTGATTTTGTAATTGATAATTTGCTCGGCCATCCATTTCTGACCAACGGTTTTCACTTCTCTTTTTGAACCATCAGGGTAGATAACTGTTTTATGCTCTTCTTTTGGAAGAGGAGTTCGTTCATCAACATATAAAGAGGCGATGACATAATCGTCACGTAGCATTTCTAAAATTCCGGGCTCACTCCAAACGGACATTTCCATTCTTCTACAATTTACACAGTTGTGACCTGTGAAATCCACGAAAACGGGTTTGTTCATTTCTTTTGCATAAGCTTTAGCATCTTCTAAATCGTGGAATACATAAATTCCTTGAGGACCTAAATGTGTTCCTTTGGGCTGGATAGGTGTTTCACTTCTATCTGTGTTGACCATTGTTGAGAACGGATTTGAGGCGGTCTCACTATAATGAAGTGGAGGAGGGAAAGCACTTATTATTTTTAACGGATGACCAAATAATCCAGGAATCATGTAAATCACAAACGCTAAAACAAATGTCCCGAAAACACCTCGACCTACGCCAATACGCTCGGGTTTTGAGTCATGCGGAAATAATACAATTCCAAATAAATTAAGTGCCATAACTCCAAAAACCGCAATCCAAATGGCTAAAAAGACTTCTCGTTCTAATAAATGTGCTTGCAATGATAAATCTGCATTGGATAAAAATTTGAAGGCAAATGCGAGTTCAAATAATCCCAAAACTACTTTTACTGTATTCAACCATCCTCCAGATTTAGGAAGTGAATTTAACATACTTGGGAAGGCCGCAAAAACAGCAAATGGTAAACCTAAGGCTAAACCAAAACCAAACATTCCCGCAAGCACAGCATTTCCTCCTTCGGTTGAAGCTGAAATTAACAATGCACCAAGTATTGGTCCTGTACAAGAAAAGGAAACCAGTACAAGAACTAAGGCCATGAAGAAGATTCCAATAAATCCTCCTTTGTCCGCTTTAGCATCTGCACGATTAACTAATTTAGAGGGCATTCTTAATTCAAATGCGCCTAAAAAGGATAGTGCAAAAACAACAAAAATGATAAAGAAGATAATGTTCAATACAGGATCGGTGGAGATGCGATTGATGTAATCTCCAGTTCCTGTTAATTTTACAATTAAACCAATTCCGGTATAAATTCCAATGATTGAAAGTCCATAGATGATCGCGTCTCTTAAGCCTTTCTTACGGTCTTTCCCACCTTTTGTAAAGAAGGAAACCGTCATCGGAATCATTGGGAAAACGCAAGGAGTTACCAATGCAATTAAACCAGAAACAAATGCTAAACCAAATATAATCCAATTGGATTTATTTTCCGTTTGGCTTGGTTGCTCGTCCTCTGTAGCAGCAATGGCTGTAATTACTTCATCTGTTGAGTCTAAAGACGTAATTTGTATTTCGACTATTTCCTCCTTGTCGTTAACGTCATCGGACCCAGAATTATTGACCATATTTTCTTCTCCAGCAGCTTTTACGGGAAGAGAAAAAGTGTATGAATAATCAGGAAGACATTTTACCTCATTACATGTTTGGAAATTTACCTCACCTGTAATGACAAAGTCTTTCTTAGATTGAATTTTTATTTTGCGTTTTAACTGAAATGATCCTTCATGGTAGGAAAGGTGTTCATCAGCTAACTCATCATATTTATTTATCGGTTTTGGTTCGATTACACTTCCGACTTCAGTAAATGTTTTTTCTTTATTTATTTTAAAAGTTGTCGGGATACCAAATGAGCCTGCAGGTAATTTAGAAGCATTTATGTGCCAACCTTTCACGATCTTTACATTCGCAATTATAGTCGCATTTTCTCCATTTTGTTGTAGTTCAAAAGTGATTTTCACTTTGTCTTCAGGAAGTTCTAGCCCAAATTGTGCATTTGTAGTAATAATAGACCCTAATAGAACTAGGGCTGTTAACAAAAATCTAAACATCTCTTATTTTGTTAGTGGAATTGAAAATTGTACTTCTTCTGGTGGAAAACACATCTGGTCATTGCATATCATGTATACAACATTTCCTTTTGCTATTCCCTGCTCGTTTACTATGATAGCTTGTCTAAACGTTACTTCTTTACTGAAATAATGTACGTTTGTTGCAAAATTTTCATCGTAAACTTGTGTAGGATTCGGCTCTAAAATATTTCCTTTTAATGTAAAAGAACTATTAGTTTCGATTTCAAATGAAGTCGGTACCGGGCCTCCATCGTTGGGAAGAATGCTATAAACGTGCCAACCATCAGCCAATGTTGCAGTGAAAAGAAGCTCAGATGGATTTTTAGCATAACTAAATGTCCATGTGATTTCTTGTTGAGCAAACAAACTTGTGGTTATCAGCATTATTATTGAAAACAAAAACGGCTTCATCTTGTATTATTGTTATACTCAAATATAAAAAATACAATAGATAAAGCCGTGATACCTTTGTTTAAATGCTTGGAATCCTATAAAGGACTGATTTGGATAATATGATTAATTGGAATCCAAACACCTCCTTTCAAGGTGACAAATTGTTCTCCTTTTGACCATACTGTAGTGTCTACTCGTTTTATCCCTTGGTCACTTTGAAATATGATCGAAACCTTTGTTTGAAAAGCATTTCCTAGACGTAAAGCTTCATCTAGGCGTTCCGCTAGATCTTTTGTAGGTGTAGTTTGTAGGGTTTCGTGATACGTTAATGTTCCTAAATCTTCTTTCTGAATGATTTCAATTGGAAGGGATGCTGTCTCCATATGCTATTTCAATTAAATGCTTAACCTAATGTAAGAATAAAAATGAAATAATATATAAAGGGCAATTATTTTTCACCTAGCTTAGTCGGAATGGGCATGCGTGCTTGTGCAGAAACACTTTGGTCGGCAAATTGACCCTGATCAAACATGTATTTACCTGTAATGGCAATCATGGCTGCATTGTCCGTGCAATATTCAAATTTTGGAATAAAGATATTCCATCGCTCTTTTTCGCCCAATTCTAACAAAGCGGTTCTTAACCCACTATTTGCACTAACCCCTCCTGCAATTGCTATGTCATGAATGTTTAAATCCTTGGCTGCTTTTTTTAATTTCTTTAAAACGATGGAAACAATTGTGTGTTGGATTCCTGCACACAAATTATCAAGGTTTTCAGTAATGAAATGTTCGTTTTTAGCAGTTTCCTTTTGGATGAAGTATAAAATGGATGTTTTTAATCCGCTAAAACTGTAGTTGTAATCTTTGATTTGAGGGTGTGGAAATGTAAAAATTGAAGGGTCTCCTAATTTTGCATGTTTGTCAATTAATGGACCTCCAGGGTATGGAAAACCTAGTAGTTTTGCAGCTTTATCAAATGCTTCCCCTGCCGCGTCGTCAATGGTTGTTCCAATAACCTCCATGTCTAAATAATCTCGAACCAAAACAATTTGTGTATGACCACCAGAAACGGTTAAACACAAAAATGGAAAAGAAGGTTTTTTCTTTTTCTCATCATCGATGAAATGCGCTAAAACGTGACCATACATGTGATTCACATCTATGATCGGTTTGTCTAGAGCCAAAGCAAATGATTTTGCAAATGAAGTACCCACAATTAAGGAACCTAAAAGTCCAGGACCACGAGTAAAAGCAATCGCGTCAATCTCTTCTTTTGAAATGTTAGCATTTTTTAACGCAACATCAACCACTGGAATGATGTTTTTTTGATGCGCTCGACTGGCTAATTCAGGAACAACACCTCCGTACAACTCATGTATTTTCTGCGATGCGGTTACGTTTGAGAGCACTTCTGTCCCACGAATGATAGCTGCCGAAGTATCATCACATGAAGACTCAATTCCGAGTATGATTGTTTCTTTATTTTTCAAGGATTTCCTTAAGTTTGTATTACGAATGTCAAAATTAATAAAATATACAGCACGAATAGTAGGATTTACTCTAGAATGGGTATTGGCAGTGATCATTTTGTTCACTTTCGCCATTCGAACAACGTACGTGCAAACAAAGCTAGCGAGCTTTGTTACTACTTTTTTGTCGAAGCAATTAGATACGACAGTTCGGTTGGATAGATTTGACGTACAGTTTTTAAATACCGTTGAACTAAATGGCTTTTTCGCACTCGACAAACAAGGGGATACTTTGGTTGACGTTGGTAGCCTAAAGGTGGAATTGGCGTCGATTAGAGATTTATTAAAAAAAGAAATAACAATTAGTTCGGTCGCCTTAAGTGATGGAGTGGTTAAAATATATAAGCCAGAAGGGAGTGATCAATTCAATTTCGCATTTATTATTGATTTTTTCAGCACAGCAAAAAAGAAGGAGAAGAAGCCAATACCTGCCATTCGTTTAGAAGATATAGAATTAAAGAATATTCGTTTCCATTTTGATAACTACAATTATCCACTCACTGCCCACGGAATAGATTACTCTCATCTTCTTTTGAAAGATGTAAATCTAAAAGTGTCTCAGTTTTTAATGAAGAATGGCATCTTTAGTGGTATTATCAATAATCTTTCTGCCTTTGAACAAAAATCTAATTTCCGAATTAATGAATTAAAAACCAGAGCCGTATTCTCAGCAAATGGACTAGATCTTAAAAGGGTGTACATTAAAACGGATGAATCTGAAATACGAAGTCGACATTTCCAATTGATCTATTCAGGAATGGAAGATTATTCGTATTTCATTGATAGTGTGCGTTTTGATGCTGACCTGAATAAAACAGTCGTGTCTTTTAAAGATATAGCGGTTTTCGCTCCGATGTTATATGGTATGGACCAAAGGGTTTTTATTGATGGAAAATTTGAAAATTATGTCAAGAACCTTAAAGCGTCTAATCTGCATGTAAAAACAGGTGAAAAAACGGAGATAAAAGGGACGATTCAATTGCCTGACTTCAGAGATTTAAAATCTTCGTTTTACCAAGAGCGAATCGAATATATTTATGCGGATATAAATGATTTGAAGGCTATAAAATTGCCTTCAGACGGAGAACCAAAGTTTTTAGCTTTAGATCCGATTATTCAACGCTTAGGTTTCTTGGAAGGAAAAGAAATACGCCTAGATGGTTTGTATAGCCAATTTGTGCTTTCGGCTGATGTTTTAAATACTGTAGTCGGATCTGTTAATATCGATAACGGAATTTATTTCACCTATGACAAAGCACGGGAAATCTATGCGTTCAAACATTCTGAAGCAGCGGATTATGACGTTAAAGTAAATAATTTTAATCTAGGTAAATTATTAGCAAGTACCACCTTTGGTATTGTTGACGGTGTTTTCTTTTTGAATGGCGAAGCGCAAGGTTTCTCTAAAGTTAATTTCACGGGTATATCCGGAAATGTAAATCGTTTCGAGTTGTTAGGATATCCATATTCGAATATTGAGATTAAGGAAGGGTCGTTTATCGATAATATTTTACTTGCAACAGTAGATGTGACAGATAATAATTTAGATCTGACTTATAAGGGTACGATTGATTTGAATGGAACGCCTACCGTGGATGTGAACATAGATATTGATAAAGCTTTCTTAAAAAAATTGAACCTTGTCGATATAGATTCGACCTTTCTAAAAGCTAAAGCTGAAATTCAATTGCAAGGATTTAATCCGAATACCATGGAAGGATGTGTACTCCTTTCGGATGTCTATTTTAGAAAAGGAACGCAATCTATTTCGGTACCCAATATTAATCTTGATATTTTCAGAAGTGAAGAGGAGGATCGTTTTGAATTGAAAAGTACATTGATAGATGGATCAGTTGTCGGAAAAATGGATTTTGATAACCTAGGACTCGTGATTCAAGATCAAATAAGTCAAATTTTCCCAGGATTTGGGCAATTAGCAGTTTCGGATAAAATCAAGAAAAAAGGAAAACTAAATACGACGGATTATATAGATTATAATATAACGCTGAAAGATGTTTCACAAGTGCTACCCATTTTTGTGCCTGGCCTAAAAATCAATACAAATACCACAATTAAGGGTAATTATGATGCCGCAGATCGTGACTTTGATTTACTACTTAACTCAACAGGTATACATTTTGGAGGCCGGAATATTAGTAATATTTCACTCGATCAAAAAGCGGTAAATGATGAAATACAAACCCGTCTGCATATCGGGAATTTACAGTTAAATGATTCCATTAGTTTGGATGATGTGAGTTTGAATATTGATGGAAATGGTAATAATCTAATCAGTACATTAACTTGGAATCCCAATTCAATAAACGAAACGGAAATCAAATGGAATACGCATTTAGAATCGACTACCAGAGTACGGGTAGATTTTGAAAAGTCTTATTTCTCTATCAATGATAATCGCTGGGAAATAAATGAGGCTGCCGAGATTATTCTGGATTCTTCCATTATTAGTGTAGATGGATTTAAATTAGAAAAAGGCGAACAGTTTATTGCCGTAAATGGTGTAGTCTCTAAAAGTGATTCAGATAAATTGAATTTTCAGATCAAAGAGGTGAATCTTGCCGAATTGGGTCAATTGCTCGGTTTAAATATTGCCCTTTCTGGTGAAGCCAATGGATGGGGATATATTACTAATCCATATACGAATCTTGGATATATGGGCGATATTAGAGTGGATAATTTGTTTATTAATAACGAAGAGGTCGGTAATGTCTACCTGCAATCCCAATGGGATAAATCCAAGGATAAAATTGCTCTTGAAGGTGATCTGGAGTTTAAAGGGGTGCAAACTTTTGACTTTAACGGAACCTATGATATAACCAAGGAAAAAGAGAACCTAGATTTTGTCCTTAATTTTAGTAAAACGAATATCGGTTTCTTGGACGCATTTATGGATCCATTGGTGGTCAGTAATATTCAAGGGCAAATTGATGGTAAACTTTTTGTAACTGGGGAGATTAAACGCCCTGTGATTGATGGAGATGTGATGCTGAATAACGCAGGTGCAAAAGTCGGAATGTTGGGCACTTCTTTTTCTTTTAACGGTAAAATGTTTGCAGATAGAGATGGCTTCTACATCGATAACATGCCAATAACGGATGCGGAAGGAAATACAGGTTCGTTAAATGGTACGATTGCACACCGTGATTTCACGAGATGGAACGTCGATGTGTTTATAAATCTGGAAGAAGATTTCTATAAAAGAGATCCAATAAACAAATGGGTAAAAGCACCTTTGGATCGCTTCTTGGCGCTTAACACAAACTCTTCGAGTGGTGATGTGTACTATGGGAAAGCGTATGTCACAGGAACAGTGAATATATTTGGTTACTTGAATAATTTAGATATTTCTGTGGATGCCAAAACGCAGAAGGGAACGTGGATTGATTTGTCGCTTTTTGGTCAAAGTGAACTAAATGAAGATGATTTTATAACTTTTGTTTCAAGAGATACAATTACAGTTAAACAAGAACCAAAAATTGATTTTACCGGTGTTTCACTCGATTTTAAATTCAATGTTACACCTGAGGCAAAAGTCAAGGTGATTTTCAATGAACAAACAGGTGATGAAATTGTAGCCTATGGAAATGGGAAAATTGGAATGCGACTAGATAATTTGGGCCAACTGTCCTTGGATGGAACGTACAGAGTCGCTGAAGGATCTGGTTATAATTTCGTAATGGGACCGATCAAACAATCTTTTTACCTGGAAGAAGGTGGAACAATAACGTGGACAGGGAGCCCTTATGATGCAAGTCTAAACCTACAAGCCTATTATAAAGTAAAAACTAATATTGGAGAACTATCCCCCGAATTATTAACATCAGGGCAACAAGATATAAATGCGTATTTGAATTTGACGGAATCATTAATGAAACCAACAATATCTTTCGATATAAAAGCGCCAAAAGCACCAGAAGCGGATAAGGCAATTCTAGCACAAGTTGCAAGTAATAAAGATGAGCTAAGTAGACAGTTTTTCTCCTTGCTACTGTGGCGTAAGTTTCAGCCAATGAAAGGTTCTTCACGTGCTAGTGGTGGGGCGGCATTGGATTTAGTGTCTCAACAAATTAATTCACTATTGTCACAAGTGAGCCAAGATTATAAATTGAATGTGGATTTGAATTCAGATTCACAAGGACAAAATGAATATGCGGTTGGGATCCAAAAAGGTTTTCTAGACGATCAATTGATTATTACAGGGTCTGTAGGAGCCAGAAATTCGACCGTATCCGGAAACGCCCAATCTTCTATAATCGGAGATGTAGAGGTGGAGTATAAGTTAAATAAAGAAGGAACCTTCCGTATTAATGTGTTTAATGAATCGAATGATACACGTGTAATTCAAACCCAAAATAGAGGACAATTCAAACAAGGAATTGGTGTTTATTATAAAGAGGATTTTAATTCATTCAAGGATTTTAAATTGTTTCAAAAGTTCCTGGATATCTTTAGAAAGAAAAAAAATAAACGATACCCAATTCGTCGTAAGAAGCACCAAGCACTAGTTCCCAAAGAGAACGAAGAGTGAGGTTGGTGCTGTCCTGGTTTTGGAAATAAAAATCAAATCTTTTATTAAAAATTAAGACGATTAAATCGTTTTAATTAAATAAATTCGCATACCTAGGTTAAAAGATCATGAACAAAGTTTTAATAGCAAATAGAGGAGAGATCGCGAGAAGAGTTATCCGAACCTTGAAAGAGATGAACATCAAAAGTGTTGCAGTGTATTCTGATGCAGATAAATACGCACCACATGTACTAGAAGCTGATGAAGCTGTGTATTTAGGAGCGAGCCCTGCAGCGGAAAGTTACCTGAAACAAGACCTAATTTTACAATATTGTAAGGAGCTAGGTGTGGATGGAATTCATCCTGGTTACGGGTTTTTATCTGAAAACGCAACCTTTGCGCGTAAAGTAAAGGAAGCCGGTATTAAATTAATTGGTCCAAGCCCAGAGTCAATGGAGGTGATGGGGGATAAATTAAGCGCAAAACAAGCAGTTAAAGAGTTTGGTGTGCCTTTAGTTCCAGGTGTAGACGAAGCTATTACAGACGTTGAAGAAGCTAAGATAGTTGCACTTGAAGTGGGGTATCCTATTCTGATAAAAGCTTCCGCCGGTGGTGGAGGGAAAGGTATGCGTTTAGTTGAAGATCCTAAAGATTTTGAAGAGCAGATGAGACTCGCACAAAATGAAGCACGCTCTTCTTTTGGCGATGATGCTGTTTTTATTGAAAAATTTGTAACCAAACCAAGACATATTGAGATCCAAGTATTCGCCGATTCTTTAGGCAATACAGTTTACCTTTTTGATAGAGAATGTTCAATTCAACGTCGTCACCAAAAGGTCATAGAAGAAGCTCCTTCTCCAATTTTAACAGATGATTTACGTAAAAGAATGGGGGAAGCAGCGGTACAAGTTTGTAAAGCATGTAATTATGAAGGGGCTGGAACAGTTGAGTTTTTAGTGGACGGAAATCTAGATTTCTTCTTCCTTGAAATGAATACGCGTTTGCAAGTTGAACATCCAGTGACGGAGGAAATTACCCGTCAAGACCTTGTAGAATGGCAAATTCGTGTAGCTAGAGGTGAACGTTTACCTTTATTACAAGATGAGTTGAAAATTCACGGACACGCAATCGAAATACGTGTTTATGCTGAAGATACTTTAAATGGTTTTACACCTGATATTGGGACTTTGGATAGATACCGTGTGCCAACAGGACGATCAGTGCGTGTGGATGATGCTTTTGTTGAAGGAATGGAAATTCCAATTTACTATGACCCAATGATTGCTAAATTGGTAGTATGGGGTAAAGATCGAAATGCTGCAATTATTAGAGCAATAAAGGCAATAGATGAGTATCAAATCTCAGGTGTGAAGACAACTTTGGACTTTGGTAAGTATGTTTTAAGACATAATGCATTTTTATCTGGAGACTTTGATACAAACTTCGTAAAGTCCTATTTTGCGGATCCAAAAGTGGTTAATTCGGCGATGGATAAAGAAGAAAAGGCTTTAATTCATGGAGTTAATCAGATTTGGGAAGATATACGTAACCAAAAGGCAATGCGTTATATGTCCAGAAACGTAGACTCTAGTTGGGTGAAAACTAGAGGGTAACAATTAAAAAAGTTGAACTTATAAGGGACTTTCTCTTGACGCTTATAAAAATAAAATCTATTTTTACCCCACTATAAATTAGTCAGAAAATGAACTTACACGAATACCAAGGGAAATCAATACTGAAAAGCTTTGGCGTAGCGGTACAAGAAGGAATCGTAATCGACAAGGTTGAGGAAGCTGTAGAGGCTGCTAAAAAATTAACAGAACAAACAGGTACAGGATGGTACGTTGTTAAAGCACAAATCCACGCAGGTGGACGTGGAAAAGGGAAGGTTGAAGAAACTGGATCTGCCGGTGTAGTACTGTCTAAAGGTTTATCTGAAATCGAAGATAAAGTTAAAGGAATCCTTGGTGGTCATTTAATGACTGCTCAAACGAATGGTAAAGCTAAGAAAGTAAGCAAAGTGTTAATCGCACAAGATGTTTATTACCCAGGTGAAGCCGAAACAGAAGAATTCTACATGTCTGTTTTATTGGACCGTGAAAGAGGACGTAATACAATTGTGTATTCAACAGAAGGTGGAATGGATATCGAAGCGGTAGCTGAACATACTCCAGAGTTAATCTACAAAGAAGAGATTGATCCACGTGTTGGAATACAAGGTTTCCAAGCTCGTAAAATCGCTTTTAACTTAGGTTTGAGTGGGCAAGCGCACAAGGAAATGGTGAAGTTTGTTACATCGCTTTACAATGCTTACGTTGGAATCGATGCTGCAATGTTTGAAATTAACCCCGTTTTAAAAACTTCAGATAACAAAATTATCGCTGTCGATGCTAAAGTAACATTGGATGGAAACGGTTTATACCGTCACCCAGACTACTTAGCAATGAGAGATATATCAGAAGAAGATCCGATGGATGTTGAAGCTGGTGAAGCTGGATTGAACTTTGTTAAATTGGATGGTAACGTTGCTTGTATGGTAAACGGTGCTGGTTTGGCTATGGCAACGATGGATATCATCAAATTGTCAGGTGGAAACCCTGCTAACTTCCTTGATGTAGGTGGAACAGCAGATGCAGAACGTGTACAAAAAGCTTTCGGAA
Organism: Taishania sp.; assembly: GCA_045629585.1. Classification (GTDB taxonomy): domain Bacteria; phylum Bacteroidota; class Bacteroidia; order Flavobacteriales_D; family Crocinitomicaceae; genus Taishania. The sequence goes on along the minus strand of JAZQRM010000027.1, from coordinate 2,213 downwards.
TCATCTTGAAAGATCCAAACGTAAAAGCAATCTTAATTAATATCTTCGGTGGTATCGTTCGTTGTGATCGTGTAGCGCAAGGTGTTGTAGATGCATACAAAGCAATGGGAACTATTCCTGTTCCTATCATTGTTCGTTTACAAGGAACAAATGCGGAAGAAGCAAAGAAATTGATCGATGACTCTGGTTTAGACGTGCATGCGGTTGTTCAGTTGCAAGAAGCTGCGGATAAAGTGAAAGAAATCTTAGGATAGTTTTCAAACAAACATATTAAAAAAGGCACGGATGAAAATCTGTGCCTTTTTTCGTTGTACTCCTAACGCAACTTTAACGCGCAAACTTTTATGGGTAACAAGTAATTGCTTAATTTTGTAACAATGAATTTTTTTAAGAAAGAAATGATTATATATAAAACGGCCGCGGAAATTGCTATAATGCGTGAAGCAGCGCAAATAGTGAGTAGAACTTTAGGAGAGGTAGCAAAACTTATTCGACCGGGTATGACCAGTAATCAGTTGGATCAAGTGGCCGAAGACTATATTCGCTCTCAAAATGCTATACCTGGTTTTAAAGGATTGTATGGTTGTCCTAGTACTTTGTTAGTTTCAGTAAATGAAGCTGTAGTACATGGTTTACCGACAGATAGACCTTTCGAAGAAGGAGATATCATATCTGTCGATTGTGGTGCAATTTATAAAGGATACTATGGTGATCATGCATATACGTTTGCAGTGGGTCAAATTTCAGATGAAAAGAAACAATTGTTAAAGGTAACTGAAGAATGCTTATATCTTGGAATTGAACAAGCACGTGCTGGTAATCGTTTAGAAGACATCGGTTGGGCTATTCAAACACATGCCGAAAAACACGGATATGGAGTGGTGCGTGATTTGGTTGGGCATGGTTTAGGTAAAAAGATGCATGAAGACCCACAAGTACCTAATTACGGAAGAAGAGGAAAAGGAAAGAAAATCCTGAACGGTTTAACGATTGCAATTGAACCAATGATAAATATAGGGACTGAAAAAGTAGAACTTTTGGACGATAAATGGACAATTGTTACCGCTGATGGGTCACCAAGTGCACACTTTGAGCATGACATAGCTGTCGTTGATGGTGAGCCTGTAATCTTATCTACTTTCGATTACATTTATGATGTTATCGACAAGTAAAATGAAACCCTTACAAGTTGTTAATGTAGGAGTCCTGACGTATGTTTTGTTGGGACTTTTTAATTATGTGCAACATGGGGTGTTGCTTTTCTCCTATCCGCTTGTTCCACTATTTTTATTCATTATCTTTTGTATAGCATACCTTAATTGTCGTCCTGCTTTGGATGTCAAAAATATTTTCTTAGGTGTGTTTGTTCTCCTTCATTTTCTTTTTAGTCCGTTCCTACTAGAAATAGTCCTGCCATTTGAGCTGCAATTGAAATTAGCAGTAAAGGAAATCCCAGACCTGATTCAACTAGTGGCGTATCTATTTCTATTGTTGGGAGTACATCAAAATCTTATTAAAAAGGGGCAAAGAGCATATAATCTTTTAATGGGTATAGTTGTAGCAGGTCTAATGTTTGGCTATTTGTACCTGTCTAACCTTATGTTTAATCAGCTTTTCTTAGCTGGATCAGGGCTCATCGGTGGAATTGGAGGTTATTTTCTTCATAAAAGGAAAATGCAATTTAGTGATGCTATTCTGTTGGTTATCGGAATGTTATATTTATTATCTAATGTGAATTGGATTCTTGTTTAAAAAAAGAATAAAATTTATAGAAAAAACGCTTGAAAATTCCATTTCTATTACTACCTTTGGCATCCGTTCATTGAACAACAGTATTGGAGGGATGGGTGAGAGGCTGAAACCACCAGTTTGCTAAACTGACGTACGGGTAACTGTACCGCGGGTTCGAATCCCGCTCTCTCCGCAAACAGTGTGTTGCTTTTTTATTAGCAACAAAATAACAAAAGTGTATTCGTTATAAATGAATTAATACATACTTTTGTGATCAAGTAACAAGGGTAACGACTCTTGTTTAAGATTGGAAGAAGATTCTTTGAAATTTTTTCAAAGTTTCGGGGTGTAGCGTAGCCCGGTTATCGCGCCTCGTTTGGGACGAGGAGGTCGCAGGTTCGAATCCTGCCACCCCGACGAAGGGAGGTGATTTTCATCTCCCTTTTTTTTATTACAATTATGGTTCCATAGCTCAGCTGGAT